>JAYVCH010000109.1:0-3017 GCA_043750055.1 Fibrobacteria bacterium
CATGCTGAGTCCCTGTTGGCAGCTGGAGCCGACATCTTGGACGTGGGTGGAGAGTCCTCGCGGCCTGGTGCCAATGTAGTTGCCGAAACCGAAGAAATAAATCGCACGCGGCCCGTTATCGAGGCCTTGGTCAAACGGTTCGCCTGCGTAGTTTCCATCGACACGGTTAAATCCGGGGTCGCGCGCGCGGCGCTGGACGTGGGGGCCGTGATCGTCAATGATATCAGCGCCATGTCATTCGACCCGATGATGTTGGAATTGCCGCAGCGCTATCATGCGGGCGTGGTGCTCAATCACATGCGTGGGACGCCCAAAGATATGCAGGTTTCTCCGACGTATTCCGACGTAGTCATGGAAGTGAAAGAGTATCTGTTGAGCCGCATCCAACTCTTGGCCGCTATGGGAATCGGCAAAGATTTTATCGCAGTCGATCCCGGTATCGGTTTCGGAAAACGGGTAGAAGACAATTATCGCCTCATCGCCGAGGTGGAAAAATTCGACGACTTGGGCTGCCCGATTTTACTGGGGATGTCCAGAAAATCCTTTATGGGAAATACTCCAGGGCTCGAGCAGTCCGACCGATTGATGCCCAGCGTTACCCTAGCGGTTTTGGCGGCCTTAAAAGGCGTTTCCATTCTGCGGGTGCATGACGTGGCGCAAACCCGTGAAGCCTTGTCTACGCTCGCGGCTGTTATGAAAATGGTATGATGAATTTATGAATGACTCACAAAAGGATTTTGATACGCAGGTCCACCCTCAGAAGTCCAAATGGATGGAAGAATATTGGGATCGTGGTTTTGTCATCCTTCCCAAAGTCTTTACCTTGGATGAAGCTGCAGAACTCGGGCAGTACTTCGATGAAATCCTGGCCGAAGCGCAGGGTTTGGAAATAACCACAAAAAGAGGTCTAGCCGAATTCCGCATCGTTCCCATTAATGGTAAGCCTACTTTGAAATTCGCCAAGTGGGCATCGTCCGTGCACGAAGGGCTCGCCCGATTTCGCACCTCGCCGAAATTAATCTCCATCGTCACGTCCCTGCTTGGACCCGATCTGCGTCAAATCACGAATCAAATGCATTATAAAAATCCAGGTGATGGCGTCAGTTTTCAAATGCATCAAGACTGCGCGTTCCGTAAACCCGATTCCGCTTATCGCGATCTCTATCGAGGCTTCCTTCAAACCGCCATCGCCGTTGATCCGGCCACCACGGAAAATGGCTGTCTTCAACTCGTGCCCACTTCTCATCGAGGACGCAAGGCCTTACTCGAAGGCGGCTATGAAGGGTGGGAGGCTAATAGCGAGAATCAAAAAGTATTGGACAGCCTTCCTCCCGCTGCAAATGGATTGATGCAACCCGGCGATGTATTGATTTGGAATCCCTTTACTATTCATGGGTCGCGACCCAATCGTTCTTTACACCCTCGACGCATTTATATTAACGGCTTCGCGCGCGCTTCGGATTGTGACAATGGGGTTAAGGTCGTGGAAGGGGGGAAGCCCATTCCCCTTGTATGGGGTCCGGACACACGATGGGATGTAGTCGAGGAGCGTTAAAATAGAAATAAACCAAATTGCGTTGGGCCCAAGTAGTGGAGATTTCTCTTTTTGTCCATTTTTCTCATCCCTCAAACAGTTACCCAAATGGCCTATAGCAAACCCAAAAGGGGCCTTTCTCACCTTATGGTACCGACTTGTTTCCTAAAGGACGGCAACCTAGTTTAAAACCATTCACAAATGAAAGGGTTTATCATGTTCGTTATTACGGGTGCTTCAGGAAATATCGGTAAAATTATCACAGAAAAATTGTTGGCGGAGGGGAAGAAGGTTAAAGTCTTCGCGCGCCATAAAGAAAAACTTGCAACTTTAGAAAAGCTGGGCGCGGAAATGGTTGTCGGGGACTTGGGGGATTCGGTTTTTTTAGCAAAAACTTTTTCCGGCGCCGAAGCGGTGTTCACGATGTTGCCGATGGAAATGAATGTGACAAATGTTCAAGCACATCAGGATAGGATTGGCGGATCGATCGCAAAAGCTGTAGCCGAATCGGGTGTCACAGCCGTCGTCAACTTGAGCAGCATGGGTGCACATTTACCCGCTGGTACTGGCCCTATCCTCGGTTTACATCGGCTAGAAGAGGGTCTCAACGCGATTGCCAATCTGAATGTGCTTCATCTTCGTCCTGCCTACTTTATGGAAAATTTGTTTAGCAATATCGGGATGATCAAGAATATGGGCATCGCCGGATCGCCAATTCGCGCCGACATGAAAATTGCGCAAATTGCAACCAGGGATATCGGAGTTCATGCGGCTTTGCGTCTTTTGAAAAAAGACTTCCAGGGTAAACAGGTACAGGAGCTGCTTGGTCAACGCGATCTATCCATGGAAGAAGTCATTGGTATTCTAGGAAAAGCTATCGGCAAGCCCGAATTGAACTATGTTCAGTTCCCTTACGCCGATGCCTTAGCTGGAATGACTTCGATGGGCATGTCACCGAGCTTGGCGGAAAGTTATATCGAAATGTCCAAGGGATTCAACGAGAACATTTTGGGTGTTGTGAATCGAAATGCTGGGAATACTACCCCAACCTCCATTGAAGATTTCGCACCAATTTTTGCCGAGGCCTTCAACGCCTAGGATGCCCCAATAAATCGTATTGCAATTACTACTCCGAGGCCGGTAATCCAATGGTGATGGCCCAGTGAATCCAAATCGCTGGGCCTTTTCATTTCCCCCTCAATCCACCCATTTTCCCCTTAACCCGCCTTCACAAAAAAAAGCAGTTTATACGGCCAGAGGAACAAATTCTCCCTAAATTATGCCTGGAGCGAAAAATACCATGCATATTAGGTTTTCTGTCTGCGTCTGCATCTTCAGCCTCTTCTCGAGTGTTTGTACTCTATCCTTTTCCGGTGAGTTACATGGTCGCGTCGTGGATCGTGGAACCTTATTGCCCGACGGTGCGGCTAAGGGCGTTCCAGGGGTTGATATTGCCGTTTATGATGGCATCCATTTGATAGCG
>JAYVCH010000110.1:0-13586 GCA_043750055.1 Fibrobacteria bacterium
GATTCTTCACCCGTGAACATCCCGGGTAAGCCAGGAGCAGGATCCCACATCTTAGTGAGGACGGAAGAAGCTAAAACAAACCGTTTCAATTCCGAGGAAAGCATTTTCTTCTCAACTGATTCGAGCAGGGACTTGGTTACAAGGCTCAACGCGGCTTTGTTCAGAGGGCGTTGACGCAAGGTTTCTGTAGGACAGAAACGGAGAGTGACGCCAGTCAAAAAATAATCGATGCTGTAGGTTTTCAAGCCAAGTCGAGAAAAGATAACGTTGATCTGGTTCACGATATTTTGAAAATGATCCACGTTGCTTGTTTGACCCGACATTTCGCGAATCAACTCAGGCTTAAATAGCATCGCGAGGGATAGAGAGTGAACGCGAGCTTGGTCTTGGTAGGTCGCATCCATCAAGGTGCGGTCAAACTGATTGTAGGCCGCGCGCGTGGGAATCTCCGCCTGTGGAAATCCAAAATGGCTTAGGCAAAAATTGTAGCGCCCAATCAAGGGTTTGCAACTGTCGATTAGGAAATCCACATCGTTGAAAAAGCCGCGACCCTCTACTGTGGCTGTCTTAGGATTGACGAGCAGGAATTCCAGAAATGTTTTTCCGGATTCTGTAAGGGGCAGAAAAGTTTTAAGCAGGTCTGGTTTATTGAAAATGGATGTAATCATAGGTTCGGAATTTATTTTCCATCTATTCGGCTGTTTTGGGAAGGGAAGATTGTGTCATCCTTGTGGAAAAGCTACTTTCCGAGCGTGATAACCCTTGGAATTGAAACCTCTTGCGACGAAACGTCCTGTGGCATTGTGGATGATACAATGCGTGTTTTGGCCAATCAGGTTTATAGCCAAATTCCCATCCACGCCGAATATGGGGGAGTTGTGCCCGAAATTGCGGCTCGGGCCCATCTTGAAAAAATAGACCCCATTGTTCGCAAAACACTCGACGAAGCAAATTTGTCCTTGGATAAAGTGGATCAAATCGCTTTTACGCGAGGCCCAGGGCTATTGGGACCGCTACTGGTGGGCGCTTCATTCGCTCGTGCCTTGGGTCGGTACTTGGGAAAACCGGTTGTGGGCGTTAATCATTTGGAGGGGCATCTCGCCTCCGCCTTTTTGGAAGACCCCGGCCTAGAACCGCCATTTCTATGCCTGGTGGTTTCTGGGGGGCATACGGAATTTTGTCGAGTAGATGAGGGCCTAAAGTATTCCATGGTCGGTAAAACCAGGGATGATGCAGCCGGTGAGGCATTCGACAAAAGCGGTAAACTTCTGGGGTTGGGATACCCGGCTGGACCCTTCCTGGCGAAAAAAGCCGAAGGAGGAAACCGGAACTTTATTTCCCTGCCCAAGGCCATGGACCAAAAGGATAATTTTGAATTTTCTTTCAGCGGTTTGAAAACCGCCATCCTTCGATATTCGGAAACCCAATCCCTATCATTTTTACAAGAAAATTTGACCGATATCTGCGCCTCAATTGAAAGTGCCATCGTCGAGGTCATAGTGAAAAAAACCGTGAACGCGCTTTTTTTCTGTCAATTGGAAACGGTTGCTGTGGTGGGTGGTGTCTCGGCGAATGTTTATCTGCGGGAAAGAATGACGGTGGAAGCAAAAAAACGGGGTTTTCGCGCCCTTTTTCCCTCAAAGGAATACAGCGGCGATAATGGGGCCATGATTGCGGCCATCGCTCAATGGCGATCTAATCGTGGTTTGGAGTTGCATCAAGTGGATGTTCAGCCCTCTCTACGCTGGGCATGACTGGGATACCGATTGACAATCCTTAAGCCGCAACCTAAACTATCTATATACGACTCACCGGAGGACTCCATGCGCCGACCCAATTTGCTTCCCATTTTGATTGCAGTTGGCTGCCTATTCAGTTTGGGTTTAAATGCACAAGCAGATGAAGCCGAAGTCAAAGCCGCTGCTGAACGCATTAAAGACCAAAAGCTGAAAGATCATTTGATGACGAACATCGAAATCTTCGGCAAAACCGACTTGCCGGCCATTTACATTTTAAATCCCAGTGGCCCCGATGAAGAGGATATTAAAGGTTCTCTGCTCACTCGCGATTTTTCACGCGATGATTTTTTCATGCAAAATGTTGATCGCGAAGAGTTTGAAATGAAGGTGGTCTTGCGAGAGCTAAATGGGGATGACGACAACAAGAAAAAAGCAAGCGAGCGATGAGTTAGGTGGGGTAGTATTGCTACTCTTATCCTAACCATGCATACATCCATCCTGATCCAAAATGCCATAGTCGTCACTCCCCAAGCCACTGCTCCGGCCGATGTTTGGGTCGAAAACGGGATCATCCGCCAAATCGGCGCTTCCCTACAAATTCCCGGTGCTGAAATCCTTCCAGCCCGTGGTCTTCACCTCATTCCCGGCGCCATTGATCCACAGGTTCATTTTCGGGATCCGGGCATGGAATGGAAAGAAGATTTGGCCACAGGCTCTAGGGCCGCCGCTGCGGGCGGTGTGACCGGTTTCCTAGAAATGCCCAACACCACTCCTGCGACTACTACCACCGAGTTGATGGCGGCCAAAAAGAAGATCGCTGCCTCTAAAAGCTTGGTCAATTACAATTTCTTTATTGGCGGCACGCCTGAGAATCTTCCCGATCTTATTTCCACTCCCAATGTCTGTGGGATTAAAATTTTTATGGGCGCATCAACCGGTTCGCTGCTGGTAGATAAGCTCGAAGACCAAGAACGTATTTTCGCCACCGGCCGCCGGCTCATCGCCGTCCATGCCGAAGATGAAGAACTGATCAAGGAAAACAAAAAACGTTATCCCAATACCACCAAGGTGTTTGATCATAATTTGATTCGCAGCGCCGAAGTCGCTATCCGCGCCACGCGAAAGGCCGTGGGACTGTCACTCAAATACAGCCGACGTTTACATATCCTGCATATGACCACGCAAGAAGAGGCCGAATTTCTCACCCAAGAGAAAAAAGGGTTTATCTCCGCCGAAGTTTGTCCGCAACATTTTCTACTCAGTGCACCAGAATGCTATGAGGCCCTCGGTACCTATGCGCAGATGAATCCACCCATTCGTGAGAAACGTCACGGTGATGCGCTATGGAAAGCCCTTAAGGACGGAGTTATCGATTGTATCGCAACCGATCATGCGCCCCATACTCGCGAGGAAAAGGATAAAGGGTATCCACAGTCCCCTTCGGGAATGCCCGGAGTTGAAACCTCGCTTCCGCTGATGTTGAATCGCGTCAACCAAGGCTATTGCACTTTGGAAGAAGTGGTGCGTTGGATGTGTACGAATCCCGCCCGCCTCTATGGAATAAAAGGGAAGGGCCGCATTGAAGTGGGATATGATGCCGACTTGGTTCTGGTGGATATGTCCCGCGAAAAAAGAATAGAGAATGGAAAGCTTCAGACCAAGGTCAACTGGAGTCCATACAATGGGTGGATAATCAAAGGTTGGCCAGTAATGACCATGGTTAATGGTAACGTTGTATTTCGAGAAGGTGAATTTTTCACCAGTGTACTGGGTAGAGAAATGGTCATTGAGGCGCCGTGGGAAAAGGCTTGAAGGAGGATGGGGTCGCACCTTCCTTTTTATCGAATTCGTTTTTGCTTTATTGCATTCCTCCCATCGTAGTAGTTTTGCAATTTCTGTTGTTGATGGAATTGCTTGGAACGGGATTTCCCAATGTTCAACCTGAATTAAAAGTCAGATCGGGATTTGCCATCGTCGGCTTGTTTGGAGTGAACTTCTTTTGTTTGCTGGGAACGGGGCTGGGTGTTCGCCAAGTGCTCACGGGTAAATCCAAAATGGTGTCGGCCCTGGGTGCGGCTTTCAATGGATTTTATTTTCTGGTTTTCATTTTGTTTTTTGTCTGTATCTTTATCACCAACGCCTCGAACTAATCCTCAGCTTGATTCTAAAACGCTAAAGATCGCGAACGCTTCGTTTCGCGATCGCTTGTTCCGGATTGAAGCTCAGGTTTCCAAATGGATACCTCGTCACGGCAAGGTATTTTGAGGTGAGGCCCTGTGGCACAACCCTTGCGTTAGGAATTGACCATGGAAACTCAATCCCCAATCGATTGGCATCAGACCGTCTCCGATGAATTTCTTTTGGACGCGTATTCACGCGCAGTCATGGGTGCGGCTGAAAAGGTCAGCCCCTCGGTGGTCTTTATTGAGGTCATCGGAAAAAAAGTCGGGGTCGAAAAGCCCAAACGTGAAGGCCAAGAGAGGGGTGGAACAGGTTCGGGATTTATTTTCACTCCCGACGGATTTATTCTAACCAATAGCCATGTCGTCCATGACGCCGCACGCATCGAAGTGGCTTTGCTCGATGGTTCCCGTTATGAAGCCAGTCTCATCGGTGATGATCCCGATTCCGATCTTGCCGTGATCCGGATTACAGCAGCGAATTTGGTTCCGGCTATTTTGGGTGATTCACAGGCCGTGCGCCCCGGACAATTATTAATCGCCATCGGCAATCCGTATGGATTTCAATGCACGGTCACAGCAGGCGTAGCCAGCGCGGTAGGACGTTCATTAAGGACGACTACCGGTAGGCTTATCGAGAGCGTCATTCAAACCGATGCCGCTTTGAATCCAGGAAATTCAGGCGGCCCGCTCGTCAATTCCAGAGGGGAGGTCGTAGGAGTCAACACGGCCATTATCAGGCCGGCTCAGGGAATTTGTTTCGCCATTTCCGTGAATACCGCAAAGCGTGTGGCTTCGCAACTTATCCAAAAGGGCCGGATTCATCGGGCCTATTTAGGAATCGGTGGTCAAGATATTCCGTTGCATCGACGCCTCGTAAGGCATCACAATCTCGAACGCGAAGAAGGGATCCTGGTCGTTTTTCTGGACAAGGAATGTCCCGCCCGCGAAGCGGGAATAAGGGATGGGGACGTGATAGTCGCCATAGGTGAGAATCCACTCAGCAGTTTAGATGACCTGCATCGATTACTAACCGAGGAGAGCATCGATATTCCCACCACAATGACTCTCATTCGCCATTTTTCCGAAAGGCTGACCCTGCCTATCAAGCCGATTGCTCGGCGCGAAAAATAACCCTTTTTAAAAAACATATCTTTAATTCAAGATATATTGATATACTTATGGGGACAATGTCCCAGGTCCTTCAAATTGATGTATTGACAGGCATTTTTAGGCTTTTGAGCGATGAAACCCGCTTACGCATTCTTTCCCTTTTAAGAGTAAGTGAATTGGCAGTTGGTGAACTCCAGAAAATCCTGACTTTGGGGCAAAGCACCCTTTCCACGCAGTTGGGATTACTCAAAGAACAGGATTTGGTGGCCAGCCGAAAAGAAGGCCAAAAAGTTCTCTATCGGCTTTTGGGATCTCTTGATGATCCAAAACGCGATATTATCGAGAACGCCCTCAAAAGTGCTCCTGCCGCAAAATGGTTTGCACGGGATATGCGCAGCCTCAAAAAAGTATTAGCGGAACGGGGCGAACGATCTCGCGAATTTTTTAATTCCCAAGCCGTGCAAAATATGCCTTCTCCTGGACAAAGTTGGCGGGCACTGAGTCATGGCTTGATTCGGTTGATCCACGGAAAACGAATCGTGGATTTGGGTTGCGGAAATGGCCGTCTCTCCCTTCTCTTAGCCCAATCCGGAAATCAAGTCACCGGCATCGATACGAGCGAAGAACAAATTCGACTTGCGAGGCAAAATTCCGGGGAAGCCCAGAATCCCATCTTTCTGCATGTGCCGATGGAAGAAACCACTTTGACAAAGGCGTCGTTTGACTTAGTCATTGTCTCCCAATCCCTGCATCATGCCGCGAAGCCAAAAGAAGCTTTGGCGGAATCTTTTCGTCTTTTAATTCCTGGGGGACGGATTTTAATTCTGGATTTATTGGCGCATAGCGAGGAATGGATGCGCACCAAATTTGGAGATTTTTGGCTCGGCTTTTCCCAATCCGATTTGGAAAACTGGCTGCTAGAAATTGGATTCATTTCGCTGTTCTCCGAAATCACCGGAGCAACCAAAGACTATCCAGAAATCGAAGGCCTGCTGGTGCAGGCAATGAAACCCTGATCGAGACTCAATCCGGATTTTGATCCGATTTAGACAAAAGGAAAATGTCCATGTCCAACCATCAACTTGATCCTGCGAAATATCCGATACTACGTGAAGCGCAAAAGCGCATTCTCATTTTGGATGGAGCCATGGGAACCATGATCCAGCGCCATACCTTGGGTGAATCTGATTTCAGGGGTGAGCGTTTCCATTCGCATGGATGCGACGTGAAGGGCAACAACGACTTGCTTGCCATCACGCGACCCGACATCATTGATGGCATTCATCGCGCCTATCTTGAGGCCGGCGCCGACATTCTAGAAACCAATACCTTCAATTCCAATTCCGTGTCCATGGCCGATTATCAAATGGAAGGCCTGGTCTATGAATTGAATGTTGCCGCAGCCCGCCTGGCTAAAAAGGCAGCGCAGGATTTTACGGCTCTCACTCCCAACAAGCCGAGGTTTGTGGCGGGATCCATCGGGCCCACCACGCGCACGCTTTCCATGTCACCTGATGTAAACGATCCAGGATTCCGATCCGTCACCTACCAGCAATTGATCGATACCTATACCGAACAAATTAAGGGTCTCATTGAGGGTGGGGTGGACGTCCTATTGGTTGAAACCATAACCGATACCTTGAACTGCAAGGCCGCCCTATTTGCTATAGAACGATTTTTCGAAGAAAAAAACATCCGACTGCCTGTGATGATTTCCATGACCATTGTGGATAAGAGTGGACGGACACTTTCAGGGCAAACCGTAGAAGCGTTTTGGATTTCCATCTCCCATGTTCCCGTGTTTAGCGTAGGCATCAATTGCTCGCTCGGGGCTGAAGACATGCGCCCGTATATCCAGGAACTTTCGCGCATCGCCGACTGCCTAGTCAGTTGTCATCCCAATGCCGGCTTGCCCAATGCTTTTGGACAATATGATCAAACTGCGGATGAAATGTCCAGATTGGTTGAAGAATTCGCTTCAAGTGGATTCTTAAACATCGTAGGTGGCTGTTGCGGAACCTCGCCGGATCATATTTCCAGAATCAATGCTTTGGTCGCCAAGCACGCGCCCAGAGTCGTGCCTGCCCCTTCTCCTTATACCATGCTCAGTGGTCTGGAGCCACTGATTATCCGACCCGAAACTAATTTTGTCAATATCGGCGAGCGCACCAACATTACTGGTTCCCCCAAATTTTCAAAAGCGATTTTGAACGGAGATTATGAGGCAGGCGTTGCCATCGCTAAACAGCAAATCGACGGAGGAGCTCAGATTTTTGACGTCAACATGGACGAAGGCATGTTGGATTCGGAAGCGGCGATGACCCGATTCCTCAACTTGGTCGCGGGCGAACCGGATATATCAGCCAAGCCCGTGATGATAGACTCCTCTAAATGGAGCGTGATTGAAAAAGGTCTTCAATGCGTGCAGGGCAAGGGCGTGGTTAATTCCATTAGTCTCAAGGATGGGGAAGATATTTTTCGCAAGCGCGCCCAATTGATTCGGCGTTACGGCGCGGCCACCGTCGTTATGGCGTTTGACGAAAGGGGACAGGCAGACTCCTTGGAACGCCGCATGGAAATATGCCAGCGGAGTTATGACATTCTCGTCAAGGAAGTGGGCTTCCCTCCTGAAGACATCATCTTTGATCCCAATATCCTAACCGTTGCCACGGGAATGGATGAGCATAATAATTATGCAGTCGATTTCATTGCGGCCGCGAAATGGATCAAGCAAAACCTTCCCGGTGCCCATGTGAGTGGTGGCGTCTCGAATATTTCCTTCTCATTCCGGGGAAACAATCCCGTGCGTGAGGCCATGCATTCGGCCTTCCTTTTTCATGCGGTCAAGGCAGGGTTGGATATGGGAATCGTCAATGCAGGTATGTTGCAAGTCTATGATGAAATCCCCAAAGACTTGCTTGTCTTGGTCGAAGATGTCTTGCTGAATCGGCGTGCGGATGCGACCGAACGACTTGTCAATTTCGCCGAGACGGTTAAAAAAACAGAAAAGGGAAAAGTCGAGGATGAAGCTTGGCGCCGAGGTACGGTGGAAGCCCGCCTAAGTTACGCATTGGTAAAAGGCATTGTCGAATTCATCGACAAGGATGTGGAAGAAGCTCGTCTCAAATATGATAAACCGTTGGAGGTCATCGAAGGGCCTCTCATGGCGGGCATGAGCGTAGTAGGGGATTTGTTCGGTTCCGGCCAGATGTTTTTGCCTCAAGTGGTAAAGAGCGCGCGCGTGATGAAAAAAGCCGTAGCCGTACTGTTACCCTATATCGAAGCGGAAAAATTAAAGAATCCCTCTACCAGTCGCGAGGCTGGGAAAATTCTGATGGCCACGGTAAAGGGTGACGTGCATGACATCGGCAAAAATATTGTCGGGGTGGTTTTGGCCTGCAATAATTATACGATTATTGATTTGGGCGTTATGGTTCCGGCCAATAAAATTCTGGAAACAGCCATCGCTGAAAAAGTCGATGCCATTGGTCTTTCTGGTCTCATTACGCCTTCTCTAGATGAGATGGTGCATGTGGCCCGCGAAATGGAACGATTGGGTTTTAAAATCCCGCTCTTAATAGGTGGAGCGACGACCTCGGTGGCGCATACGGCTGTTAAGATTGCGACAGTGTATTCTCACCCTGTCGTTCATGTTCTTGATGCCTCGCGCAGCGTTCCGACTACGGGAAGCTTGCTCAATCCTGCTTTGCGCCCAGAGTTTATGGAAAAAATCCGGGAACGATATGAGAACGTGAGAGCGGATCACAAGAAAAAACAAAGCGACCGTAAATCCCTTTCGCTGGCCGAATCCCGCAAACGAAAATTGGCCATTGATTGGCCGGGCGCACGCACTCGCGGTGAAATTGTGAAACCGGCTTTTTTAGGCGTTCGAAGTTTCGAAGCGTATCCGCTGGAAGAAATTGTTCCTTTCATCGACTGGACGCCTTTTTTCCAAACTTGGGAATTGGTTGGTCAGTATCCGAAAATTCTCAAAGATAAAGTCGTCGGAGTGGAGGCCACGAAGCTTTTCGCCGATGCTCAAGCTTTGTTGAATACAATCGTTGCGGAAAAAAGTTTGACGGCTCAAGCGGTATTCGGAATTTTTCCCGCCAATTCAGATGGCGACGATATTGAGCTTTATACCGACGAAAATCGATCAAAGGTCCTAACAACGGTGCATTCCTTGCGGCAACAAACCGATAAGGGAGGCAGTGAACCGAATTTGGCCCTCTCCGATTTCATCGCTCCGAAAACTTCGGGAGGCACCGATTATATTGGGGCATTCGCAGTGACAGCTGGTGTGGGCCTTGAAAAATTGGTCGCAAAATTTGAGAAAGATCAAGATGATTATAATAGCATCATGGCCAAAGCTCTGGCGGACCGGTTGGCCGAAGCATTCGCTGAACACTTGCATCAAAGGGTTCGGCAGGAATTTTGGGCCTATGATAAATCGGAAGAATTATCCAAGGAGGAACTGGTTAGGGAAAAATATCGCGGTATCCGGCCCGCTCCAGGGTATCCTGCCTGTCCAGATCATACCGAAAAATCGATTCTTTTCACTATTTTAGAGGTGGAAAAGCGCATTTCGCTTGGACTAACCGAAAGTTTTGCCATGTGGCCTGCAGCTGCAGTCAGCGGCTGGTATTTTGCCCATCCTCTTTCCCGTTACTTCGGCCTTGGAAAAATTGGAAAAGATCAAGTTTCAGATTACGCAGTTCGTAAGGGAATGGAGCTTTCTAAAATGGAGCGATGGCTTGCACCCGTCCTGGATTATGATCCGGTGTGATACTCTGTTCCGGTTTGAACAGCAAGAATTTCCTGACGAAGTGACACAAATTATTACCTTTTCCCCGTCTTGAAGTACAACCTCCACGGTAGCAAGCCTATCGGGACTCATTTAAGGAAGGATATTTAATGAATACGAAATCTTTGACACACTTGGCTGTTTCCGTTGCTGTTGTTGGTATGATGGGTCTCTCCCAGGTTTTTGCCAATGAGGCTGCCAAAGCCCCTGCTGCTCCCGCCGCAGCTGTTGCCCCTGCAGCCGCTCCTGAAGCTGCTCCTGCTATTGCTGCGACAGAGGCTCCCAAGCCCGCGAAGAAGCATAAGGCTAAGAAGGCTAAAGACACCGCTGCTGTTGCCTCGACTACCACTACCACGACTACGACCACTACCGCCGTACCCGCGCATGACGTTGCACCTGCAGCAGCTGCTCCTGCAGCCGCAGCACATGCTCCAGCAGGAACAAAATGAACAAGACTTCATTATTGGCACAATTGGCTTTTGCTGGCATCGCCGCTGGTATGATTTCTGTTTCTCCCGTCTCTGCTGCTGAAGTTGCTCCAAAAGCAACTGCAGAAATGGCTGCCCCAGTTACTGCGCCCGTAGCACCTGCCGATACAGCTAAACCAGCAAAGAAAGCAAGGAAGTCTAAAAAGAAGGCCGCAATGGATTCTTCTGCTGCTACTGGAGCTGTCGCTCCCGCTGCACCTGCAATGGCTCCTGTGACTGCTACCACCACCACGACAACAACCACTACGACAGCAGATCCCGTTACCGGAAAGCATAGTTGCAAAGGGATGAATTCCTGCAAAGGTCAGGGTGGATGCAAAATGTCCGATAAGGATATTGAAGCTGCCGCTAAGAAGTCAGGTATGGCAATGGATAAGGCCGGTAAGGCCCATTCCTGCAAAGGCAAGAACGAATGCAAAGGATTGGGTGGCTGCAAAGCTGGCTAATTCTGGTCAAAACTTGTCGAGCCTTGCTCGATGATTCCAAAGAACCCGTCCTAATCAGGCGGGTTCTTTTTTTATTCCAGTTTTTGAGAAGCCAAGGCTTTGGCTTTTAAGACTTCTGCATGCGTTTCTTCAAAGGAAAGAAAATTATCGTCCCACTCCACCAGGGTAGAGACACCACCACTGGTTCGGTACACTTTTTCATACAGATCCCAAACTTCCTGACAAACGTTATGATCATGGGTGTCTAAGACATACAATCCCTTGTCGGTATGGCCTGCCAGATGGATTTGGCAGATTCGGGACAAATCAAGTCCACTCACATAGTCATTCGGATCAAAGTGATGATTTCGAGAAGAGACATAAATATTATTCACATCGAGCATCATCCAACATCCGGACGTTTCCACCACCCTGCGGTAAAATTCCCACTCGGGCATTTGTGAGGCTGTGAATTCGGCAATGGCGGATAGATTTTCGATGCCGAAAGGAATTTCCAAATAGTCCTGCGCGATACGCGCTTTTTCCGCCACGTGGCTAATGGCTTCTTCGGTGTAAGGTAATGGCAACAAATCATGATAATGGTGAGCGCCGGCTTTGGTCCAGCAAAGGTGATCACTGAACCAAGGCGTTTTAGTTTTGCGTGCTAACGCTTTCAATTTTTTCATGTAATCCATATCTAAGGGGCCGGGTGCGCCTAATGACATACAGACGCCATGTAAGACCAGTGGATACGATTCCATAAATCGTTCCAAATTATAAAGGGGAATGCCGGAAGTGGCCATGAAGTTTTCGGAGATGATTTCGAAAAAATCTACCTTCGGCCGATGTTCTAGAATATGCGCGTAATGGGGAATTCGCAATCCTAATCCAAATCCTAGCTGCGGTGGGTTATTCAACATGGGATTAAGTTAATGCCATAAAGAAGTAATCGGATGGAATTTTTTTTGGACGCGTAATATATTGCTGATTTCAAACTCCCGGGCCACCTGGGCAAGGTTTTTCCGGTCCCTCCGCCACCCCCTTTACCTCCCCTACTACCTCTTTTTAATTGAAAAACGCAAATCATAATGCTAAAATTGAATTATTAACTCAAAATTGAGACTCAAAATGGAATCATCAACTCGATTATTTAATCCTCCGAAGCAGAGTTTTTTTCTTTTGGGTCCTCGCGGAACTGGTAAATCCACTTGGTTGAAAAACCATTTTTCATCCAATACCCTCTATCTCGATTTATTGAAGCCCGATATTTTTAGGCAATTGACCGCTCGTCCCGAAAGACTTGGAGAATTAATTGCAGGGCAAAACTCTTTGCGAACGGTTATCCTGGATGAAATTCAAAAAGCTCCTGAGCTTTTAGATGAAGTGCATTCTCTGATGGAGGAGAATAAAAAAATCCAATTTATTTTAACTGGGTCAAGTTCAAGAAAATTGAAAAGTTCAGGAGTGGATCTATTAGCGGGTAGGGCCTTGAAAAAAACTTTCCATCCGTTTATGGCGATGGAATTGGGGAAAAAATTCGATTTGGAAAAATCTTTGGATCAGGGACTAGTACCCCTAATCGTCGATTCTCTTGATCCCGCCGAAACGCTAAACGCTTATGCAGCCTTATATTTGCGCGAAGAAGTGCAAGCGGAAGGGTTTGTACGCAATATTGGATCTTTTTCTCGATTCATGGAGGCGATCAGTTTTTCTCATGGATCCATTTTAAATATTAGCCATATCTCTAGGGAATGCCAGGTCGGATCCAAAACTGCCGAAGGATATTTGGACATTCTCGAAGATTTATTGCTGGCCCATCGATTACCTATTTTTCAAAAGCGATCCAAACGCGCCTTGGTCAGTCATCCAAAATTCTATTACTTCGATACCGGTATTTATAAAAGTCTAAGACCTATGGGTCCACTCGATCAAATTGATCTCGTCGCGGGTGCGGCTTTAGAAGGATTGGTTTTTCAGCATCTCATTGCCTGGAATGCTTATGGTGGAAATAAAAATACGCTGTCCTACTGGCGAACACGTGCAGGCAATGAAGTGGATTTTATCGTCTATGGCCAAGGGGGAATTTTTTCGATCGAAGTGAAAAATTCGAAACGGATTCGCAGTGATGAATTCTCTGGGTTATTAGCCTTTAAAGAAGATTATCCCGAGGCTCAATGCATTATGGTTTATCGAGGCTTGGAGCGATTAAAGATCAAAGGCGTAATATGCATTCCTTGCGAGGAGTTTTTGCTTGGACTGGTGCCGGGAAATAAAATAATATCGTGATAAATAGCTCAAGTCAATAATCAGGGCTTTCCCAACCTGAAAAGGCAATTTTATTCTTGTCCAAGCCGAAGTGTGTATTAAAATCGTGATCTCAAAATATTACCGATAAGTTTCCTTTCCCATTCATTCCCAAGAAGCACCCATTTAAGGCACAGGTTGTGCAGGCCCAAGGGGCCAAACACCGCATCGAACCGCCCCACATCTTTGTATAAACGGGGAATCCAATGACGAGGCCGTCTTGTATCCTGCCTATTTCAAAAAGTCATTGTATTTCCGAATGTCGTCGCCGTTATTCTGTCATCTCTTTTTGATGGTTTTCCTTTTTTACCGTTGGCGATTCACGACAAGATCCAGCCGCTCCCGATTCCACTTTGATGCCATTATCCGGTCAAGACTCCATATGGCTAAAAAACACCAAGGCCTGGTTCCGAATTGAAAAATCCATCGTAGAGCAAAAATCAAAAATGTTGTTCTTCAATGGCGACATAATCATGGGATATGGCAAGGCCATCGTCCCAACAATCAATACCACGGTTGCAGGCATTGTCGGA
>JAYVCH010000111.1:0-7558 GCA_043750055.1 Fibrobacteria bacterium
ACTTGCATCTCGTAATAAGGGCCTATCTTTGGATAGGCCCTTTGTTATTTATTGAAAATTAATTGGAAAAGGGTGCAACTAAAGTCGCGTGAAATGTTATTTGACGGTGCTTCCCGATTCCAAGGGGTTCTGACTCTCGGTAGTGGGTCGATATACTTTGTCGATCAGGTTGGCGGCATTCACATCCCCTTTGGAGATTAGGGCTCGATATAGACTACCATAAATTTTCTTTTTCTCGGCTTCACGTGAATACAATACATTGCCTAAACTCTGTTTGAAAAGGGAGATGGCTTCATCGTATTTTTTGTTTTGAAGGTATAGAAGTCCAACACGGTGTTGTAGTTCGGAAAGTCGAGGATGGCGAGGGAACTTTTCTATGCAACGTTCATAATATTCAATAGCCTTAGACTGGTTCTTACCCACTTCCAATTCCGCCAAACGCATCCATGATTCCCCTGCGAAGGCTCCATCTGGATACAGGGCTAAATAATTCAAAAAGGCCTCCTTCGAAGGTCCTTTTTCATATTCATGTTCCGCTCTTAATCGAGCGATGGAAAAGAGAGCCGCTTCCTTACGAAGTTCCGTTGAGCCTGGGTGTTCAAGGGCTTTGTAATACAGGTTGATGGATAATTGCCAATCAGTATTTTGAACTTGGTCGGCGCGAACGTAGAGAAGATCCGCTTCATCTTTATTGGAAATTGCGGCAACTTGATTAACCACTTCTTTCTGTTTAATAACCTTATGCACAGGGGTGAACTTGGGCGCCATCGCCGAGGTCGAGGACGCAACCGGAGCTATTTGCAATTCAGGTAGCAATCCGGCGAGCTTGTGGAATGCTCCATTTTGTACCGAGAGAGCGGTATCCAATACGGCATGTCCTTCTTTAGATAACTGGATGGGATGATGCCCAGGAGGTAGGAGAACCACCAAGGGAGTGACACCGCGATATTTACCATCTATTCGGACTTCAGCCTCAACAACATCGGAAGTGACCGTGATCACGCCATAATCTCGCAGGTCGTCAAAGCTCGGAACAGTTTCAATATCTTCACGTGGTACCGATTTTCCGCCATTCACAATTTGATAACGCTTGGTCGTTTCATCGTAGGCCAGGCTCTGGCCCGCTTCCACATCGAAATCTCCATAGGCATCCGAATGGATTTTAACCTTGCCTTCAAGAACCGACGTTGAGACATGCCCACCCAAATCCGGGTCCACCCTGAAGTAGGTACCGACTACGTCAATTCGATAGTCCGGAGTGGAAACCTCATATTTTTCTTTGGCCAGACGATGATTTACAAAGAAGGTTAGATTGCCTTTGCGGTCGGATTGATGGCCTGAGAATGAGACACGATATTGAATTTTGCCTTTATTCGCTTCCTGAATTTCCAATCCGGATCCATTATGCATTTCAATAAATCCACGTTTATTGACCAAGATCAAGGAACCATTTTCCTGCGCTTGCACTAGAGACTTCCCTAAAAAGGACAAGCGTCCAAAACCCAAGGAAACATCCAATGCCTTTACGGACTCCCCTTGGGCTTGATAAACCAAGGTCTCAATGGGTTGGAAACGGCTATGATAATAGTGATAGCTTCCCAACGCCAACCCCAAGGTTAGGACAGCGATGGTTGCCGTTTTAGCTAAAGGTCGGCTGAGATAAAAACCCAGACTCAACCAGAATGGATGGGTAGAAAGGCTTTCGAGTTTTTTCTGACGTTCGATACGTGCTTGAAGTTTATCTTCCATGCGCTCCCAGCGCCCGGCAGACAAGTTAATCTCAGCCTTTAAATGACGTTCCCACGGTTCCAATTGATAAACGCCACGGATTTGTTCTTCAAGTTTGCTTTCAAGTCGAGCCCATTGCTGGACAGGTAAGGATTCCGAGCTGGAGATACATTCATCAATGGGTTCTTGATATTCACGATGAGTGTGAACTCGGGCTAGTAGGTCAGATTCAATTTTGTCCCAAAATTCGGGTGAGGGCGTTTCTTCCACCTTTAATTGACTTAAAGGTCCGAGTGCGTCGGCTTTTTGAATGCGCTCAAAAAGCTGTTTTTCCATTTTGCCAAAATCGCAGGCGTCCTCGTTTATGTCCGCTTTTAGGTGCCGCTCGAATTCGCGAAGGGCGTCTTCGCCCGAGGGAGGGAGTTGATTTTTCATTGGTCTAACGAGTCCATATATTCTTTAAGCTTCAGGCGGGCGGTGAAGAGTCGTGATTTAACGGTTCCTTCTGGGATTTCCATCACGGCCGCGATTTCAGAGAGGTCCATGTCGCTATAAATGTTAAGTACCAAGGGTATTCGGAGTTTATCATCCAACGTTGCCAATGCCAATTCAACCATTTTTTTCAGCTCAAGCTGCTTTCCAAAATGGGGCTCCTGGCTTGCCAATTCATAGTCGAGATTTTCCAGGCTTGTCGTTTGGTTAGAGGAGATTCGCTTTTCCGCGCTTTGAAAACGCCACCGAGCGGTGCATGTGTTGATGATCACGCGATGAAACCAAGTCTTAAAAGAAGAGTTTCCCTGAAAAGATTTGATGGAAAGGTATACTTGGAAAAAAGCTTCTTGAACCAAATCCTCATGTTCACCTTGAGGCCCGGTTATTTTATAGACAAGATTGAAGGCGTAACTTCGGTACATATAAAAAATCTGTTTGAAGGCCAGGGGGCTGCCGGCTTTACACTCGTTCAGCAGTTCTTTAGTTGGTTCAGCTAAGTTGCTCATGGTTTTCCGTTCCCCTACATAACCTTAGTGAACATCATGAAAAAAAAAGTTCAAAGATGCCCTGTATTTTTTTGGGGCTGGCATTAAATTGCTCGTCTTTACTATTTATGCCCGATGAAGCTCAAAAAACACAAGTAATTAAAAGCGAAAGCTGAACGCCAAACAAGTTACCGAAGCAAACAAGGCACCATAACTCGTTCTTTCCAATATTTTGGCAGTATGGAAAGTCTTGGAAAAACGCTCAGGATGATCCTGTTGATCCTGAGGTCCGAGATCCCGGTAAGCCGAGTAAAAATAACTTTCGAATATATAAGCCAAACCCGACGCAGCACCAAACACCAAGGCGGGATAAATGAATTTAGAGTGGTAGAACCGTCGTTTAACCATTTGCATTTCAAAGGAGTGTGAACCTGGTGTAGAAAGATCCAGGTCCCGACGTATCGACAAGTAGCCTTTACTTTCAAGTGTTACCGAAAATTCCCCCAAGGGCACGACCCATTCAACTGGAGCGACTCCTTCCAGGCCAGATGAGGCATGCACAATAGCTCCGGCAGGTCGTGATTGAATCAGTAATTGGGCGACGAATTGACTGCGAAGATTTTCGGCGATTTTTTTAACCAGAATATTGGGGAGACCAGGAATTTCTGACGCATGATATCGGAGAGTTACCAAAGGTCGGGATATAGCTTCAGGAAGTTTTCCGGCCGCCCAATCATGAATATTTAATGCGGCTACTAAAAACGTCCCCGAACCCACAAGGGAGCCGGCAAACGGGTCCGGTCCCTCAGAGACGATACTATGCAACACTAAATTGTCGGAGAGTTGGGCTGAATCTTTTCGGAGAATATATTCTTTGATGTCTACCAGACAATAGCCCAGCTCAGCTAGTGGTGATTTGAGTTGAGATCGAAGAGTATCGGTAAACCCGTTTCCAAAGCGAGTATCGAGTAGGGGATGGGCGGAAAAAAAGATTTTTTGGCGTCCATTCTCACACTCAGGGCTGGGTTGTCCACCTAGGGCAGCGTGACCGAATAAGGTTATGACAAGGCAGAATATTTTAAGAACGCGGCAAAAGGACATTTCCCAAAATTAACCAAATCCCGTGAGATCGGATGGTATTACATTTAGAGAGATGACGAATGTTTTAATTAGGCTGAGGAAGTACTGGTTTTTCAACTTGTTCTGGACTCTGAGTCTGATTCTAAATGTGACTTTAATGTCTTGTATTGATCGCTCTAACCCTTTTGACCCCATAAATGTGGCCCCGGCTCGACAAAAAGAAATCCAGCAAACCAAAAAGCCGGCCTTGGATTCTTTAGTCGCCGAGGCTTTCAAAATCGGTCAATCAACGGCCACCTATTTTATTCAGTTTGGTAAAGACTCCTTGCTGGATTTTCAAATAGCAGAATTGAACCAATCGAATCGTGATCGAAATTTGGCTATTAAGTTTCACAATGATTCCATCGAAGCCGCCAACTTGAAACAGGTGAACCTCGACTCCTTAGCGTATAAATCGGGCTTAAGAGATTTGGAACTCCTCCAACCTTTTGGGCCATATGCCGAATTTGCCTCCCAAAGAGCCCAATTAGAAGTTTTAGAACTGAAGGCTAATGGCATTATGATTTCAACCAATAGTCAAAATGCTCCCTTAGAAGTATTCCCACTATCCTATCGTGATTCCGTTGCCACCTATTTTAAAAAGTTGACAGCGTCTTATGTGCGCCTACACGCAAAAATCGATTCAGCTAATTCGGCTGTGAGTGATTCTAATAAGGCGATTTTGTCTTACAATATTCTGGAGGATTCCACTAATCGAGTGATTCAAGCTTACAATGATTTGATCCTTTTCCGAAAAACGGTTAAGGACATACCCTTGGTTGTGTCTGCCGATTCTATCCAGACAAAAATGGGAATTGCAAAAGCAGGTAACAAGTTGTTTTTAGGCGCAGGAACTTTTTTGGTAGACCTTCGTTTTGCATTTTCAGGAACCGTGGATAGTCCCATCGTTATAAAGGGATATCCAGGCATGAAAACCATATTGAAGGCGAGTTTCGGACGAGGGGGATTAAACGGAAGCACTCTAATCGTTAGCTCAAGATCGAATATCCATTTTGAGGGTATTGTGTTTCGCGGTGGAGGAATCAGCGGAGTTAAATTGGAAGGGGGATGTAAAAATATTTCATTTCAACATTGCCAATTCGATAGTAGTGGACTTTGGGGGCTAGAGGCCATTGACAGTGACATTGAAATGCAAGACTGTTTGATTTTTGAGAATGGCGGTGGCATAAGCATAAGAGGCGGGATTTCTAAAGGGTATCAGGCGAAACTCATCAATGACTTAATCGTTCACAATTCCGGTCTTGGACTTGAGGCGGTTTCACCGATATTGAATATTCAAAATTGCACATTTTCGGATAATCTTGGCGGAGGATTACGCTTCAATTCTCCGCTGCTTCCCATTTCCATTTCCAAAACCATCGTAACCGGCAATGCAGGCATTGGGCTTTATCGGGAACCGGTCAGCTCAAATCCAAATGGAATTACCATCAAAGAATGTGATATTTGGAGAAATACTCCAGCAGATTGGGATTTCGCTCAGGTTGAATTGACTTTGCTTGAGTCCATCAAGAAGGGTAATATTTCCATTAACCCCAGTTTCCAAAATCCCGGCCAATTGAATTATGGCATACAGACCGGTAGCGAACTGGCAGGTTATGAAAAGCAAACTTTACCCATCGTGATTGGATATAGACCCTGAAGGTTTTTCCTCAAAGTCTTTTCACGACAGATTTATTTTCGAAGCATTCCAAAACGAATGACACGTGAGGTTGAAAGAGATATCGGTTTTCCCTCTTCAGTTTCCCCTTTTCCAACCACGACAACTCGAATAAGGTAGGCTCCAGTAGCAGCACGACTTTGGTCATACGCCAAAGAATTCCAGGTTATCTTGAGTCTAAAGTTACCGTTAGCACCTCTACTGATAAGAGGTGTCACACCGACCGCGGGAAGTCCACGCTCATCCAATCCCAACTGGGCATTGGTTATCTGTCCATTAAATCCATTGATGAACACGCCAAAATTGTTGAAAATGGTAACGCTGTATTTGGCCGCCCGATTTGTTTCTACGGTCACACCCGGAAGGTCAAGGCTTCCCTCTCCACCGCCACGAATCGGTCCACCGCAAGTTCCGGCATCACAAGTGGAGGTTAAACCACTTTGCTTATTGTAATTACTGTATTGGAACGGGTTCCAGGTCGAATCCGGATTTGAGCTGAAGAGAATAAAATCTGGATGCTGAGAAGCGGCATCCACCTTTTGGTAGGGTCGATCCATTTTAACCAAGAGAATCGGGGGCTTGGGGACGATCTTCAGTTTCAAGGCAACGGGACGATTGAAGGCATTGGAATGATTTCCAAAGGCATCGGTAAGTGGACCAAGTGGATTGATTTTTAGGGAGTCGCCTTCCTTGGGTGCCTGGGCACCCAAATCTTTGACTGCAATTCGAAAGCCGCCCTTGGAAAAGGATGTGGAAGTGAGAACGGTTAGAGTAACCGGTGCGCTACCTCCTTTTTTAATCAAAACCAGGGACGCGCCATTCAAGCTGCCGGAAACAATCGCTTCCGAGAAAGCCACAATCAGGGTGTCATCGGCGGCCTCGGTTCGATCCTGAACGGTGGCGCTATCTAATAAAGCACCAATGGAATCAGCTGCTTGGAAATCCATGGCCTGTACACCGATGTCCGGTGTGGCAGGATCGAATGTATAAGCGGTTCCCGGTGCCTTGCCTGTTGGCGATGTCGTGATACCTCCTGGAAAAGGCATGGCTAGATGAACTGTGACATGTTTTTTATCAGCCGGGTCAATGCTGATTCCACTTCGTACCACTTGGGTGGTTGAACCTTTTATTGGCCAGGAAATAGAAATAGAATCCGGTGTCGCCTTCAAGTCATCTTTAAAGTGAACCTCCAATCGGTCGGCCTTGCCAAACCCATTGTCAGCATGAATGGAGGAGGAAACAATGTTTGTGGGGGTGAATGTGAAAAAGATTTTCCCCCGATTTCCCGGAAGAATAGTGTTGTCGATGGTGGGGGTCAGGGTAATAAATCCATTGTCAACCATGACCTGTCCTTGAACCCAAATGACTAGCTCGCCTGCGACCAGAGTGAAGGTGGACATCGAAACGGTATCGGTTGCGGAAGCATAGACGGTGAGGCCTTTGGTGACGTCGACTTTAAATTCGGTGACGCGTGTGATGAGTTTGGTATTCGCATCATGTCCCGCGCGAATTGTGACGGGAAGCCGTTCGCCAGCCGTTCCTCTTAATTCCACAGCGGGGTCATTTATCTTCGTGTCTGCATACAGTACCCAAAGCCTATCTCGGGGTTTACCGACCTTAAGATCCGCCTTGTCCGGGGTCTTTCCTGCAATTGAGGCCTCCAATTCAAAGGTTTGATTTAGTTCACCATTGGTCACTTTTGCTTTAAAGGTCGCAACTCCGGTAGAATCAGTTGTGGCCGTGGTTGGACCGTCGATATCCCCAATTGTGGGTTGATTTCCTTTGATTGTAATTAGAACGGGAGTATTTATTTTATTGTCAAATTTATCACGGGCTTCCACCTTGACGAGGTAGGTCTGGCCTGGATCGATCACGGGCGCGGAGCCTGGGGACAAAATTTTTGAAGGCGGATCCTGGAAAATCAATTTTTCTGCGTCGCCGGGAAGAATTTTGATTCCATCGGATACGCCATAAAACGGAAGCGTGTTCGATCCATTTTTCCAAATTCCTGAAACAGTGACATATTCCAATCCGCCAGGGGGAACTTTTGTAAACA
>JAYVCH010000112.1:0-25807 GCA_043750055.1 Fibrobacteria bacterium
CTAATCCATAATGTAAAGCCCGGTGAACCACTAGCCTTGGTGCATAGCCCCACATACGGGTTGCCTGGTTTGGATGTTTATGGGAAGCTGATTGCTGCCGCTCCGGGAAAAATATATGAACCAAAACTGGGCCCCAATGTACAACGCTCTCCCAATGACATCAATTTAATTATCGCTCAAACTGATGGCCATGCCCGCGTGATCAATGGATTGTTGGAAGTACAAGAGTTTTACCTTGTTCCCACGGACATCGATTACGGCACGGGCAATATTTCTTTTTCGAAATCAGTTTTAATTAAGGGCGATGTGAAATCCGGATTTAGCGTAGAGTCGGGTGGGGATTTGGAAATTTCCGGATTGGTAGAAGATTGCCAAATCAAATCGCAAGGCAAGATTTTTATCAAGGGTGGCTTCATCGGACAGGGCAAGGGATTGTTGCATGGTCGTGGCGATATAACGATTGGCTATATCCGAAATCAACATGTAAAGGGCGATAAAACCATTACTGTCCATAAAGAAGCGGTGAATTGTCGCCTACAAGCTCGTCAATCCATTACCGTCAGTGGACTTCTGGCAGGGGGGAAAGCGCAGGCCCGATATGCGATTGAATGTCAGACCGCGGGAACTGAAACGGGAATCCCCACGCAGCTTGAAGCAGGATATGATTTCACCGTGGTGGAAGAGTTGGTAGATATCCGCACGGAAATGGATAAGATGGGAAAGTACTCCAAAAATTTGGGGGATTCGCTTAGGCAAATTCAAGATATGGAAAAACTGAATCGAGGTCTTGAACCCTGGAGCATTGAATTGATGTTTGAGTTGGAAGGCAACCGCGCCAAAGTGGAAGCAAAAATTCACGCGCTCCGGAAACGTTATTCTGATTTGGAAAGCAAGGCGAATAATCCGGAAGCGGCTACGGTAGTCGTCCATCGAAAAGTTTTTCCCGGTGTCGTGATCAAAATTGGTAAAGAAATGTTTCTCGTTGACGAGCCCATGGTGGGCCCCAAAACCTTTTACGCTAAGGATGGCGCGGTTCAAATCCGCTAAGCTTAACCCATGCTCAGTAAGTCCTCCAGTGGTTGGAATCCGCGCCAAGACCGCGAAATCCGCGCAACCTTAAATGAATTGAAAGCCTTGGATGAGAGTGGCTATTTTGACGGTCTTGTGAATCTTACTTTGGTTCCCGAAGAATCTAAAATCCAAGAGACCATTGCCGGTCAAGTTTCCCGAGCCGCACCCTTTGTAAAAAAAGTCTCGTTTTTCAAACCATTGGATTATCCAGTCGTTCCTCCGCTTTCTCATTTCATGACTCAACTTGCTGTTCGCGATCGCACGGAAGTGTATAAGACGGAAGCGCATGAAAAATACGAACATGCCATTGGACAGGTTCGTATCCTCTTTGGAAAAATCGTGCGGGGAGAAATAGGCAGCAATGCCGTTATTCGCTCCATAGTCGGATCGTTCATGGACACGTTCATGAAAGATCGGAACCTGATTATTAACATGGCTTCAGCCCCCTATTCTGGACCAGACTATCTCTACGACCATTCCTTAAAATTGTGCTTATTGTCACTCTCATTAGCATCATCTGCTGGATACTCCCGGTCCCAAAGTATCGAAGCCGCACAAGGGGCACTACTCTCAGACGTAGGGATGATGCTGGTTCCCGAAAGAATCCGGTTCAAGCGCAGCAAGTTAAGTGAAGGAGAATTGTTCGAGATCAAAAAACATCCCATGTTGAGTGTGACCCTTTTGGAGCATATCCATGGCTTGTCGGAAGTGGCTTTGATTATACCCTACCAACATCACGAACGACAAACTGGAAATGGGTATCCCAATAAACTCATGGGAAACAAGGTCAGTAAATTTTCCCGGATAGTGGCCATTGCCGATGTCTTCGCGGCCTTGATCAACAAACGCACCTATCGAGAGTCGATTGTTCCTTATCAAGCAATGGTTTCTGTTTTGGCCATGGGTGGACAGGGTTTGCTTGATGGAGAACAAATCAAACATTTGTTACGGGCCATTTCCATTTTCCCCGTGGGCTCCTTAGTGCGTTTAACCAGCGGCCGAGTGGCTAAGGTCGTAGCCCCCAATCCCACCGAATTTACCAAACCGATGGTTTCAGTACTGACTACAGAAACAGGAGTTCCACTTTCACGTGGGAATTTTCCACTTTTGGATTTAGGGACCTCAGAGGAAAAAATCATTGAAGGCTTGTCCACCAATGCTATCGCCCACCATATTCTAGACGGTTTTTAAGGCAATTTCGACTCTCCCAAGGGTTTTCAGTTGAAAGAAAATCCAAGAGGGGTATCTTTATCCTACTCATGAAGAATTCTCGAATTCGTAAGAATGTTTACACCTTATTTTTCGGTTCGTTCTTACTAACCCTTAGTAGTTGTATGGTTAAGGAAAAATCGAGTCTCCCGTTGAAAAAGGTAGGCATGACGCCACCCTGGGACTCGGCCCATTTTTCCCCAAAATCTTTAGAGGGTTTTATCTCGACGGACACTGCCAATACCTTTGCTGTTTTTAAAGATATCGCCGAAATAGATAGCATGAGGGGAGATCATAAAGACTGGACCCAAAATATCGATGCTATCGACACATTGCATATCGCTAACCTATTCGATACCAGTTTTATTTTTCCAGAAAATCCCACAGTGACCGAGGCTTATGCCTATGATGACTCGTTTCGCGACGATACCCTTTTTCGAAATTTCTATGGCAATGGATTGTTTACCCAAGAAAATCCCTGCGGCACCATTTATGTGATTTCGGGTCAGTTTTTACATCCAGCTCGGTGGCTTCGAAACGGATTGAAAGAAAGAGAAATTGTAGAGGCAATTGGTAAGCCAAGAGCCCGTCATCCAGGGTTCCTATGTTATTTGTCAAGGCATGAACCCACAATGGCTGCAGGTAAAAAAGAGGATAGCGCAAACAGCGCCGGCGACTACAACGCCTACCCCGTTTTCGAAGGAGTTCAATTTTATTTCCGTAGCGACAGCCTTTTTGCAACGGTACTGCAACGCTCTCAGCCTTGCCATTAAGCCCCTTCCACCCCGTTTTCACTCTTTTTAGAATTTATAGCCAGTTACGACTATTTGAATAACTTTAGGATGGGTTGCAAATAAATCTTATCGACTCCCATTTTCATCTAAAGAATTTTCCGAGGTATTCCGAAATCTAAGTCAGGACCGGAGGATGTATGTTGACCCTAGAGAAAAAATCGAACTCCCTTTCCAAACTAAATGGACTACCCGAAATATCGTTAGAGCGTGCACTGAGTCGTTTGGCTTCAAGCATGACAAGGGCAGCGGCGGAAACGGCAGGCGCATTTTTCTGTACTAAAACTTCAGAAGGCGCATCCTGGGAAGTCCCAAGACTTTCATACCAAGAATCGATTTTCTGTTCGCAAATCAATATGGGCGAGAAATATGAAATGCTTTGTAACCTTGCGGTTGATAAGTCCGACTGGACGAAAATGTTTACCTCTGGTGAATCCGACTTATTTCAAATGGACACCTTTTGTGAACTGGCAAATTGTATTTGCGGAACGGTGCTAGCGGACCCGTCCTTTGCAGATGAATTTGGAAACTTGATTCCGTGCGTGCCCTTCTCCGGAGTTTCTGCCCAAGGACATCCTGGATCGAAAACCTTTCGCGGCGCATTTCGACTCTCCGGATTCCTGGTGCACTTCTCATTCACCGTACAAGAATGCAGCATATGCGCCGTGAACCATCCGCAGTCCGTTGCCGCTTAATTTTTCCAAACGATTTAGAGGGAAGCCCCATCCACCAATGGAAGCGGGCCCGCGGGTCGAAAGGTCCATTTCCGACCAAAAATACGACTGGGTACAACTAAAATATTTTCCCGATATTTAATCACCGTTTCAGGATAAATCCATCCGCGTATTACAATTGAACAGGGGTCAGGGCTGTAGAGTCGACTAGCCAGCTCAACTAATTGCTTTCGAATCTCCTCGATCCAACGGTTCAAGTTTTGCATCGCACCTTGAATTCTTTTTTGCAGTAATTGATCTTCATCAGAAGATGCCCGTCTAATGCGGAGAACTCGGACCAATTGATCATCCATGCCTCGTAAAAATTCCAGATCTGACCGGTGAACCTGCAATTGAGTATTCTTTTCGATCATTTCCGCTTCAACTTCAAAATCCTTCCCCACCTCCAGGATGGTCTTGTTGCCCGTCTCTGATCCGACATTGAACAAATCCATGCCCTCCCCTGCTAGCAGGGAACTTCCCACCACCGTGTATTTACCAAATTTCATGGTGATGGTTTTTCTCGCCAATAATTGGCTATTTAGAATCTCATTGAAAACGACAATATGCGAATGCGATTCGATGCGCTGATTATGTAGATAGCCAATGGTAACGGAGCTGAGTCTGGATTTGATGATACCTTGTCCAAGCCCATTGACTCCGCCTTTAATGACAATGGCGCCGTCCGAACGGATGAAACTATCTTCGACCGTACCCTCAACCTCAATGTCGCCAATGGCTTGGATTTGCATTTTGTGCTGAACGTCACCGGCCACTTTAACTGCTCCGGGAAACTCAATGTTACCCGTTTTCAACGATACATCACCCGCTACATCCAGCACTTCAACCACTTCCGGAATCCCTCGATGAATAGCCAAACGACCCGAAGTGGAGGCCAGAAGATAAACGGGATCCACTCCTGATAACTCGGTGTTACGGCCCGGCTCGGTCGCAAAAGGTTTAGGCTCGCGTGATGGAACCGCTTCCCCTTTCACATTCATGCCCACTTCACCCCTAATCGGTGGGCGCACTTCGGCAAGACAAGCCCCCTTCGCTACAGTTCGGAAAAAAGAGAACTCCTTAAAATCGATACTTCCATCTACACCGGGTAAAGGGACTTCCGGTTCGGGATCGACCAACATATGCACATGTCCATCTATACCCGGAACAGCGGGACGTCCACGCGCCACTAACAAGGAGATGGGCTGGTTGTCCAAATTAAATTTATCCAAAGCAACGAGGATTTCTGCTTCCGGCATCATGCACATCACATTTTGATCACGCAGGGCCGTGTGTACCATGTCCAGATTCACGGCCCAGTCATTGAGGTAATTTCCACCCAAAATCAGATTTGCCGTCATCAGATCTTCTGCTATGACTACTTGGCAAGTGGGCAAACTATCCCCACCTAAAATTTTCAAACTACCCGCCTCAAGAATGAGCGCACCCTCGCAAATTGCAATCACCTTTTTCTCCGAGAGTCTCAGGGACTTACCAAATGCAGGCAACTGTTCACGCAGGGGAAGAAACGGAATGGGAGATCCAAAAATATCCCGACCCAAAACACCCTTGGCTACAGATTGAAAACTGATCACCGTGGCCCCGGAGTAAATCCAGAAAGCCGGATCAATCGATTCGCGAATACCCCCAAAGCCCCAAGCATCAGCCTTACGTCTCAACTCAGAAATGGCCTCGGCATTGGATAGATAGGAATAATGAAAGGTTAAGCCTTCGGGTTCTTCATTAATAGGACTTGTTCCTTGAGCCACTTCCACACCTTGAATCGAATCTAAATCTCTGGCCAATTCTGCCTCATTAGTATTGGACAAGGTTTCACAAATCCATTTGATGGAATCTTGACGCAATAAATTTTTGTCTAATCCCTGTTTTTCCAAAAAAGCAGATAGGTTGGCTGACCCATCTTTACTCGATGCCCCCGCCCATTTTGAATTCCATTCCTCTAAAGTAAAGCCATCAAACCGAAGCTTTGCTCCAAGACCGTCCCCCGAAGCGGTCACACTAAACTTCAGCACTGACTTCTCTTTCAATGCGGGACAAGATGGCCAATAATTTCGATTTATCTTTTGGATTCAAACCGACCGGATCGCGCAGGAATTCCAGTGCTTTTTCCATCTGTCGCATATCCAATGGTTTGGAATGGCAGGCTAAAACATTCGAGTAACGTGACAGTTCCGATCTCCGTAAATCCAATTCCCGAGCGGGCATCAAGATTAGAATGGGAGTTTGGACTCCAGCCCGTTTAAGGCCTTTCACTATTCTGAGTCCGTCAATGGTAGTCTCGCGCAAACTGAGAATAATCAAATGGTAATTATGAAGCAGGGCCATATGAAAACCCTGTATTCCCGATTCAGTAGAGTCCCAAAGAAACCCTCGATTCTGAAAATTATTTTCAAGCAAACGTAAGATGGCCGCAGGGTAATCTATATGAAGAACCCGACGCATATCCTGTGTGTTGGGATTGAGTGTTTGCACTCAGGAAATTAAATCACAAGTGACTCTAGCCTGTCAATGATATTAAGGAAAGTGGTGAAATTGAATGGTACAATGTGTGGGTCATGAAGGAATCGGTGGTCAAAGACCTGATCGGCAATAATTTGGTGCGGTTAATGACCGGTGGATTACAGGATATTTACCCTGACAGCTATTCGGGCCTGCAGATTAAATTTGAGAATCTGATCACAATACAATCGCCCATTGTGCTATCTCAATTGGCATGTTCCCCAGCGTCACAAATTCTTTCCTTTTTTGTGATGGATTCCGATTCCATACTTCGGTTGGGCAAACGCATGTTTCCCAATCGTCCCAAGGAAGATGCGTTGAAACTCGTGATCTCAGCTAATGCTGAAATTCTCAATTTTGTTTCCTCGCGGTTGGCTTGGCTTCTCTCGAAGCTTGAAAATATTGAGGAAACGGAGATTTCTCCCCCCAAAGTTGGGAATTTTACTGGGACTCAAGGCTATCGTATTCGAGCGGAAGAAGGCTTGTGCTTTGATTTTAATTGTTCGCCGCAAAAGCTAACCTTCCGATATGCAGCCTGCATTCAAAGTCTTGGTGGATGAATATGGCCAGTAAAAGGAAAAGGGATGTTATAATGATGAAGAGGAGGGCCCGTGACTAAATCAGTTGTCATCGTTGACGATTCCATGTTTCAAGTGCAACAACTAGGTCGCTTCTTCAAAGATGTTTTAGGATTCGAAGTGACTGCCACAGGAGAAGATGGCCTGGAAGCGGTCGCCCTTTATCGCAAACATAAACCTGATTTGCTGACCATGGATTTAACCATGCCCAAATTGGATGGACGCGGCGCCTTAGCTGAAATTATCGAAGAATTTCCCAACGCCAAAATCCTGGTCATCTCCGCCGTCAAAGGTCCGTTGCTATTGGACTGTCTCAGCTTAGGGGCAAAAAGTTATATCGAAAAACCGTTGCGCTTTGACAAGGATGACTTTGTTAGGGATTTCAAAATCACGGTAGAGGAGATCCTAGGATCTCCCGGAACCTGACGTTGACCTAGGCGAAACCCTCCATGGACGCCGGTCATTCCAACTTTTTTCTAATCAATCTCGATGGTTCTGTAACGCCTTCCACCGCTATGGCAGGATTGACTTCGGGCGGGAGGCCGGTCGATCGCCAATCTCTGCAAGAAGCCATGGGACTTAATCCCGAACAGATTATCCAGTTCACAAAATGGATTGACCTGGTACAAAAAAGATATCGGGACCTCCGCTGGGAAAAATTAGTGAGCTTGGCTCCGGTCTTAGAAATTGGAGCGGGAAAATCAGAAGAACTCGGGGTGCTGCGGTTGCTCTATCGAAAAATGGTAGACCGTGATGGTAATCTCACCGCCATACTTGTCATTGGAATCGATGCAGGGCCAAATCGCGCCATCATGCGGCAGCTTGAAGAGGAACGTCAGCGGCATAAATTGGAAATCCGCGATGTCTTGGCTCTATCCGCGAATCCTCCAGAAACCTTAGGCTCTTTTCTCAACGATGCAGGCTCAAGATTGGAAAAAGTACGTAACGTGTGGGATACTTTTCAAGTAGAACAATTAAAACTGGGAAACTCTCTACCTGCCATTTGGAAAAGTGAATCCACGGAAGCGCCTGGTCAGAGATTATTCCGTGAATTGCATATGATCAAAGGAAATGCCGGAGCCTTTGGTTTCGATGGCTTGGCTGCGAATGCGCAAGAATGCGAAAATCTGCTTGAAGCCTTAAAAGTCCCGGCACCGGGATCGGAAAGGGTGATGGTACGACTCGCTTCATCCCTTTCTGAATTAAGGACGCATTTGGAGGAAATTGGCCGCGCCTTAAAACTAATTGCCGGCGAAGGCCAAGATGCCATGGCGCGTATTTTGAAATGGAAATTAGACCGACTTTTGGCCGCGACCGCAGAAATAGATCGCACTCGCTTGGATCCGCCCATGCTGGCCTTAATCAATACGACCCTTCGCCTTCCCTTTCTGAGTCCGGCTTATTTGGCGCGCAAGTATAAGAATCTCGTTGAGCGAATCGCAATGAACTTGCGTAAGCATGTTGAGTTTCGCGTGACCAGTAATACGGGAGATATCCATCCCGAATGTTTTTCCCGGGTAGATGAAGCCTTGGTCCATATTCTCAGAAACATGGTGGATCATGGAATCGAAACGATGGCCGAACGGGAAGCACTTGGGAAAGGCGATGCCGAAATTGGAATGGAATATGTAACGGAAGAAGACCGAGTTTATATTAGAATTCGCGATGACGGTAGGGGGATGGATCCCAATGCCATCGTCGAAAGAGGCATTCGCATGGGGTTGCTGACCCTGACGGAAGCCAATGCCTTGGATGATACCGGAAAACTGGGCCTCATTTTCAAAGAAGGGTTCACGACGAGAGAGTCTGCCACATTGATTTCGGGTCGCGGTTTGGGTCTGTCTTTGGCGGCGCGTTGCGTTACCGATCAAGGGGGTAACATATACGTTTACTCACAGCCGGGACAGGGGGCGCGATTCGCGATTGAATTACCCCATATCGGGAAAAAAAATCTTCCTCAAACTGAATCGCCCAGATAAAACCCCCTATCTGTTGTCGTCACATCCCATAGTATAACCCCTTATTCGCCCATTCCAATAATTCTTCGCAAGCTGCCTTGGCCAAAAATGAGATTGTTGATTTTTCCGATCGAACCGTATTCTCCTTTTGATTATTTTTTTTAGAATTTCCAAGGCATCGCGTCCCACTGGGTGGATTCCGGTGGCTAAAAAGGTAGCTAGTCAGTCGAAAGCGGAGAATGCTTAAAGATTTGTATCCGAAAAAAGGTTTTTTTCTTTCCCGTTGTGCCTGAAAATGCTAAAATAATTCCACTATGAAGCTCGCCAATACCGGATCCAATATCAACACGACTGCACCCAAAACCACGATTTGCGTCCATGGAAATATCGTTCAGGAAGAATATCCCAAGCATATCGATGAGGTATCCAGAAAAGGTTGGGGCGCCACATTTTGGGGGAAGGAAAACACCGTTAACTGGTTCCATATTCCGCTTTCCGTCCCCAATATTCTGGACGGAGGCAGACCCAAACTAACCAAGACCTTCTTTTACTTTCAAAACACGTCCCGTTCCCCGGTCACGGCCGTCCATATTTACGATGGGCCAAAAATTATCCGTGCCTATGACAATCTGCGTTTAGTCGGTGATCATACGCGCGCGCTTAGTAGGGCAAATAGCTTTCAAGTCGATCCCGCTATTGAAGTTGCCTTTGGATTGGGCTTATCGGTACGAGTGGATTTCCTCGCCTCCGCGGAACAAGCGGCACCTCGCTGGGTGCTGTTCACCACCGCTGGAGCCGAGTTCCGATCCTAAAAAAAGACTTCCAAAGGAAGTCCTTCTCATCAAGTATCGGCTGATCCTCTCGCCATAATTATTTTTCCGGTACGAACCATTTCTTTGATGCCATATTTGTCGAGCATCAATTCCATGGCATCGAGCTTCTCCGTGCTGCCTGTGACCTGTAACATTAAAGTATTTTCACTCAAGTCCACGGTTTGGCTTTTGAAATGCTCGGCGATTTGCAAAATTTCTGTGCGTTTTTCGGAAGAGCATTGAACTTTAATTAAAGCCAATTCTTTTTCCACCACGATTTCGGTGGTATGATCCTTGGCGTGAATCACGTCAATCAACTTGTTCAGCTGTTTTATGATTTGCTCCAAGGCTTTGCCTTCGCCGGAGGCAACAATATTCATGCGCGCAAATTTTCCATTATGTGCTGGAGAAACGACTAGACTATCGATATTATAACCGCGTCTGGCAAAAACCAGAGCAATGCGAATGAGCACACCCGGGCGATTGTTGACTAGCAAGCTGATCGAATGCAGTGCGCCCGTTGCCGAAGCCTTGACGCCTTTACTTTCCAGGGTAGCAATTTTCGTCGTTCCGTTGATTCCATTGAGACTCATTTTTTTCCCTTCTTTATTTCCTGATCCGTTAACCCCAAGCCACGATGCGGCTTAGGTGCTTCCTACGGGTTTAGCCATTTTCTTTTTGGGGGCCTCAAGAACCATTTCTGAAACCGCGGCACCGGCAGGAATCATCGGGAACACATTGTCCTCTTTCTCCACTTCCGCTTCAATAATACAAGGGCCATCATTATAGGCTAAGGCCGCTGCCAAGGTTTTGCTGACATCGGCATTGCGCTTAATACGGAAGCCCTTCATCCCATACGCTTCTGCCAATTTGACGAAGTTGGGATTGCCTTCCAAGTCCACGCCAGACAACCGGTTGTCGAAGAAAAGGTTTTGCCATTGGCGTACCATGCCCAAATATTTGTTGTTGATGATCAAAATTTTGATAGGCAACTTATGGAGCGAAGCGGTCGCCAATTCGGCCTGCGTCATTTGAAAGCCGCCATCGCCTACCACCGCGATGACAAGGGCATTGGGTTTTGCGAACTGTGCGCCAATGGCGGAGGGCATTCCAAATCCCATAGTGCCCGCACCACCGGAAGAGATCCAATGGAATCGGCTATCGGTTTTATAAAACTGGGCTGCCCACATCTGATGTTGACCCACATCCGTGGTTACAATGGCTTTACCCTTACTCAACCTATAGATTTCATCGAGAACGTACTGGGATTTAAGACCACCCTGCTTACCATATTTAAGCGGAAATTGTTTTCTCCATTTTTTGACCTGAACCAACCAGTCCTCGGTTTCGCCTTTACGAACCATGGAAAGTAGTTCTTCCAAAATCAGGCGGGCATCGCCAATGATGGAACAATCCGGTCGAATCATTTTATTGATTTCCGCAGGGTCAATATCGATATGGATTTTGACTGCATCGGGACAGAATGCGGAATATTTTCCGCAGATTCGATCGTCCCAACGCGAACCCACCGACATGATGAGGTCGCAGTCCACAACGGCCTTATTTGCATAGGCCGTTCCGTGCATGCCCAGCATGCCCAAACTAAGATCATGCGTTTCGGGGAAAGCTCCTTTGCCCAGCAAGGTGTTGACGACCGGAATTTGCATTTTCTCAACCAACAATTTCAAAGCCCTGCCGGCATCGGAAATTACCGCACCATGACCGATTAAGAGCAGAGGTTTCTTGGCCTTAAACAATAAGTCCGCACAGCGAGCAATGGCAGCGGTATCGCCATGACTTGGAACCGAATAACCGGGAAGATCAATTTCAACATTATAATTAGGCTCGAACATCGCGCCGGAAACATCTTTGGGAATATCAATCAACACCGGACCGGGCCTACCCGTTTCCGAGATGTAGAAAGCTTCCTTGATAATCCTTGGAATATCATTCACATCGCGTACAAGATAGGAGTGTTTGACGACTGGGTAGGAAATGCCAACCACATCCGCTTCTTGAAAGGCATCTAAGCCGAGCATGGGCCGAATAGTTTGTCCCGTGATTACAATCATGGGGACCGAATCCATCATCGCAGTCATGATACCTGTAATGGCATTGGTTGCTCCGGGTCCGGAGGTCACCAAGGCAACGCCGGCTTTACCGGTAGCGCGTGCCATTCCATCGGCCATGTGAGTGGCACCTTGTTCATGACGGCATAGAATGAACTTAATCGGTGAGTCCACCAAAGCATCGAAAATGGGAATGGCGGCTCCGCCAGGATGGCCGAATATGTACTCGACCCCGTGCTGATGAATGCTGTGAATTAAGGCTTCCGCGCCAGTGCAGGATTTGTTAGCCATTTGTCGTAGTCCTTTTCAACAATTTCTTAGTTTACTCCTAAAATATGCATAATTTAAAATAATATACAACCTATTTTACGTTGTTTGCAGTCAAAATGCCAGTAATTAACCACATTGCAACGCACTATTTGAGCATGTCACCTCAAAACGCGACTTATATGGATAAATCGATTTTAATATTCTGATTTTTAACATAGAAATGAAGATTAATGGCACAAAATCGGATCATTTGGAACATTAGTTCCGAAAAATATCCCTAGTCTAGCCTTAAAATGGAATTAATAAATGTGTGATGGGCATCAAAGTCATCTTTTATTCCTCAACCTATCCTTCATTGAGATTAGAAAGGATCAAAATCATGAAACTGTGGATTAATACCCCTACTCAAGACCGGCCTCGGGAAAAACTTTTGCACAATGGGCCTGAGAGCCTGTCCAATTCAGAACTTTTAGCGGTCATTTTGGGAAAAGGAACGCAAGGTAAGGATGTTTTGAGTCTTGCTTCGGAGGTCGTCGAAAAACTTAGCCAGATTGAGACCGAACTTACCCTTGACGTCTTATTGGCTATCGGTGGAATCGGGCCTTCCAAGGGTTGTCAAATTCTTGCAAGCATCGAATTCTCACGCCGCTTTCTGCTCTCTCGGAAAAAGGTGAAAATTCGCACTCCAAAGGATGCCCTACCACTTTTGGCAGCACTGCGAACAGGGCGACAGGAAATTGTGATCGTGTTAACATTGGATGGCAATAACCAAATCATTAAATCCCATTCGATCACCAAGGGATTAGCCAATCAAAGCCAAATCCATCCTCGTGAAACATTTTATCCTGCTATCGAAGATCGTGCTGTGAGTATCTTGGTCGCACACAACCATCCCTCAGGAAATCTCGAACCTTCTGAATCTGATCTCGTGGCTACTAAAAGATTAGTGGAGGTCAGCAAAACCATGGGCATTCCGCTACTCGATCATTTGATCGTTTCAGAAAATGGGTTCTTGTCTTTGCGCGAACGTTACCCCAATTATTTCACATAAGCTCTTGGATCCATTTTTCCATTTGCTCAGGAGGATGAGCGCCCACTTCGATTCGTTGAATGAATCCTTTGCGATCAATCAGGACCAATGTCGGATACGCAAATGCTTGATACTTGTGGGTTGTAATTTGACTGACATCATTGAAAAGCGAATAACTATGCTTGCCGCTGGCTTGAAATTCAAGCAGTTCCTGAAGATTTTCCGAGCTAATGCCTATGATTTCCACACCCTTTTCATGGTATTTCTTGTAAAGCGCATTCAGGCCGGGAATGGTGGAACGGCAAGGTCCGCACCAAGTGGCCCAGAAATCCAGCACCACCACCTTCCCTTTATTCTTAGCCAGGGTTCCCACATCCCCTGAATAATATTTTCCATCCAACTCTAAGGCACGTGCTCCGATTAACATTTTAGTCAACGATTGCATGTCTTCCGGTTTGGGTGAAAGGGCCATTTTTTGAGAGATTACTTTTCCATTCCTGCCGATTCGCAACTCCACTACATCTCCCACCCCTTTGGAATGAATCGTGTCCAGTAAAGTTTTTCGTCCAACCAGAGGGGCTGTATTAATGGAGAGGATATAATCGCCTTCTTGCAAAGCAGCTTGATCAGCCGAGGTTCCTTTAAATACTTGTTGGATCTTGACCGCTCCTTCGGCAGAGGGATGTGCAAATTGAGCGGGAATAGAAGCGAGAGGCGCATCGGCAAAAGCAATGCCCAGCCACGCGACTGGCTTGGATTTAGCTTGACCAAAAACCGTAATCATTGAAAGTACGAGGAACAATCCGACCAAGCGCGAAACGGTCGCCTTCTTAAGCATTGCAACTCCTTTGAGGTCGATGGGTAAACTCACATTAGACGATTGGGTCGAGCCTTCTAGGGATGTCTTAGGTACCCAAACCTGAAGAAGAGATTTACCTTCCGGTTAGTTACGCTTTCAAACTGCCCTTGAGATCCTTGAATGGTTTGAATGGTTCCGGAAGTCGTCATGGTTCCTCGCGCAATATAGACCCCACTCCCAACCAATTGTCCCTGATCCGATACTGGCCACCAGAACAACCCCACGGTATAATTTCCTTCCTTATCCTTTTCCATTTTGTTCAGCGTCGCTTGATCCAAATCCCCTTTGGCCTTATTGACGCATGTCCCCATATTATCATAAAAAACAACATCGTAGTGAAAGGGTGCGTTTGCCTTCAGGGAAATTAAATAGGGTTTAGAATCCTTGATGGGCGTGGCGGAAACGGTGCTGCTGATCACTTCATTTACCTTACTGTCCGTACAATGGATACAGCTCTGAGGCTTGGATGGGTCGACTAGAAGTATCGAGTTGGGCAAGGCGAAGGGATTGGAAAACTGCGGGCTGGAAACAATGGCAGAGGGCACCGAGCCAAGGTTATATAAGACCTGAAGCAGCTTGCCACTCACGGGAATATAATCAGACATATTACTTGGGTTAGCATGCGTGTCCACGATCACGGGAGTGGCTTTTTTCAATCGGATGGAATCGCCGGGGATAGGATAGAACGTTGTGTCGAATGTGTACTCATAGGAGCTGCCCCCCAAAGGTTTTACCGAGATTACGGAAATCTTTCCATTGGGATCAGTTCCATTGCGTTTTATTTCGAAGGGAAATATTTTCGAATTGATATCGACCGTCACACTTTCTGAAAAGGTCACGGTGAGTTTGGGTTTCTCGATAGATTGGACTGCGGGGGGGGTGGAAACAACACTAATGGGCCGAGGGCCAACGCCGTCGCCAATGATGAAATTGGTACCGCTGAATACGGTCTTGTCCTCAACCAGTTTTCCATAGGGCTTGGGTTCAAAACCAGTGCCGGATGCGAATTCCTTGTCCTTGAATTCGACTAGGATATGCGTTGCATCGATTTGGGTGATTTTATTCCCACTGACCTGGATGATCTTGCCGGGATTGAAGGGATCCTGGAGATTAATCTGAGTCGGAAGTTTGCCATTGGCCTTGGGGAATTCAATCCATGCTTGATCGATGCGTCCGTTGCCATCCGCGTCTTTGTAGAGGGCATTCTGAACAGCCAGGAGGCTATCAGGCTTGGGGGGAACGGGAATAGGAATAACAGGGTTGGATCCCAATCCGGAAAGTGGTGCGACATCGTCAATGTATTTTGCAACAAAGGGTTGGGCGATAAAGTTACTTGGATCCCCGACTTTCTTACTCACGGAATAATCCATGAACATGACGGTTCCTCTCCCTCCGTCGGCGACAAACATATGACCTTTGCCGTCCACCGTACCTTGGTCGAAATCAGATCCGGGAAAATGACTGGTATCAATCGGAGTTCCTGTAGCAGGATCTATTTGGACAACGTATTCACCCCCGAATATTATCACATTTCTGGTGAAGGGGTCATAGGCCATGCCATGCGCACCCACCGTACTCGTGAGTATGCGATGCGTGGTAAATGATTTCATGTCGATGGTTCCAAAGTTACCCAAAGCATTGGGTTTTGCCGTGGTATAAAAAGCATGATCAGCATCCTGGAATGCCAAGGATGTGATAGTCTTGTCATCACCTTGCAAGGTAACTCTCACGGCATCCCCAAATGGATTCAAGGGAATCTTCGCCATGTCACCGGGTATTCCAGCAACCCAAGCACTGGTTAAACTGGGATCCAGGGACATATGGTAGGAACCCACATTAGCTTTCATGGTGACTATGGTTTTGGTAACGAGATTGATTTTATGAATGGTATTTTTGCCCTGCCCTGCCACCAGGATGTCGTTATCGGGGGCGAAGATCAAGCCATCCGCACCGATGGTCTCGGCCACATTGACCACTTCACCGATAACCAATTTCGTGCCGTCGAAGTCGAAGGCGATTTTGTTCACATTCTGTGGATTTTCCTGATAAATGGTGAAATAAAGATCTCCCTTGGTCGGGGTAAACCCGAAAGAAGAGACAACGGCAATGGTAACTACAAGTGCACAGGCACCCCGAAAAATCGGTCGACCCAACACTTCAAAAAAAGTATTTCCAGACATGTAATTCTCCTGATCATTGCCTTGACACCTTATGGTCATCTAAGTCACCATTCAACTTACTCATTACAATAACCCTAGGGTCAGGAACTTTGGTGCAAAATCGAGGAAAAAACGGGCAAAATCAGCACCTATTTTTCCCTTAATCGAATTGTGAGGCCTTTCTTTAGATAAAAAAAGACTTGTTTTTTCGAAAGCCTTTGGGATCATGGCTGGTAGGTATCGATAACCGCGTTATATTTGCAGCTGTATTGCGATACGGAAAAGCCACAGATAGAAAAGTTTTTATGTAAGACCCTAGAAATCAGGGGTATAAATATGACGAAGCCAGGAACGGGTTTCACATTTATCCCATTTCATTTTCAACCCTTACATGTTACCTTAGGTTTAGTGGTCCCCCTCTGAATAAAATAGATCCGCTAAATACGATAAAGAACCTGCTACGGTGGTCTGGCCCTTCCTTGGCCTTAATCCTTTTCTTCGTTGCCCTTTGGGTTCTCCACAGAGAATTACGGGCTTTTCACTACCACCAGATTCTAGCGGAAATCCACACCTATCCTTCCGATAGAATCTTTTTTGCCTTTGGACTTACTGCGCTTAGCTACATGGTTTTGACCGGTTATGATGCTTTGGCTCTTCGCTACGCGCGCAAAGCCTTGCCATTTCGAATCACAGTTTTTGCTTCGTTCATCAGTTATGTATTCAGCAACAATATGGGATTCAGTGCCGTGACGGGCGGACTTGTGCGCTACCGTATTTACTCTTCCTTCGGCGTTTCCGCTTTCGACATAGCCAAGATTTCGATTTTTTGCGCTGTGACCTTTTGGATTGGACTCCTGTTACTAGGCGGGACAGTTTTCGTGATCGATCCTCTACCACTTCCTTCCATGATGCATGCATACTTCAAGACCACGCTTCCCATCGGAACCTTGTTTCTGGTGGGCGCGGTGGGTTATCTAGTAGCCTGCGGCAGTATCCGGAAATCTTTGGTTTGGAGGGAATGGCGTTTTAGCTTTCCATCCCTAGGTTATGGCGCAGCCCAGCTTATACTGGGAGCCGCGGACTGGATGGCCGCCTCCGCGGTTTTGTTCGTTTTGCTTCCAAAGGGGATAATCAGTTTCCCTCATCTGGTCGGCATTTTCATTCTCGCGCAAGGTGTGGGGCTGGTCAGCAATGTGCCAGGTGGATTGGGGGTCTTCGAAACTACGGCCATGTTAATGCTCAAGTCCTCTCTGCCGGCTCCGACGATCTTGAGCGTGCTCCTTTTTTTCCGGGTTCTTTATTACCTGGTTCCATTGATGTTTGCATTGTTTCTGTTTACGGGTCACGAACTGTATCGACGCAAGGCCGCTGTGAAGCAAGGAGTTACCCAGGTGGCTCGTTGGACCGGCCCCTTGGCACCTTGGACATACTCACTTTGCGCCTTTATGGCTGGCGTCATTCTACTTATCTCAGGCGCGACTCCTGGAGTTTATTCAAGATTGCAATGGTTGGACCGGATTTTTCCTCTGACCTTGTTGGAGCTTTCCCATTTTTTGGGAAGCCTTGCAGGCGCAGCTTTGCTTCTTTTGGCAAGGGGTTTGCAGCAACGTTTAGACGGAGCTTGGATGCTTTCGGCCTGCATACTTAGTTTGGGCATTGCCCTATCCTTGATCAAGGGCGGCGATTATGAAGAGGCTTTGATCTTGGGATGCATGCTGGTAGCACTGCTTCCTAGTCGTCCCTACTTCTATCGAAAAACTCCGCTCTCTTCGCAAACCTTCTCTTGGTCATGGTCGGTCGCTATCTTTATTGTATTGGCCAGCACAACATGGCTTGGATTTTTCTCATACAAGCATCTCGCCTATTCTAATGAAATGTGGTGGCATTTCAGTGTGTATGGGAATGCCTCCCGATTCATGCGGGCCAATGTTGGTGCAGCCTGTCTGGTCCTATTGATCTCTTTGCGACTTTTGGTGCGACCCGCGCATAGTACTCAGGCTCTTCCCCTCCTTGCCGAAATCGATGAAGCTTATGAAATCTCCAAGAACCAGGCCAAAACCAATGCTTATCTTTCAACCTTAGGGGACAAACATCTTCTCTTCAGCGCAGGTAGGGCGGCCTTCATCATGTATGGGATTCAAGGACGTACCTGGGTTTCCATGGGGGATCCTGTGGGAGACAAGAAGGAGTGGGTGGAGTTGGCTTGGGCCTTCAAGGAAGAATGCGACGATTCCGCTGCTTGGCCGGTCTTTTATCAAGTCGGCCCTGAAAATATTCCTTTGTATTTAGATCTAGGCCTTTCCTTGCTCAAACTAGGCGAAGACGCGCGCGTTCCCTTGGTCGGCTTTACCCTGGAAGGCAAAACACGCAAGGGCCTGCGTTATGCCTACAACAAAGCAATCAAGGACGGTTGCTCTTTCGAGGTGATACCCGTAGCGCAGGTCGGCCCCTTGCTCCCAGCATTGAAAGCGGTCTCAGACGAGTGGCTGGCGAACAAACGGACCCGGGAAAAAGGCTTTTCGCTGGGCCGTTTTGACGAGGCGTATCTTCTCCGGTACCCCATGGCCGTGGTGCGCAAGGAGGGTGTTCTTGTCGCCTTTGCTAATGTCTGGGAAGGCGGTGATAAGGAGGAGATTTCCATCGACCTCATGCGCCACACCTCGGCCGCACCAGAATTGATTATGGAGTATTTGCTCGTAAACCTGTTCTTCAAAGGCGCGGAGGAAGGTTACCGGTATTTCAGCCTCGGCATGGCGCCCTTGGCAGGTTTTGAGAAACGCAATCTGAACCCCACCTGGCACAAGGTAGCCGGAATCCTGTTTCGACATGGGGAACATTTCTACAACTTCAAGGGCCTGCGTTCCTTCAAGGAAAAATTTCACCCAGAATGGCAGCCCCGCTATCTAGCCGCGCCGGGCGGGTTCGCTATGCCACGTATTCTTGCCAATCTGACCTCGTTGATTTCCGGAGGGATCAAGGGCGTGGTTTCCAAATGAGGAATCCGGACAAAAAAATAGCTGGATTGTCCATTTCATTTCTGATGAGCCTGACATTGGCCGAAATCACGCCTTGCGGAACAAACGGAATCTCGCCAGGTATCCTGCCGGATACCCCGATCACAAGTTTAGACGATCTCCCACTTATCGAAATACCCTCGAAAGGCTCATCCGATCCCCGCATGGCGGTTTTCTTTTCCGGGGACGGCGGCTGGGTTGGGATCGACAAGGATATCTCCGGAGGCTTGGCACAAATGGGTGTGGCAACCATCGGCGTCAGTAGTCTGCGGTATTTCTGGAAACGCCGATCGCGGGTCGAGGCTTCCGCCGATCTCGAAAGAATCATCCGAAGTTACATGGCAAAATGGGGCAAACGGGATTTGCTTTTACTCGGTTATTCACTCGGTGCCGATATCCTTCCCACCCTAGCTTCAGCATTACCTCCGGACCTTTTAAATCATGTGGTCCTCATTGGTCTAATGGGTCCTGCTAAAACCTATGATTTGGAGTTTCATATTCGTGAATGGATTCCCATCGACCAGGATTTTCCCTTTCCCATTCTGGCGGATTTAGAAAAGCTTCGAGGCAAACGTATCCTATGCATCCATGGAAACAAGGAAAGGGTGAGTCTCTGTCACGACTTAGATTCGACGCTGGCCCATTCGATCGAAGTTCGCGGTACTCATCACTTCCGGCTTAGTTTTGGGATCATCGTAGAATCCTTGTTGGTGGCTTCCGCACTGACCGATACCGTGTCCGCCGGTTCATCCTCGAGGCCGATATCGCCAATCCAATTACCTTGAACACGACCGATTAAATTAACGTGCTGTATAGCAACTCGTGTGGAGGAAATTTGAAACCGCCACGGTAGAAAAGTATAGCTACTCCGCCCTCGGACAGGCACGGACCGACTACAAGTCCTAAGGCCAGAAAAATAAGTGCTGTCAATTGGGAATATACCGCATTTCCTACCGACTGCCCTAGAAGTCCGATGAACTTTCAGGTAGATTTAAGCCGAATTGGCGAGGATTGGGATTGATAAAAGTTACCAATTTCCGTTGGAAAGGCTTGTTGCCAACCAAGTCGTAGTTGTGAAAGGAATAGGATTTTATGGGTAAAGTGGTCCTAAATTTAGTTTCCCGGGATTCGGAATTATCCCATGTTCAAGCTTTGGCAACTAGTCCGTCCTTTTCCGCGGTCACTAGCTTCCGATGTGAAAATAAAGTCCTGATGGAATTCGGGCAGAAGTTAAAAGGTTTTCCAAAGTCCACCAATGAAAGAGTGGAGTATGTCATCGGTGCTGGCAAAGGCAAGGCCGAGTTCAACTTTAAGACCGTGGGCGGCACGACGCAATGTGAGTTATGGGTGCGACTTAACGGGCTTGAAGACGATCAAGGCAAAATCGCCGAGGCCCATTTCCCAATCGATTATCTAGAACCGGATTCCATTTCCGCATTCGCTTCGGACCTGATTAAAATGGCCAAGGGAACTTGCCAACTCGCCGAACTAAAGAATCGTTTTGAGAAAAAATAATTACCTTTTTTAAGCCCGTTAGTGGCATCACATGGCAATAGCCAAACTCTGAGGAGCGATCATGTCAAAAGAACGCAATACAAAAAAAGAAACCAAAAAAGCCCCTGCAAAATCCATGAAGGAAAAGAAAGAAGAGAAGCGCGCCAAAAAGGTTGGAAAATAAATCCTTTTATCCGCTTGGCGGGAAACCCCTTGCCAAGCGGGTTCTTTTCACATGAAGAAACTTCCCCTCCAATACGAGCATCATACTCAACCCCTCATTCCCTTCCCCGCCTTTTTGGGTCGAGTCAGTAAACATGGTGGAATCGCCATTTTGGTCATCAGTATATCTTTAGGAATCGGAATGCTTGGTTATCGTAGCTTTGCTAATCTTTCATGGGTAGACTCATTCTTAAATGCATCCATGATCTTGACCGGGATGGGTCCAGTCAACCATCTGGATACCAATGTCGCAAAATTATTCGCCGGATTTTATGCGCTCTATAGTGGAATTGCATTTTTAACCGTGGCGGGAATTTTGTTCGCACCCATCCTACACCGAATCATTCACAAATTTCACATGAAGCCCAGTTGAAGCGTCTACCGTTATGGTTCTTGAGTGCCTTTTTCATTGGAGCCGGGGTCGCTCATTTTCTTTACCCCAAATCCTATTTAAGAATAATGCCCGCCTACTTACCGAAACCACTTTTATTGGTGCAGCTCAGCGGTTTTTTTGAAATTGGGCTGGGCGCATTAATTTTAAGTCCCAGATATAGAAAGCTCAGCGGGCTTGGCCTTATCGCTCTCCTAATTGCAGTTTTACCCGCTAATATCCAAATGGCTTTTCATGCGAACTTGTTTCCAGATTTTAATGCCACACTCTTATGGCTTCGAATCCCACTCCAGTTTATCCTCATGATAATTGTTTATCAAATCACGAATCGAATTTAATTGATCGCAAATGAACAGGATCCCCAACACCGGTCTCCTGTTCGCGTTGGCCTAGATTAGTTGAGGAGCTTGATCTCCATCGCCTTCTCTTGGTTGAAGTCTTGATCCGTACCCTTAAATCCTTCCATGTTTGGAAGGGTGTATTGGACCTCTTTCAGTTGAGAAGCCAAAGCTCCCTTTCTAATTAAATAGTCCACCAAGGCTTTGGAACGAGCTTGCAATTGGGCCAGATAGTCTTCCTTCTTTTTTCCTTTATAGGTGGTAAAGAGACGAATTTCAACCTGCTTTTCGGGATACTCCTTGAGTTGCTTAGCAAGGGTTTCCAGGGCTGGTTCGGCTTCAACGGTCAATTCAACTGTTGAGGGACGGAACCGTACCAACGGATAGCTCTGAGTGGGTTGGAAAGCGGGCATGGCCTTATCGGGACAGCCATCTTCATCCTCTACTCCATTCATGGTTTCAGGTTCGTTAGGACATTTGTCTACGGCATCTTTGATACCATCTTTATCATTGTCAGGGTCGGGACAGCCGTCAGCATCTTCGAATCCGTCTTTATCTTCGGCTTCACTTCCACATTTATCCGCTCCCGTACAGACGGAGGCGTACTTGGCGGACTGCCCTTTCTGAGAAACCCACTCATCACAAATTCCGTCCTTATCATTATCGGGATCCGGACAGCCGTCATTGTCTTCAAAACCATCCTGATCTTCGGGTTCATTGGGGCATTTGTCTTTTAAGTCGGGGATACCATCTTTATCATTATCAGGATCGGGACAGCCGTCCTCGTCTTGATATCCATCCTTATCCTCAGCCACTTCTTGACATTTGTCTGAACCATGGCAGACATTGGCAAACTTGGCGCTTTGACCCTTTTCGGCAACCCAAGGATCGCAGATGCCATCTTTGTCATTATCGGGATCGGGACAGCCATCTTGATCTTCAAACCCGTCCCTATCTTCCGGATCTTTTGGACAGAGATCATATTTGTTGGGAATCCCATCATTATCGGAATCAAAAGCGTGAAGGGGTTTGACCAACAAGGCAACCGCAATAATAATCGCGGCGTTTAAGTACTTCATCGGGATACTCCCAGGGGTAATCAGGTTTCAAAGAAAAATAAGAAAAAGAGTGTTTATAAAACATAAGGGTCGGAAATTTTTCCCTTTGAATTTAGCAGAAAAAAGGCGTAGAAGGCGGCTGGGAACGCGATTGCTCCCGAAACCAAGTAAACAGACCGCAGGGAAAATACATGCCAAATCCAACCGGAAGACAAACCAGCCAAGGCTGAAGGAATCCCACCATAGAATATCCCAGAAATAGTTTGTAGGGTTGCCCGTTCTTGCTGCTGATAACGTCGATCTAAATAGATATTAAATCCCGTTAAGGCACCGGCGAAAAAACAGCCGTGCATAGTAAGCGCCAAATAATATTGCCAGAGGCTTCCTGCCGCTGCAAGTCCGGTCAGTTTTATCAAGGTGCCAAAAATGCCGAGACCGATGACAACCCTCAGGCCTTTTCGTTTTAAAAGTAGCGCGCATAATAACATAATGGGCACTTCACAGGCCGTGGAAATGACCCAAGCCATACTGATACTTCGTTGCCCTTGTTCCCATCGGTTCAATAAATAATTGCCCTGTACACCAATAGCCAAGGCATTGGCGAAGTTCATCAATCCAAGCAATATCAAGAGCCGCAAGGTATCGGGTTCACGCAAGAGTCGAAAAGTTTCACGGAAATGCGGCGCACTGGGTAAAAAATTGGAATCCGATTTTTTAGACAACTTTACATTTCGAACTCCCCGACGAAAATCCCAATAGACAACGCCCAAAGCCAAAATCAACGATACCGAAAACCCACGGTAGAGAAAGGGTAAATCGGACAATACTGGAAAACAAAGGCTGATGAGACATCCCACTAAAAATCCCAAGGTGCCAAAACTTCTGATGCGAAAAAAAGCGCCGTGTTCTTGATTCTGCATGGCTTCGAGTGTACTCGCCGCATTGAGTGGAAAAACTGAAGCTGCACAAAACGAGAATGCTGGAAACAGGATCAGAAATGACCAGAAATGATGCATGTATGGGAGCAGGGACAGTGTCACGGACGCGCCAGCAATCATGAACATAAGCGGGAGGCGTGGTCCACCGAATTTTCGAATAATGGGAACTTGCACCAGGGGAGAAAAAATGGCCGCTGCTTGACCTGCCATCAAAAGGATGCCGATTTGAAGATCGCGAAGCCCATTACTCTCAAAAAGATAGGAATGGAATTGGGAGGAAGATAAGCCCGCGAAAATCAGAAACATGGCAAGACCCACACCAAACAAAGGTGTGGACTTACTCGCTTTATGATCCTTAATTGAACCCAATCCCATTACCTGGGAAAAGTATAGTAAACCCCACTCCTTGGTTTCTCCCTAATGATTCGCATTCCAAGTGAAGGTCCGATTTTGTGTCCCCGCCTGAGTCGTGACCGACAACAGATAAAGGCCTAAATTTAAGTCGCGCCCATGCAAGTCTTTCCCGTCCCAAATCCATCGCGTTAATCCAACTAAGCTAATCATGGGTCGATAGGAAAATACCAGTCGGCCCTGTAAATCATAGATGCGGATGAGTTGCACTTTTGCCCCGCCCCTCCAATCCAAAAACAAGAGTCCTCCCTGAAAGGTCAAACTAAATTGCGGATGGAGCGACGGCTTTTTGGAAATTTCACTTGGGCTGCCTCCACCCGAATTCGAAATAATGGGAACAAGGGCTTGGGGATTTGCGGCAAGGAAAGCGGTGTACTGACTTAGAACTTGATACGATAATGACAGGGCGATAATGGCGGGCTTTTGAGACTCACTTGTACCTTGAGTAATCATCAATTGTCCGATTTTTTCCCGCGCCCATAATTTTGGAACCGCCCATGAGAGAATGTCCCATGAGGAGAAGTCGATAAGTTTTGTTATCGTAATGGGCTTTCCTCCCTGATCGCCAGTCATCGTAACAGAATGAATGCCACTACCCGTAAATTTTCCCATCAACTTATAGGGCAGCCCTAAAAAGAGTCGGTTTGAAATCGGGAATAATAGATCCTTGGTTTCCAGTTCGCCGAAAAAAACCTGAATGTTTTCAATTTGAGGTGCTTCAATGCGCTTCCAGGCGGCATCAACCAAGGGTCCAACCGCATTGCCTTCAACCACAAGAGTAGCAAAGCCGTTACCCACCTTGGCGCATTCTTCCAAAAAATATCGGTTGAGATTGTTTCCGGCCCCGAAAGTGAAAATTGACGGTTTGGAAGGATGATTCGTGATGGCCGAAAGAATAGCGGTTTCATTGGTAATAAAACCATCGGTCAGAAATATGAAAATCCGTTGTTTATCAGGATTTGCAGGAATGGCAAGCGCGGCGTTGACACCTGCCAAAAGTTGGGTTCCCCCTTGCACCGAAAGTCCCCGGACAAATGCCTCTCCCTTCGAAACATTCTGCGCCGTAGCAGGAACCGGTGTTCCCGTCCCAAAAGCATAATACACCTCATCGCTAAAGGCCAACAGATCAACGTTATCCGATGGTGAGAGTCGAGAGAGAATGTTGAGGGTGATTTCTTTTTCCCGTTCCAGGGGCCATCCCGCTTGCGAACCCGAAATATCGACCAACAGTACTACTTCCAAGTTGCTCCGTTTGCCAACCAGAGTGGTGGGATCAGGATAAAGATTCAGGGAGAAAAATCCCTGCCCCGTTGGATCCTTAGAAATGGCTAGTGAAAAATCTGGAGCTGTTTTGGCGCGTTTGAGTCTTAACACATAATCGCGATTTGGATAGGTGACTTGCGTTTTAAGCACGACTCCTTTTGAATACGCCATGCTCGGAACGACATCACTACCAAGGACCTGACGATCGGTTAGGATTTTTCGGGCGATGGAAAGGTCGCTCACCTCAATAGGATGACTAGGCGAGGTAATGGCACTCAACTCCAAATTCGATTCCACTAATACATTGAATTCAAATTCGAGTCCGAACCGGTCTTCCGGAGGATTCAAGAGCATTGGAGAATCGGATTGAAAGCGAGGTCCAATTCGGGTTGGAAAGGCTAATTCCAACTCCCCGTCCACATATTTCAAAGGCATGGAAAGTCGAATTTCCAAATTAACCGTATCACCAGGATTCATGGTTGCAATTCGCTGCATGAATATATTGGGTTTTTCCTGCAACAATAATGCGGCCTTTCCTCCGGAATTTTTAATGGAGTCATATTTCGCTTGGGCTTTGGCTCTTTCCATAATTTGAGCGACGTAAGTCGTATCATGGTAGATGTATTTCATGGCATGCAC
>JAYVCH010000113.1:0-32554 GCA_043750055.1 Fibrobacteria bacterium
GACGATCCAAGAATTGGGCTTCACCCAATTGTAAGTACATATCCGCCTCGGCATACGATTCATCTTTGCCCACAGAAAGCATTTCTACTGCTTCTGAATATTGGTTATTACCCAATAGACATAAGCCCAATACACGGGCATATCCCCAATTCAATGGCTGCGCTTGATGAGCCTTTCTCGCAAAGAAAAGTCCCTCTCTGAACTTCCCGGAATGAAGCATGCATCGAGCATAGTCATAATCCAGTTCAGGATTATCAAAACTGATTCCACCATGAAGAAGTAGCAGATGCTCCAAATGGAGCACGGCTCGATCGTATTGACCATTCTCTAAATACACGGAAGCCAACCTTGCTCGTAAATCATCCTGTTCGGGTGAAATTTGTAAGGAATGTTCCAAATACGCCACTCCTTTTAATTGCTTTCCGGAGGAAATATAAAACTGACCCAAGAGACCATTGATATCATCGTCTTCCGGATTCTGGTTTCGAGCACTTAGCAATGCGACTTCCCCTTCTTGCCAACGTCCAGCCATGGAATAGCATGATCCAATCAGAGCCAATAGTGATGGGTCATTGGGGAGAATAATTCTAATCTTTTCAAATTCCCGAGCCGCGGCATTGAACTCTTGAATTTGAAAAAGGTAATACCCCAAATCCCAGCGAGAATTTAGCGCGACCTTTTCTTCTGAGGACATCTTCCCCACCAGGGCGACCTTAGCTGCGGAGGTTAACGAAATCATGCCTAGAAAAAGGGCAACCACAGTTGTGCCGAAAACTCTATTACCAAGTGAACGTATCATGAGGATATTCTAGATGGAGGCAAAAATAAAAGTCGAGAGCTTAGTGAGGATTAAAAATGGGGCAAAAATAACTCAAAAATAGACTCAACTTCTTATATATCAATGGGTTGTAAATAGAACTGAGATATTAATGTCAGAGATTGCTGCAAACAGCGAATTACTGAGTATATGGAACGAATTCACAAATGGAATAGGCCATTGGGAGCTAATTGAGCTAAGGCTAAGTCAATGATTTTAAAAGAACTATATCAGCAATGAACGAGTTTAAGTCGAAACCGATTCCGTGGAATGGCCCATCCGCCGCTCGGCCCTATTCCATAGGTCCTGAAGCCTATTTCCCTGAGTCTCCATTGCCACCCGCAGCGATGGAAGATTTTCGCCTGGATAGGGCTTGGATTCCACAAAGGGACGATAGTATTCCAATCCATTCAAGAGATTGGATTTCACCAGGGCGAGATACCCAAAGGCCTTCGTATCCCCTGCGTTCAATTTATCAACCAATTTTGTAAAGTAATCCACCGACATCACCAAGTCCTTGGTGAACATATGGGGACGATTTTCCGGAACCAAAGAGCGGCCGCGACCATAAATGTGGTTCACCATTTCTCGTAAAGTATACAGCCTATCAAAGTAGGCGATGTTGGGACCAGGACAAACTGATACCGGCATGTTACTGGAAACGATACCTAGATTAATTAGGGCCCCATTTCCAAGTTGATCACAAATACAGGATTTCTGATACACTGCTTGCAGCTTTTGGTCAGGTGTATCGGAGGGCGGTACCGTATCCAAGCCCATCGCAACTAATTTTGTGCTTTGATATTCCTTAGAAGCCGTGCAGATTGGCTTTTCGGTGAACTCGGTATTAGAAACCAAAAATCCTTTCGGACAAGGAGAGCCGGGTTTTCCGCTATCGACACGCTTCTTGGTCCATTGTTCCGAAGTTGAATTACGCAAGTTGTTAAACACTACACCGAGCGGCGAGACATCGCTAAGATATAGATCCTCCTCCTTGGCCTCAGCTAATTGCTGTCGTGTCGCCGAATCCAAGGCGGTAGCTTCGGGCACCAGTAAGAAGGGGCTCGCCCAGCCTGTAGCGTCGATTCCATAGCCATCCATCAAGCGCTGTACTTCACCCTGAATTCCAATACCCCCTTGGGCAGTAACTGGGATGCTTCGGTTTCTAGCCGACAGGGGATAAGTTTTTCCACGCTTCTCATAATGGTTGACAATCATAGGTTCGAACATCTCGGAAAACTTAGCCCGATTGTCCTTGAACTCTTGCAGAATGGGGCCCATCAAATAACCATCCGAGGCGAATGCATGTCCCCCGCAATTGAGACCAGATTCAATTCGGAACTCTCGAACTTCAATTCCCTTTTTAGCAATAAACTTGCCCTGTATCATGCTCGAACGGTAATCGGATACTTTTAGAATAACGCCCTTTTTAGCTTCTTGGTCTCCGACTCGATAAAAATCAGGGAAGGTTTCCATATAACCGTACAGAGTCGGATTGATTCCGGCCGAATACACAATGCTGGCATTGATTTTTGATTGAGCGAAGCCTCGTAGAGCCGATTTGGCATCCGCATGTTCCATGCTCATAACATGACCATCCCGATCGTAAGTAATTCGATCGAGCTTGGTCATAATATTACAGTCGATCTTACCTGGGACGATGGCTTGGTTGAGCTCGATTTCTAAATGTCTTTTTTCCGATCCATCCATCATTCCTAAAAAGGCCTGGTATTGTTTTCGAACGGGAGAGGAATCTGGGAGTAGTTCGAAATATTTGGTTTTGTCATTGCCCGCCTCAAAGGGTAGGGCTCGAATCTCGGTGATTTGTTTTTCAATGACATCATGCATCAGATTCAAATAAGCGGTGATTCGATTTGCTCGGGCATCGAATTGGGAAGCAGGAATAGATTGAAAAGGGATCCCGTAAACACCATGGTAATACTTGCGAATCCGTTCGATAAGCAGATCATCAACAAGAGAAACTACCGATGAAATTCCATATTTGGCGACTCGCATGGGCGTGTCGATTGTGAAGCCTGTACCCATGATGGGGATATGGAAAGAATGGTGTGTCTTATACATGCTAACCTTATGGAAAGTGACTAAGAGAGTTTATTAAATAATACCCTTTTAAATTTTTTCAACTTGTAAAATGATGTCAGATCGAGGTCTAAACCCAAAAAACCAAACAAAATTTTACAGAATCTTGATCAATAAATGTGATTTCAGGGCTGGATATGAAATTTTGAGAATGTGATTTTTGGGAAGTTTTTTTCCATCAATCCCATACGATATTCGTTAGGGCAGAGATAAACCAAATTGCCCCCTTTATCCAACGCCAAGTCATGCGTGTTTTGAGATTTAAAATCCTGAATTTGAGCCGCATCGCCAGTTAGCCAACGGGCCATTGTCACTGGTGCAGGTTCCAGACGGCAACGGGCATTGTATTCCTCTTCGAGTCTGAATTTAATGACGTCAAACTGCAAAACCCCAACGACCCCAAGCACTGGAATGGGACTGGCTACGGGATGAAAGAGCTGGGTAGCCCCCTCTTCAGAAAGCTGCTTGAGACCTTGAGTTAGCTGCTTGCTCTTCAAGGGATCTTCGAGGTAAACCCGAGAAAAATGTTCGGGTGCAAAATCGGGTATTCCCACGAATTTGAGAATCTCAATTTCTGATATCGTATCACTGATATTGTAGAGACCGGGGTCATGAATGCCGATGATATCTCCGGCATAAGCTTCTTCAACTACGGTTTTGTCATTGGCCAAAAACGTAGAGGGTGAGGCTAATCGTACCTGCCGGCCTGTGCGACAGTGAATAACCTTCGAGCCCCGCACAAACTTACCCGAGCAAACGCGCATGAAGGCAATTCTATCTCGGTGCTTTGGGTCGGTATTGGCTTGGATTTTGAAGACAAAACCCGTAAAGGCCGATTCGGTGGCCAGCACCGTGCGCTGTTCCGCTTGCCTGGGCATAGGTGAAGGCGCGTATGCGACAAAGCTATCGAGAAGATGCTTCACACCGAAATTATTGATACCAGAACCAAAATATACCGGCGACAATTCGCCAGCTAGATATTTCTCGTGATTGAACGGTTCCATCGCACCATGGACTAAGGCTGCCTGATCGCGGAACTCAGCTAAATATCGGGGATGGAACCACTCGTCCAAGCGTGGATCATCCAGCCCATTCACTTTACGCATTTCTCCTTCTTGGGAATCGGGATTAAAAAGATGCACAGTGTCATTGGCGAAGGAGTAAACTCCTTGAAAGAATTTACCATTGCCAATGGGCATGGTCATGGGCGAACATTTGAGACCCAAAACCCGCTCTACCTCATCCATCAAGGCTACGGGATCGAGGGCGTCTCGGTCCATTTTATTGATGAAAACGGTAACCGGACATTTGCGTAGGCTGCAAACCTCCATCAACTTGATGGTTTGGGGTTCCACGCCTTTGGCCGCATCTAGCAATACCAAAACAGAATCGACCGCAGTCAAGGCCCGGAAGGTATCTTCGGAAAAATCCTGGTGACCGGGAGTGTCAACGAGGTTGATTTGACAGCCCTGATAAGGGAAGCTGAGCACGGACGAGGAGACGGAAATGCCGCGCTGCTGCTCGATTTTCATCCAATCCGAGGTGGTAAATTTTTTATTGGCCTTGGCACGAACATGGCCCGCTTCCCGTATCACTTTTCCATACCAAAGAAACTTTTCGGTAATTGTGGTCTTACCCGCATCCGGATGGCTGACAATGGCAAAAGTGCGACGCTTTAAAATTTCTTCAGTCATAGTCACTCGGATTCCGTCTGGGATGGGTCTAGCATGCTAAGGAGCGCGAAAAGTAGCAAGGATTAGGGTCGGAGGCGAGACCTAATCCCTCCCCATTCTTTTCTCTTTTTAAATTAAGAACAAATTAAAAGGATGGTTGCATGGTTGATCTGGTTATTAACCCCGAAACAAAGGGAAATCCAATCCAAAAAATCGAGCCCGCCTGGATTGCCAAAGTTCCCAGGCCCAGCCCTGAGTTTCCCAGAGTCTATATAGCCAATGATGCAGATTTATCTTCCTGGCTAGGGATTAAACCTTATTTAATTGAACTTTGTGACCGACCTCTCCCCGACCAAAAGGCCCTGCTCAAATGGATTCAGGACTATGCAGAATTGGGCGATTCGGTTCATGAGGAAAGCTCCCGGTTATATATCGCGATGACCTGTTTTACTCAAGAGGAAGAAAAACAAAAAGCCTATCTAAACTTTGTGGAAACTGTCGAACCGGAAATGGCTCCGGTGGTGGACCTATTAAATAGAAAAGCCGTCGCTCATCCTGAATCCAAGACGCTACCCAAAGAAGAATATGGACTCTGGTTGGATTCGCTGCGAGTGAGCATTGAACTCTTCCATGATTCCAATATTCCCCTTCACACGGAAATTTCTAAACTCGCACAGGAGTATCAACAAATCTGTGGTGAAATGACCGTCGATTGGGACGGCCAAATTAAAACCCTGAGTCAACTGTCCCCCTTTCTCCAATCCAATGATCGATCGATTCGGGAAAAAGCGTGGATGAAATTAGCAGAGCGTCGTCTAAAGGATCGTCAAAAACTGGATGATCTTTTTGATGAACTCTTTGTCCTACGCAATCAAACCGCCCGTAACTTGGGCTTAAAAGATTTTATCGACTACAGCTTCAAGTCGAATCACCGTAGCGATTATGGCGTGAAAGACTGTACAGAATTTCATACCAGTATAGAGAAAGCGGTGGTTCCCATCTATCGTCGCTCCTTGGATTATCGTCGGGAAAAGTTGGGAGTGGATCAACTTCGACCTTGGGATATGAACTGTGATCCGTTAGGCCGCCCGCCTTTGAAGCCCTTTCAGGATGCATCCCGTTTAATCAATGGCGTCGATAAAATTTTTGCCCGGATGGATCCGGAATTGCATGGCTTTTTTCGGACCATGACTGACAAGGGCCTGATGGATTTGGGAAATCGCGTTGGTAAAGCACCCGGTGGTTATCAATGCGGTTTGTCCGAAGTACGGCTTCCCTTTATTTTCATGAATGCGGTTGGGATGAATGAAGACATCTTCACCCTATTGCATGAAAGCGGCCATGCTTTCCATTTGTTTTTTACGAGAGGGATGTCTTTGGGATTCAACCGAGGCGCGCCGATGGAATTCAGCGAAGTCGCATCGATGGCCATGGAAAGATTGGGTGCTAAATATTTGGATGAGTTTTACCAAGGCGACGACCTTCAGCGAGCCATTCAAACCGAGGATGAGGAAGTTTTCCGTTTACTACCTTGGGTCGCTACCATAGATGCATTTCAACATTGGTTATACGCCAATCCCGGTCACAGTCAGGCACAAAGAAAAATAGCCTGGATGAACCTTGATCAACGATTTGGGGCGAACTTAAACTGGAGCGGATTAGAGGAGTTTCGCGCCAATGCTTGGCATCGTCAACTGCATATTTTCGAGGTCCCCTTTTACTATATCGAATATGGTATTGCCCAATTAGGCGCCCTACAAGTTTGGTTAAAATCCTTACAAGATGAAAAGGCAGCGTTAGCCAATTACAAAAAAGGATTGAGCCTGGGAGGAACAAAGGGACTGCGAGCGCTTTTTGAAGGCACGGGTTTATCCTTCGATATGCGAGAGGAAGCAATCCGTCCCTTGGTGGAAAAAGTCAGGGAAGAATGGGAAGCGAATCTGTCCGGAGTAAATCACAAGGAAAAACAATGAGTAATCAGATTCAGGATTTGGAAAAAAATCGGGCGGCAGCACAGGACTATTACAAAAACAATTCCAAACAAGCCCTCGAAGATTTATTCACTCTGACGCGAATTCCAAGCGTGAGTTTTGATGGCTTTGATCCGAAAGAAGTAGAACGATCCGCTGAGGCTACAGTGCGCATTCTTGAAAAGGCCGGATTGCAGAATGTCGAAATCATGCGTGTTCCCGGAACGCACCCTTATGTCTATGCCGATTGGCTCAAAAGTCCCGGCGCCCCAACTGTGCTGCTTTATGCGCATCATGATGTGCAACCACCACTTCGGGAAGAACTTTGGAAAACACCCGTCTTTGAACCCACTGAAAAAGACGGTCGACTTTTCGCTCGAGGGATTGCGGATGATAAAGCTGGAGTGATTATTCATGCGGCCAGTATTGCGGCTTGGCTGAAGACCTCGGGTTCACTTCCATTAAATGTCAAGGTGATCATTGAGGGGGAAGAAGAAATTGGGTCCACGCATTTAGCCCCTTTTCTGGAAAAATATCAAGACCGACTCAAAGCCGATTGTGTCGTGCTAACCGATTGCAGTAATTTCGATACCGGACTTCCTAGCTTAACCACCACATTACGTGGTCTAATCAGCATGGAGATATTGGTCACCTCGCTCGACCATCCCTTGCATTCTGGAATGTGGGGCGGGCCCATTCCCGATCCCGTACAAGGCTTGGCCAAAATTTTAGCCAAACTAACGGATGATTCTGGAAGAGTGGCCATACCAGGGATTTGGGACGATGTGCTCCCACCCAACGCATCTGAAAAAGAAGATATGCGAAAGTTAGGCCTCACCGATGAGGTCTTTCGTGAGCAGTCTGGGATTGTGCCAGGCGTGAAACTTTTTGCGAGTGGCGCTTCCATTCTGGAAAAAATGTGGCGCGAGCCTTCAATCTCGGTGAATTCTATTCAGAGTGGAGGCAAAAAAATTGCAGGGAATGTTATAATGGATTCAGCTTGGGCGCGCGTGGGTTTACGTCTAGTTCCTAATATGGACCACACCAAAGCCACCCGCTTGCTTTCCGAATTTATCAAATTGCATTGTCCATGGGGTTTGAAAGTGGAAGTCACTCCGGAACAAGGTGCGAATCCCTGGATGACGAAACCTGATCACCCCGTTTTTCTGGTGGCAAAAAAATCTCTGGGTCGGGGTTATGGGCGCGAAGCGGTCTTTATTGGTTGCGGAGGAACAATCCCATTTGTCGATAGCTTTACTCGCGTCCTTGGAAATATCCCAGCTCTTTTAGTCGGCATCGAAGATCCATATACCAATGCCCATTCTGAAAATGAATCATTAGGCATCGCCGATTTTCATAGTTCCGTGCGTAGCCAAATCCATTTCTTCGCCGACCTGGCAATCGCTGCCCAAGCGGATTCCAAATTTTGGAAAAACCAAACTGAAGCGGAGACAAAGTCGGTTGGCTCTACTTCAACCGCCCAGGTCATAGCAGCTCAGGTCAAGACCACAAAACCTTAATGGAAAAAAAGTTTGACCTAGCCATTGTGGGGGCTGGAATTATGGGAATGGGTTGTGCTTTAGAAGCCGCTCGAGTAGGAATGCGCGTCGTCATTTTTGATCCGACCCCACTCTCTGAAAAAGCGTCTTGGGCGGCGGCGGGAATTCTTGTGACTCGAGATGCACAAACATTCCTTTCTCCTTTTCGTGAGTTTTATGTTCGATCCATTCACCTCTATCCCCAATGGCTTAGAGAGATATCCATCTTATCTGGGATGACCGTTTCCCTAAACCACGGGGGTGACTTTCAGGTCTATGATTTATCCTACCCTAAATCGGCTCAACATTATCAGGCGAAACTGAAACAGTTGGACAGAGAACATTCCCGAAATTTTACGATTGAAGACCGGCTTCCCCCCTTTTTGTCCAAACATTCGCCCTTACAAAACGTAAAGGCCCTGCATTTTCCGGCGGAAACATATGTCCAGAATCGAGAGTTGTTGACCGCGTTGAGCCAAGCTTGCGAAAACGTTGGTGTACACCGAATCTGCGGAGAACCTAACCTAGACTTCAAAGTGACCAATGGCAAAACCAGAATCCAATTTGCAGAAGGGGAGCTTGAGACCCATAAGTTGATTCTCACAGCTGGGACATGGACTGGAAAAATTCTGGAAAACCTTGGACTTTCCGCCCCGATGATTCCTGTCAAAGGGCAAATGATTCGAATCCAAAAATTTTATGCGGAAAATTGCATGGTTCATTTCAATGAAGACCTTTACCTAGTACCCAGAGGAGACAGTTTGATTGTCGGTGCCACTACGGAGGCTGGCGTCTGGCAGGAAGGCTTCGATGAACGCGGAGAAACATATCTGCGACAGCATCTGGAAAGACTGCTGCCCGCCATCGCACGGGAACCGATGGAGGAGTGGTCGGGCTTAAGGCCGAGAACTCGCGACCGATTGCCTTGGATGGGATGGATTGATTCGGAACGGGGATGGGCCATTTGTACGGGTCATTATAAATGTGGGATCAGTATGGCACCACTAGCGGCCCAGTCCATGACAAAACTGATTCGAGGGGAGAAACCACAAATCGATCTTGAGCCATTCAATCCCTGGCGAAGGCAGGGATTGAGTCGATTATCATTAGTCTAGAAAAACATTTCGAAATTAGCTCCGACCAGTAAATTGCGACGCTGGCCATATTGGCTCCATCGCTCTCTAAGTCGAAAGGTCTGTTGTGGTCCTAGCACATACTCTACGCTGGCGGCCGCGCCTAAACTCACATCATTTTTAGTATTGGACTCAGGATACTGACCCACCGTTCCGGATAAATCCAATTTGATAGCATTGTCCAAAAAGGGTTCTAAAAACCCCATGGTCACGGAATTGGTGGGCAACTGGATTCCATTTTGAGAATAGGTGTAAGCCATTCGCGGCAGAAAATCAACGTTACGAATTTTGTACTGCAACATCCCATTGACGATATGGGTTTTACTCACGGGATAAGAGGTATCCGCTTCGACATTTGATAAAAGCGAATACTCACTTTGAGTGAATCCATACAACAATGTTGCATGCAACTTAGCAGTCGGCAATTGGAATTGGTGATAACCGCCGGTATTAAAATTAAGGAAGCTAGAACTGAACTGATGAGCATACTCCCCATCCGGCGCGATATTAGAGCGTCCCCCACCAACCCAAAAACTTGGCTGATATAGTCCTGGAGTAAAACGCAACTCCACTTTCAAATTACGTTGAGTTTGGGAGGCCACACCCAAATCTTGGGTATAATTTCCTAGCTCCATACCTAATGATAGGCGATTTTCAAAAACAATTAATTTTTGTAAAAGCGTAAACCCATCGCCAGGATTTCCGCCCAAAAAGGGATTCCCTTCGCTGTGATAATCAAGGCCTAAATGCGAATAGCGCAGGTCCGTTTCTGAAATCACACCCACCATTGGGAGGGAAGCGACAACGCCACCTTCATAGGCGCTATTTGTCCCAATAAAACCCATGACATCGGGGGATTTTTTGGACGATTTTTTATTGACGAGATATTGCCAACCGCGAGTGGTCGCATTGAAAATAAATTGGTTCTTATAACCTTCTGGATTGATGGAGACATCAAAAGAGTCCGTACTGAATGCGCCTAAAGAACGGTCGCGCGTATATAAACTCATGGCGGAATTACCATACAACTGGATTTTCCCATCCCACATTCCAATCCGTAAATCCAACCCAGGCACAACGTTTTCGGAAGGTCGAGGCCCATTCACAATATTATTGATCTTTTCGCCATCGGGATCACCAGTTCGATCCGACGCTTTTAGAAAAGTGAGGCCCAAATCAAAGGCCGGTCCCCCGCCAAAGCCCAGTCTTGCGGCGGTGATATTTTGGGCGAAGGTACCGGCGATGGTATCCAATCGAGTTCCATTGCCAGTATCATATTTGACCTGGTATGTCGGTACGGCGCGACGACTTTCACCCCGAATAAATCTCAAGCTTCCCCATTGTTTATCACCCGTAACAAGGCTGAGTCTGGCTTCTCCACCGCGGATCCGGGTTCCGTTTAGCACGAAGGAATTATACAAGGGATAAATATCACCCGCTTTTACACCAACCCAAGGTCCATATTTCATACTCGTGGTGAGTCGGTGCGCCGGCTGCCGGAAACGATCTTCATCCGTGCGGAGCAAAACCTTGCCATAGGCCTCCACCTGTTTGTACTTGACATTATAAGCCGCTTCAGTCACGCCCTCCAGCTCCTGAGAAATCGAGGTTTCTGGGGCACCGGCGATTAAAGTTGTGGCATTAGCGGGGTTCATTTTCAACTCGCTTTGATTTAGAATCCGACCCTTGGCCTCGCCATTTTTCCAGTCTACTTTGGCGACCACCCTTCCGAACTGTTTGACAGCCTTAGTATTAAACTTCCGCGGGGGTTCTGGCAGGCGAATAAAAAAACGGGTTTCCAGTTTCCCAATGATCTCGGTTCTTTCATTGAAAAGGAGAAGAGCCAAATGGTGAGCTCCACTTTTAATGCCTTGAATTTGCACCTTGACGATTCCATCAGTGAGCGAAAGCGGATTGTGTTCCGGATACCCATCCATAAGCAAAACCATACTGGCTGGTGTGGGGCCGGTCAGTGACACGAGAACGCGCAATTCCGATTCAAAAAAAACATCACCCTCAATCGGCATTAGAAATCCAGATTCCATCGAGACAACGGATTGGGAATCCAAACTTGGATTTGGACCTTCTTCGGCTGTGGACGTATCACTTTTTGCCCGATTGGGTAATGATTCTATACCAGTGGGAATTGGAGTGGATGTATCCAAAGTATCTCCACCCTGATCCTTCGAGGTTGCCCCATACGCTATGCTTGCTAACATGAGACATCCTAGACCCAAGCAAACCATTCTGTGAAGCGCAGAATCAAAAGTTGGTTTCATATTCAACTTCCAAGGTTGTGTATTCTTCGGATTCCGGATTGATGAAATCAACTTCGATAGTATTTTGTCTAAACCCGACCTGTTCCAATTCTGAATCTGTCGCGTCGGAAACTTTTACTCCGTTTCCATCGGACACCGCTTTTTGTCCCGAGCGAACAACCGCGATAATATCTTTGGGTCGATTATAAACGGAGACTTCTCCGTCTTGAACCAGAATCATAGCCGTTCCGCCACCGTCGGATTTGCAAGCAAATCGCCCCATGCGAGCGGTAGCTTGAGTCTGGGTATTGTCGCACTGAATTGGAAGGCTTTTCTTTTTAAGGCCAAACACAACCTCTCCCTCAGTCAAAACGACCCGCCGAATTTGGCCGTCTTTGGTCTTAACGCGCTTTAAGACAAAAGTGGTTTTGGGACGTATCTCTAAAAAAGCTTGGTCAGGCAGAAGTCGAACAACGGCCTTTCCCTCCTGACCCGATGCAACCTTTTCACCATGAGCAATTAAATCCGATCCCTTCAATTCGCGCTCCACAGCACCCTGAGTCACTCGTACATTACCCTTGGAATATTTCACCACGCCCAAACTATTGATATCGGCGAAGGCCACGTTGGTCCAAACTGCCATTGCAGCAACCAAGATGAAAATCGAATTACACTTTTTCATTGAAACCTCAACCGGGTCATGCTGTGACGGCTCTGATGAAATTCTCTAGCCAACCGTTCTAATTCTTCCAAGGAATAGGGATGACCATTCAGTCGAATTTGACCCTTAGCCGGAATTTTTCCGCCGCGAGACAGATCAAAAATTTCGAAATTATCTCCCAGTATGATTTTTAAAGCGGACATAACTCGTTTGGAATAATCATCGCCTAATTTCACCTGACCCACGATGGATTTAAGATCCGATAAATCCGAGAGAGGAACGGAGGAGCCACCTTCCAACCGCTCATCAATTTTAAAATACAGTGGATTGGAATAGAGATAATCCGAAGTGGGCCCGCGCAATAAGGCCCGCGCGCGCCAAACATATTTGACTCCGGGTTCAAGACGAGGCAGATTGGGCGGGTAAGCGGTGGGTGAGGAATTTGAGATTCCAAATTTAGCAAACTCAAGTCCATCCATCGCATCGCTAGGTAGGACACCGTCCGTAAGCTCATAAATGAAAATTTCAATTTTAGGTTGATCCGGTGGATACTCGAAAACTTTGGCGTTGAATAATTCAGACGCGACTTTGAAAATAGGTGTGACAGTATATAAGGGAACCGGATTGGGATTGGAAATTTGAGTGCCTGGATAAAGAGCCTGAATCATCTTGACATAGCGAAGCTTGCCAATATCTCCAAATTTAATGGGTTGTGGAGTTTCGGCTTTGGCAATAATATTATTGTCCGTCTCGCAAGTAAGGTAGAATCTGAACTGAAGATTCATTTCAGGGGCGACATGCTTTATTGCGATAATATCGAAGAGATCACTGTTTTGAAAATTCACCCATGGACCGCTGTTCAAAGGGCTGAAGCTCAAACCAAAAACATCCTGTGACCGCAAAATGGTTCCTATTTTCGTTTCATCCAACGCAGTCGTAATTCGATCAAAGGCAATAATGGCGGTGGATGGATTTTTACCCAATGAGGTATCGGCTAAAACTTGAACGCGCAACCGTAATTTATCCTTATACAGGTCTTTCAAAGTTGGCGATATCGTCAAAAGGAAAAGTGTTGGGGCATTCTCTGGGTGGTCGGTGTCAAACCAGCTTGGATCAAAATTAGTGACTGTGTATTCAAGGCCCGGGGTTTGCACCGAAAGAATACCGGCCTTATTCACGTCCACGTCGGGACAATCATTCACCATGATTCTGGTAAATCCCTCGCCTATCAAAAAGGCCAAACAGGCAACTGTATAAATGAGTTTACGAATCATGGCCAACTTTCCTCCTCCCTCACTCAAAGATAAATTAGACCGATTTTTTAAAAAAATAGATTCACTTGAACCGAAAGCATGTGTCCGGGATCACTTAGACGAAATGAGCCGTATCGAAACTGAAAAGGTACTTAAAAAGGTTCATAAAAATCGGATTTGCCTGCTTTACGGACTAAGGGAAAGGAAATCTCATCGAAGGCAATTTTTAGCGGGTAGGGATTTGCACCCCGAGGCGCACTGAGACTCATCTGCCTAGGCATTCTAGGGCCTTGAAAATGAAACCAGAAGGATTCTCTCAGATTACTAGCGGCTTCTACTTTTCCATTGTGACAATACACATGATAGAGTAATTGGGCCAATCGTCGGCTATGCAAATCATGAGGAAAACCTTCTTCCAAAATTCGTTCAGCTCCACGCCATCGTTGGTCAACCCAGTCCTCCTTTTTATTCACGCTCTGCAAAATCAGGCTATATAATTCAAATACATAAGGATCGGTTATTCCAAAGAAGAAGGACTGGCGCAAACAAGTTTCGGCAAAAACCATGAATCCCAACTGATAATAAATATCGGCTAATTCAAGCCAGGCCGGCCCATTATGGGGCGCGCCCTCAAGTCCTCGATTGTAATACTTTGCCGCTTCAGTCAACTGGTTCTGATCCTTTAAAAACTTTCCATAGGCAATTTGGATTTCAAACAGAGAATCTTTCCAAGACGATTTTTCCCGCATGAACATTTCCCAATCTTCGCCGGGAGCAAGCATACGAAGCAAATATCCTTTCGCGAAATTGGCCCATTTGTTTTTCGGATCAACCTTCAGGGCTTCATCCACCAAACCATTGGCCTTTTCAAAATTTCTTTTAGCTAGATAGAACGAGTACAAATTCCGCCAAGCCCCTTCTGCGCAAGGCTCCTTTTCGGACGGGGCTTGGAACACACGAAGCCATTCCTTTTCTGCATCTTGAGGGAATCCTCCCATGATCAACAACAGGCCACGATCGATCCGAAGGTAAGGGCCTAATTCGACTAGTCCCTTATATTTCATCGCAGCAATCTCTAGCCCCGCTTCCCGTATATGTCCATCGACGAAATTTTTCAGAGCCGAAAGAAACCGGCGTTCATTGGCTTTCAATGGATGGGATTCCCAAATCCCACGCGTTAATGCCAATTTGGCGATGGAATCTTCCGATTCCAAAAATGGACGCACGGCAATTTGACCTAGTGTGTCGGGATAGGCCAAATAATAAGGAAGGTTAGTGGCCAGAGAATCTCCCATCCCCCCTGAAGGACGTAGCTCCAAGTACTTACAGGCATGTCCCGACGCAAAGGCCAACACACTTAAAAGCATCGTAAGAACAACTCGCATAGCTTTAAGGTAAAAGCAAAAAGCTCATTGGGCAAAATCACAATCACTCTCCCAAATTTTTTAGTTTTGAGTTGGGAGATACACAATGGTGCTAACGGGTCGTGAAATCATTCGACAAATGGAATTAGGCAATATCGATATTGCTCCCTTTACTCCAGCGAATCTAGGACCCAACTCCTATGATGTTTCCTTGCATCCCAATCTTTTGGTTTATGACCTTCCCGAAGGCGAAGTGTTAGATATGAAAAAGGAAAATCGGACTCGCTCCATTTCCATTCCGGAAGAGGGTTTGATTCTACAACCAGGTACACTGTACTTAGGATGCAGCAACGAAACCGCGACGAGTCATCGATTCGTTCCCATGTTTGAGGGCCGGAGTTCAATTGGGCGCTTAGGAATCAACACCCATATCACCGCAGGATTTGGAGATGTGGGATGGGGTTACTTAATGGATCCGAAAGGAAAACCCATTTGCCAATTCCCGACCTGGACCTTGGAAATCGAGGTAGTTCACCCCATTCGTGTTTACCCTAACGTACGCATAGGCCAAGTCTATTTCATGATGCCGGAAGGCGAGTTAACCTACTATAAGGGAAAATACACCTTGCAGCGAGAACCGCAGGCAAGTCGACTTTATCAGGACTTCCAAAAATAATTTTGAGGCCATAATTTTTGGCACATCATTAGCTCTATAGAGGAGATGCTCCAACTGGGGTCTGATATTTTTGGAGGCCTTAAGAAAGCTCTCCCAAGGAAATCAGAAAAGAGCGGAAAAACCCAGAGTTTTAGGAAAGGGAGGCAATAAATGACAAATTTGGCTATTTTTGACAATAGTTTACATTTTGTCAATTTTTGTCGAAGTATCACGCCTAAAACTTTTTGTTATTTTTTCGCCTCAAATCAAAAAGCCTCGAATTTTCAAGAAGCTTAAGTCACCACTTCCAAGAGGAATAGCAGAAGATATGAACCCATCTGAAGTCATTAAACTGGCAAAAGACAATAATGTCCAATTCGTGGATTTATTGTTTGGAGATCTATTTGGACAAGTCCACCATTTCACCTTTCCCGTGAGCCGTCTCGACGATGAGATGTTCAAGGTAGGAATGGCCTTTGATGGTTCCTCCATCCGTGGATGGAAAGGCATTGAAGCTTCAGATATGATCATGAAGCCCGATCCAAATTCCGCTTACCTCGATCCATTCCGTGCTCTGCCTACTCTTGGAATGTATTGCGACATCATCGAACCCCGCACGGGCCAACCCTATAACCGTGATCCTCGCTCCATCGCGAAGAAGGCCCTTGATTACTTGAAGACTACGGGTATTGGCGATCTCGCATTCATGGGTCCCGAACCCGAGTTCTTCGTTTTCGACGGAGTCCGTTATAACAGCGACCCTCGTCAGGGTATGTACATCATCGATACTGGCGAAGGTCCTTGGACCAGCGGCGCTGAAGGAAGCCTTGGCCATAAGGTCGGATTCAAAGGCGGTTACGCCCCCGTTTCTCCGCAAGATACCTTGTTCGATATCCGTAGTGAGATGGTACAGAACTTGATCACAATGGGTCTTACTCCTGAAATCCATCATCACGAAGTGGCCACGGGTCAATGTGAAATCGGTGTCAAGTTCAACACGGCCATCTTAGCAGGAGATCAGGTTAACAAGCTTAAATACGCAGTCAAAAATACCGCCGCAAAGTATGGCAAAACCGCCACCTTTATGCCCAAGCCCATGTGGGGCGACAATGGTAGCGGAATGCACGTGCACACCTCCATTTGGAAAGAAGGCAAAAACCTTTTTGCCGGCGACGGCTATGCCAACATGAGTAAAACCGCACTGTATGCTATTGGCGGAATTATAAAACACGGAAAATCTATCCAGGTGTTCACAAACTCCAGCGTTAATAGCTACCGTCGCTTGGTGCCTGGTTACGAAGCACCCGTAAACTTGGCTTACTCAGCTACCAACCGATCCGCTTCGGTTCGTATTCCTCACGTTCATGGCGACAATGCCCGCCGTTTCGAATTCCGTTGCCCAGACAGCTCCGGCTCCCCATACTTGACCTTCGCAGCCATGCTTATGGCCATGATTGACGGTATTAAGAAGCAAATCGATCCAGGCTCACCGATGAATAAAAACATCTATGAGTTGGCTCCAGAAGAATTAAAGAGCATTCCTTCAACGTCCAAAAACCTTGATGAGGCACTAACCGAATTCGAGAAGGATAATGAATGGGCTTTGGCTGGCGACGTTTTCGATAAGGACATGGTAGAGGCCTATCTTAGCTATAAGAGAACTGCCGAAATCGAACCTTTGAAACTACGTCCGAACCCCTACGAGTTCGAGCTTTACTACCACGGATAAGGTGCCTTCAGTTTTGATATCCGCGGGCTCCTCATTTAGAGGAGCCCTTTTTTTATTGCTATTTTTTCAGTCCCCATGTCATTGAACCCCTCAGAGAAAAAAGCCCTGGTTCTGAAAGCGGCGGAAGGACTTCCCCAAGCCTTGGTTTTGAACCATATCCGTCGTTTGGACTCCGACTATTTCAATGAGTTTTCGCCAGAAGAAATAATGGAACACCTCGATAAAATGGTCAACCTTCAGGATTCCAATGCCTTTGTCTTTGAACTGGAAACACTCGAGGAAAATACCTTTGGGTTAACTGTGATCGGAGAGGATGTACCTGGTTTTTTTGCTGCCCTGAGCGGGGTCATCGCGAGCTTTGATTTCGATATTCGACGGGGAAAAGTTTTCTCTTACAGCGCCGAAATCGGAGCTAAGGGAAAAATAATCGACTTCTTGGTTTTAGAGTACGCAAACCGCGAACCCCTTTCTCAAACCGTGAAAGAAGCGTTTCTTAAGGATTTACGTTATCTCGTCGAATTACTACAAAACCGAAAAACTTTGGAACTTCAACAAGATCTGTATCGTCGTATAGGTCGCTTTCTGACAGAACATACTACTACTCTAGAAACACCCAGGTTACCCCTTGATATTCAAGTGGAGGTCGATGACCGGCAAACGGTTTTAACCATCAAGGGAACGGACAGAAAGGCCGTGTTGTTTACCTTAAGCAATGCCCTCATGATGCAGGGCGTGTCTATCACTAAATTGTTGACTAAATCTCATGGCATAGAATTCGAAGATCAAATCTATATCGTGGACTCGAGTGGAAAGCCTATCTCCGATTTAGCCATCCTGAATCGGCTTAAAGTCGCCATTATCCTTATGGAACGGTTCACATCCACTCTTCCCCAAGCCAGCGACTATCCTACCGCTTTGCAACATTTTAATGATTTCATTGGAACCCTGGTTGAGAAAACCGGTGGGAACCCGGAACTTTCCGCACTCGAAGATTTTTCCACTTTATCCAACCTGGCAAAAATTTTAAGTGCCGGGCCTTACCTCTGGGAGCAAATGCTTAGGTTGCCTTTTGGGGACCTCATTAAATTATTGACCTCACTTGAAGACGAGAAGCGAATTCGGAGCCGCAGTGAAATTGAAGATCAACTCCATCAGGATTTGAGTCAAGCGTCCACCTATGCATTAAAAGCATCGGCCTTAAATAGATTTAAAGATTATCACCTCTTTCGATTGGACGTGGTTCACCTCGCTTATTCTCATAGTACTTTACAAGAATTTTCAGGAGCGGTGAGTGATTTGGCCGAGGTCGTGCTAGACTCGGCGCTTTGGCTGGCTTATTCGCAGCTCAAATCCATTCATGGTGAACCCCAATCCGATTCAAACCCAGGGACGAAATCAAGGCCTTGTCATTTCGGTTTATTTGCTCAGGGGAAACTTGGGGGCCGTGAGTTGGGTTTTGCCTCGGATTTGGAACTTCAACTTTTGTTTGGAAATGCTGGTGATACAAAAGGGTCGGATCATCCTATCAGTCATGCCGAATTTTTCACTCTGCTCATGGGAGAAATCCGAACCTTAATAGTGGCTCAGAGAGATGGAATTTTTGAATTGGATTTACGCTTGCGCCCACATGGCGACAGTGGGCCGATGGCTTCGCGTCTCGACATCTGGGTTGAATACTACAGTGAAGGTGGAGGTGCCTTAGATTTTGAAAGGCAAGCCTTACTGAAATTGCGTCAGATATCTGCTACGCCAGGATTCGCGGATAAAGTCATGTCTGCGCGCGATGCCGTATTGTTTGGAGAGACTCCGGTAGGAATCGAAAATACTCTCGCCCTTCGCATTCAACAATTATCACAAAAAGTTGACTTGATAAACGGAAGCCCCACTCAGAATGCCAAATACTCGCCAGGTGGACTGGTAGAAGTAGAATACACTGTGCAATTTTTACAATTACGGCATGGACGAAAAGTAACTTCACTCCGAGAGCCCAATACGGAAAGGGCCCTGGAAATCCTGCTCTCGGAAGGCATTGTTACTCCCCAAGTTTTTGAAAAACTATACAAAGGATATGTTCTATTAAGACGCGTCATCAACGCGTTGCGGATGTCGCGTGGCCATTCTCGTGATCTCATTGTCCCACCAAAAGGGTCATCGGACTTTTTACACTTGGCAAAACGGATGGGCTACCACTCCAGTTCCAAGTACGAACCTGAGGAGCAATTGGCTTGGGATTTGCGCCAAACATTGAAGGAAATTCATTCCCTTTTTGAAACTCTATTTTTAGGGAAGGTCGATACGGATTCCGCATCACCCTCTCTAACCGCTGCAATACTTGATCCAAACAAATCCTTGAATCAAAAACAGAATGCCTGGACAAGGCTGGGACTCGGTGTGGGAGAGGATACCGATGCGATTCTAAAAAAAGTTTTCGAATGTGTGCAAGAAAAAGGCTTGTTAGCCGCTGCCTTGGTTGTATCCGAAAATAAATTAAGAATCAGCCCCAATCCTAAAGACATCCTAATTCATCTTGGTCAATTTTTAGAAGCAGTCCCTGACGCGGATCATTTCGTTAAACAAATTCTGAACCACCCTTATTTGCAAGAAATCCTCTTCAAGGTTTTCGGCCATAGCGACTATCTGACGCAGATTTTGATCCAAAATCCAAGCTATATCCTTTCCCTCGGATCACCAGAGAATTTGGAAAAGCCAAAACTTTTCTCTGAATTCAAACGTGAAATCGCCGCAATCATTTTCAAACCTTCAGACTTGGAAGGGGCTCTCAATGCACTTCGTCAATATCGCAACAAGGAATATCTTCGCATAGGGCTTCGTGACATTTATCTACAACAGGAATTACAAAAAATTACTGCTGAAATTAGCGGGTTATCCAATGCCCTGGTCGAGTCCGTTTTTGATTTGACCATGAATAATTGTGATGCTAACCCATTTCGGGAGGGTATCGCCGTCATCGCTTTAGGAAAATTGGGAGGGAATGAACTGAATTACAGTTCTGATATCGATATTGTCTTCGTTGTCGATCAAGACCGAATCGAACCCACTGGTATTAGATTATTGGAAGACTGGGCAAAGAAATTTATCGATTCCCTGAGTAGTACCGGAACCCAGGGGAAATTGTTCCGCGTCGACACCCAACTTCGTCCCTATGGCGGACAAAGTCCCCTACTCGCAACGGCAAATTATTATAACCAATATTTCCAAACCGACGCCGCGGGATGGGAAATGCAGTCCTGGCTAAAGGCGAGACCCTTAGTTGGAAATCTATTTTTGGGTCGAAATGTGATTGAAAAAATCCAGGCAATGGCCTTGGCACCTGAATCATTGGCAAAAATAGAATCCAGCATGAAACAAGTCCGCCAATTGGGACTGGATAAGTTGCGACAGGAGAATCGACTTTCCACTGAAGTCAAATTAGGACCTGGCGGTATTCGCACTATTGAGTTTTATGTGCAATACCAACAAATACTACATGGACGAGCACATCCTGAACTTATTTCAGGTAATACCATGGCCGTCCTGAATCGATTATTCCGTTATCGCCTTTTGAGTCAAAATTATTATGACATTCTTACCAAGAGCTATATCTTTTTAAGGCGTATTGAACATGTATTACAATTGCAGGGTTTACAACAAAGGCATGAATTGCCAAGCTCTTCGGAAGATATGGAAATTTTAGCCAAGAGAATGGGGTTCGAAGAACGTATTGGTCAAAGTGCTTCGTCCCAGTTCCGTACACGTTACCGTCAGCATATGCTCACTCTATTGGAACTTTCGAGTAGCCTGTTTGGCTACGATACCAACATTCCAGCGGATATCCGGGAGAATCAATGAAGTCAAAACGAGGCAAGCCGGGTGGATCCAATAATCAATTTACTCCGAAGCCATTTCAAAAAACAAATCCAAGACCTTTTCAAAAGGTGAAAAGGTTGGTCGCGCCCCCTTCGAAGCTCGAATTGGGACGGCTCATGTCACTTTATGGCGTTGATTTATCGGCTAAAACTCTGGACAAACTTTGGACCTATCACCAGATCCTTCGTGCCAATAATGGAGATCAGGATCTTACTCGGTTGATTGGTTTTGACACGATAGCGCAACGACACTACGCAGACTGTATGATTTTACATGGAATGATGCGGGCGCAATGGCCTTCCCCCTTAGTTGATGTAGGCAGTGGAGCCGGATTTCCCGGCATCATGATCAAATTAATGTCGCCCAATACCCGAATTGTATTGGCTGAACCTCGCCCCCGTCGCGTGCAATTTTTGGAAATGGTGATCAAGGAATTGGGGCTTCGGGATATATCGGTTTTTGGTCACAAGGTCACTTCGAGAAGTTTGACTAAACCGTTCGCGGGAGTGATCACTCGCGCATTTGAAACCGTGGAAAGCACCCTGCCTCGCTTAGGAGGATGCCTAGGACTGGGCGGAAAAGCAATTTTCATGAAAGGCCCTAAAGTTGCTAAGGAAATGGCCTCCTTCCAGAATGACGAGTATAAAATTTTACGCAATCATGCTTATAAAATTCCCAATACCACTCAGGATCGCGTTCTCGTTGTTTTGGAACGCATCAAAGTCCCCAATCCCGGTTCCCCACTTCCTTATGATTCCTCGCAAGAAATCGAACTAAAAGGAACGGATTCCGACTATGCATAGTCGTAAGAAAACCGTGGCCGCCCTGTTGGCGGATCAAGGATTCGGATCGCGAAAGGAATGTGGACGAATGGTTTGGTCCGGTTTAGTTGAAGTCGGAAATTTGGTCGGTGCAGAATTGCAATGGCGCAAACCTAAAGAACCAGACGAACAACTTATCACCGAAGGCTTACATTTGAGGGTCGAAGGTTTGACGGTTCCCTATCTAGAAGAATTGCATGTGATTGTGAACAAACCCATCGACACGGAATGCAGTCATACGCCCTCACATCATCAAAGTGTTTTTTCCATGCTCCCTGAACCCTTTCTCCGTCGTGGACTCGAAGCGGTTGGACGACTTGATGCAGACACGACAGGCATGCTATTATTTTCCGATACCGGAGCATTCAATCATTACTTTACATCCCCCAAACGTCACGTCCCCAAGACCTACCGGGTAGGGACCAAGCATTCTATAAGTCCGGAACAAATAAACAAATTAGAATCCGGAGTGGCTTTACGTAGTGAAGATGGACCCACCTTACCTGCAAAGATTTCAATCCTCTCAGAAAAATTATGCGATATGACTTTGGAAGAAGGAAAATATCATCAAGTAAAACGGATGTTCGGCGCAGTAGGTAATCGAGTAGAAACAATCCATCGTATCGCTATCGGTGGTTTACAAATGGATGAAAAACTCAGGGCTGGTCAATGGCGGATATTAACGGAAGTGGATCTAAAATTGTTAGGATATAAGGGAAAATGATCCATGTCTGGTGAAAAAGAATCAACCCCGGAAGCCCGCGATGGGTTAACAGGTGATCCTGAGCGAGATCCGGCTGCGAAGCTTTTACTGGAAGCACCTATCCCTAATGGACAGTCCCTGCTCCTCATCGAAGGCGGTTGCGGAAGACTTGCCGCGCATTTTTCACCGGGATTTAACCAGACTTTGAATCAAAATATGTTTTTCCGCAATCATACCGTATCCCAGGATTGGTTGGCTGAAACGAAATCCAAAACCGTGACCTGTATCCTCGGGGATGTTCCGAGAACTGGAAGTTCCACGGAATACCTCGCGGAATCTTTTGATGAAATCGTGTTTCGCTTAGGGCGTGGGACCGCGTTGGTCAATGCTGCTTTAATAGAATCGTTTCGATTGCTTCGTCGTGGAGGCAGTCTTTGGGTATCGGGTCATACTCAAGAGGGAATTAAAAGTTTTGCCAAACGTGCCGAAACTCATTTTGGAAATGTGCATTTGATTCGCATAAAATCTTCCTGTCGCCTCCTCCGCTTTCAAAAACACACCGATGAATCGCCCAGCCCTATCGACGATCCACTTTATTTTGAGTACTTCGATCTTAAATTAGAGTTGGAAAAGGGGAAATCAATAACCTATGGCACCAAGCCGGGAATTTTTTCCTATCGATCCACCGATATTGGAACAGCATTACTTGCGAAACATATCCCCGATTGCACAGGGCTTAAAGTTCTTGACTTAGGCTGTGGAAGCGGTGTTGTATCCCTTGTGGCCTTTGAGCGAGGAGCAAAATCGGTTTTGGCCTTGGATGTTAATGCCGTCGCTGTTACGGTAACATCCAGAAACTTCTATCTAAAATCCTTGTCCGGCATCGGTCGTTGTACAAACTTAACAGAAGGCGTTGAGGAAGAATTCGATCTGGTGCTTTCCAATCCCCCGTTTCATCATGGCAGTGAAACAGATTTTTCCTTTCCTGGGAAGATTTTGGATGCCATTGCCCCAACTTTGCAGGCAGGAGGCTCGGTTTATTTGGTCGCTAACCGTTTCCTGGACTACCTAACCCCAGCCAAAGGGTTCTTTCAGAGTTCTGAAATTCTAGCTCGTGAGCAAGGATATTGCGTTTATCATTTTGTGAAATAGTCCAAATTCGGTATTGCCCCTAGTTTTTCAAGGTGATAAAATAACCAGTATGATATGGAACCGCCTCGGTTTCTTTGTTTTGCTTTGTGCCGCTTATTTCCTAAGTGGTTGCAATCTTTTCAAAGCAACTGGTGATACCGAAGCTCAAACCCCAGATGAACATATCCTGGAAGGCCAGTTATTTCTTCAAAAGGCAAAATACGGAGAGGCATTGAAAGAATTCGAGGCTGCCATCGCCGGCGATTCGGTGAAATCGGAGGCGTATTATGGAGCAGCCAAATGCGCGCTTTTAAACCAACACATCAATATGTTTAAATTGGTTCAATCTTTTCAAAAAAACGAGGGTAAAAATATTCCGTTTTTGGGGGAACCGGATACGGTTAAAGACAGAATATATGTCGCCAACCGCGGAATTAACGTTTACCTGAGTAAACTTGTTGATCGTGATAAACGTGGCAAGAGTGATGGTAAAATTTCCACTCGTACTTTTTCTGCTGATTATGCGCTTTCATCGGCCATTGAAGCGGTACTTTCCCTGGCTGATTTTAATTCTGATGGGCGGATTAATTCCAAAGACAACATCCTTAACGGAATTATTGATTTTACCGACCCGACTAAATTGAATCCAGATAGCATTATGGCTAAACTGGCGGATTTAAAAAATGATACCGTGAAAATTTCCGCACTGAATAATTTATTGAGTAAATCCCAAGAACTTTTGGCTAAAAGCGATAAAGCCATCGACCTTTTTCTCAACTCGGCTCTGGATAAATCCGATTCGCTCACAAACGGAACCTGTGCGCCAAGTGATTCCGTCTGTGTACAATTACACAGTCAAACTTCCGGAATCAGCAAGGATAAAGTCGGGGATTCTGCCATAACGCAAGTCAAAAAATTTATTCAGGATGCCGGGTCCACAATGATCATTTACAAGGTATTTGATCGAATCGACAATGACGGCGATGGCTGCGTGGATGAGGAATTATTGGATGGAATCGATAATGACGGGGATGGAAAAATCGATGAGGATTCAAGAGGCGCACCGGATACCGTTGGGAATACGCGCTTCTATGCCGACAAAGACGGAGCTGACAATAATTTGGATGGGAAATTGGATGAGCCAGGAGAAACGGCGTTTCATTCCAGATACTTGAATTCTTTTCAACTCCTTTTGCATCCCGAGCGTAAAGGACAAATTTTTTGGGATTTGGGTGGGGCAAATGGCATCGACACTCGTAAGGTCATGGTTGTGGTTTTGGATTCTACCACAACCCCAAAAACCATAGATTCGGTTGGCACCTTTGATTTGTGTAAAGGCCCAGTCACGGGATTCAAACATGGGAAATAATATTAAGACCCCGGTTCTTTTTGGTTTCTGTCTGCTTGCAATCAGCCTAGGTTGGAGCGTTCGTGGTCCTCAATACTTAAGTGGCCGAGCCCTGGGAATGGGAAATGCGTTTGTAGGTCTTTCCGATGACTATAGTGGCATATATTACAATCCTGCCGGTCTCGCCCATCTGAATTCCTTAATGGATGCAGGGATGGCCCTCAAATTTGATTTAGGAGATTTCTTCGGCATCGCCGGTGACGCTCTTAATATTGCAGGGACCCATACTAATAGCTTCACGAGTATAGATAGTATGGCTTCGGACAATACGATTGTGGATGACATCATGCTATTTGATCGTCGACAAATTGGGTTCGGTACCATGCCGGAGATGCATTTCGCAGCCAAGAGTACCGACCCGGATCTTCCCATTGGAATTGGGGCCGCCTGGTTTCTCGGATCCCAAGGGCGATTTTTACTCGACAAAGGCATATACATTCCCTCCGCTGCAGCGCAGGTACGCACCGATTTAGTTTTTAAACTCGCCGGTGCCATCGAACCTTTTCCTGGTCTTTCCATCGGTCTCTCGCCGACTTTGGCGACCTATAGCAGCTTTCAGCAAACATTGTCTTTACAAGAGTATTCAACGGCATTGGATACCTTAAATGCAAAAATCGACCAGCAGAAAGAAAGGATTTATCGACCAGGATTGGGATTCGGCGTAACGGGGGGATTGCTTTACGATATTGTCCCCACGGAATTAAAAGTTGGGGCCGTGGTTTATAATGTTTTCCTCGACATTAATCATGAGCCAGTCCCAACAACCTACAGCGTAGGTATCGCTTACCTGCCAGCCACATTGCGGAAACAGGGCATGCTTCGCTACGTCAATTTTGATGTTGATGTAGAAGATGTTTTTGGAGACGGATACTTTCTCGGAAAACTCAACATGGGTGCAGAAATGAATTTGAACCTCGCACAACTACGCGGGGGATTTAAAGGGGGCTACCCCTGTTACGGGTTAGTTTTGAATCTACTCATGGTGCAAATGGAATTTACCTCATGGGCGGAAGAAGCCGGTTTATATGTCGGCCAACTTGAAGACCGCCATTATTTGATGGGCCTTCGCTTGGGCATTTGATTATCGGCTGAAGTTTAATCCAATGCGAAGATTGTTATTGGATTCGAAGTTGTAAACCCATTCATAAGCCATATCCACTGCAAGTCGAATCCCCATATATCTATAGCCAAGTCCGGCTCCCATGGATAGGCGATGCGAGGCTTCGCTGGTAAATAGGTTTCTAGCATACCCTATTCTAAAGGCAAGCATATCATGCACATATTGTTTCATCCAGGAGTCGGGAAGCAATTCCAAAGGAACCGCTTCAATGCCAGAAGCCAATCGAGAATAAGTATCGTGGTAAAGAGACGGTTCAAAATCCACGACAAGGTCCAAGAATGGATCGGGATTGAATAAAAAACCGTAGCGGATGGACAAAGGAATATATTCGGCATATTTACCTTTAGCCGTACCCACTTCGTTACTGGTATTCCATGATATTCTTGAGAATAGATCCTTGACCGATACTCCAATCACGTACTTCGGTCCAAAAGGCTCCACAGTCGCTCCGAAATCAAAACCTAGAAGACCCAGCGCGGTTCCTGATACCTTATGGCCTAAAGAGGTTTCATCGTCCCGAAATTCTGTCCCTCCAGATCCAGTTCCCGCAAACCGTAATTTATACGTCCCGCCCAAATGCACCCAACCCTTATTAAATGCGCCTCCCAATAGGACTTCATTTTCAGAATAAACATCATCCCCATTTTGTAACCAGGCGGCTCCAAGTACAATGGGATGTGTCGGCATTCGGTAAGTGCCTGAAGTGAAATGATACGGCACCAGTGCATACAGGTTGGAATAAGAATAGCCTCCAGTCCAAGCTTCGGTTGTGGCCATAGCTGCAGGATTGTATAGAATGGCTTCCACGCCATTGGGCGAGGCAGTTTGAGCGCCGGCCAAGGCGGTTCCACGACCGCCCATTCCCACGGGCGCAAAGGCCCCGGCGGTTCCAGAAACATTAATAGCTATGACCGATCTGATTCCGAGTTGAACCAGGAGAACGAAATGAAAAAATGATATTTTCATTTTAGCATCACCACCTTCTTTAGATAGGTTTTGCTTCCTCTACCATCTTTAACAATCAATTTGATTAGGTACCTGCCATTGCGACATGGAACGCCTTGGCTATCATGTCCATCCCAAACATAGGGACCAAGCGAATATCGCCTCTCAGTAGAATTCAAGGCCGCTTTCTTTAATCCGGGCTTAACCACATCGCCCTTACTGAGTTGAACTTCATGAGACTCATAAACCTTGTCACCTGTCATGTTATAAACTTCAACCCTCACTCCAACCTGACTGGATACGTCCGAAGAAACCTTATAACTCATCTGCAGGCCCCAAGGATCTTGGGATGAAAAAGGATTTGGAGCAAAACTAAAATCATAAGCACCCAAAGGCAGGCTTCCCATGATGACAGCATATTTAGAAAAGCTATAGACCTTTCCATCCACCGAAGTGCCGCCCTTAACACTATCCACTTTTTCCCAAGACAGCCTCGCTGTATTCCAATGACCCAGATAAACCCAAGCCCGTCTCGCAATCCCATCGCTAACTGGCATTTTTAGTACCGCGCCACTATCTGCTTTGAAAGGCTGACGTTCGGAAAGTTCAATATCGAGAATTTCTCCGACTACCTCCTCTTTCGGTGATGAGCGTAACAGACCGCTGACCTTTGGCTTTTTAACGCTCACAGTAAAAGCCTTACTCAATCCTGCTAGATTGAAATCCAGTGAGGTTCCCTCCCCATTGGTCACCACGGTTCGGCCTTGAGAAGAAGGAACAACCTGTGTAAAGGTGACTAAATTAGCCTGGGAAACAAAGGCGGCACGGATGGGCTCGCCCACGTTCGTCATTCCTATGGGTAACGTGTCATATATCCGCAATGCCGCGCTACGGGCGACGTTGGTGTCAGGAAAAAATAAACCTTGCTGAGTTATTTTTCCAATAGCGGAATCCGAACCAAATGACCATCGAGGTGAAATATTAAAGACCCGCCCTTCTTGTGTCTTGGCAAAAGCTGAAAAGGCATAACCTGTAGTTGTAAGATTGGAAAAGGGTAAGGAAGCTCCGTCTTCCTCCATCTCTCTATTTTCCTTAACGTATTTAATCCCCACGGAAATGGGCCATAGATCCTGGATGCGGATAAAAAAGGATTTCTTGAGACTGACTGTACCCATGCGAACACTACATAGAACTTGAAAAGTGGAATCGGATGGCGATTTGCTGCCTCTAAAATGGCATAGCCGAGGCGATGCGGAATCAACTGAAAGCAAAAGTCCTTTGCCAGAAGCATAAGCTGCATTCAAAAATTTCCACGAGATAGTTAATCCTGTATCTCCGGATGTTTTTTTTTGATCAAAATACGAATTTAAATTCCTGCTATTTTCTCCACGTATCTGAACTTGAAACAAATCCTTAGCACCCAGAGAATAGAGTGAAGTATCGGCCTCCAATCGTTGAGGCAATAAGGCGATAGATTGCAATAGGAACGGATCCCTCAATTTAAATTTTCCGGGAGATTGCGAATTGGAATAAGCAATTTTACCAGTAACATGCAAAGTTTTTTCCGAAGTTACAATTGTGCTGCTTACTCCCAACGGGGATATCAGGTTGTAATAATACTGGTATAGACCTGGGCGGATTTGCTCAGGAAATTGGGCCGAAAATCCACCCGAGTTCTCTTCGAGCTTAATTGAATTCCAAAGGACGTCACCCTCAATTCGATAGTAAAGGCTACAAAGAACCATAGAAATGGGTTTTAAGGAATCCGATCGATTCACTCGAACTTTAAATGGAGCGCCAATGGTGGAATCCAAAATAGGGATTTCAAAAAAAGTTTCAGGCAAGGTATCGGTGCGGATACTGTCCTCTCCTAATGCGATGAAAAAGGGAGCTAGGGGAATGAGATGCGATTCCCTATCCTTAATTGACACTTCATACGGACCGGGTTTCAATTTAGCGGCACTGGCATAAAGACCCACTGTATCAACGGATTCGTTCAAAGGCTGGCCATTCAAGCTAAGATCCACGCCTTTACCATGCTTGCCATCCGAAGTTACAAAAACCCTTATTTGACTATTGGGGTAGGACAGGATAGTACGAAGAGTTGGATTTTTTGCGGTCAAATTGACGACCTTTACCAAGTCTTTAAATCCCGTCCTTTTGACACGGAGGGTGTAGGGTGCAGGGTACCGAAGTTTTGGAAAGGAATTGGAAGCCTTCCCACTAATTGAAAAATTGAGGCTATCATCGGGATGAAAAGGTTCGGCCGTGATGTAAGCACCCGACACTGTATCTTTGCCTTCTTTGACTAACACATCAATTTCACCGTCGAACTTATAATCAGCCGAAAGCACAATGTCCTGGATTGAGGAGCCATCGGATTCCAGATAGATGGGCAAATGCATCCGAGGCAAGTAACCTTCCATGGATACATCGAGATAGGTAGGAGAGCCCGGAGTTGCTCCCAAGGCTAGGTCAAATCGCCCAAGAGTATCGGAAAGAACCAGGGATGAACCCACGGACAGTGCGAGTTGAACACCGTTGATCGGCGTATTTGTTAATCCATCCTTAACTACACCCGTAATCCTATTTTTATTGCGAAGGAGAACCACATTTTGAATTTTTAATCCTTTGCCGGAATAGCTCACATTTACAGGCGCCGTAAGAAAGAAACCCGATTTGACAGCCAAGAGTCGATAGGAACCGAAAGCTTGGCCTGCGAAAACAAATTGCCCTCCTCCATCGGTCTGTTGGCGAACCGTGTCCTTGTCACTCACCAAATAAACCAAAACTGATAGTCCTTGCCCGTTTTCATCGGTCACCAAACCGCCTATGCCCGCATCGATTTCCTCCATCGAAAAGTTTACATCCTGAAGAATAATTCCCTTCTCGATTGTGATGAGGGTTGGTTTAGGGGTCGAATACCCTTTTCTTTCTACCGATAACTCATATTTTCCTGATCCCAGTCCCACGATGGAAAATTTCCCTGCCGTGTCGGTAACAGACCAAGTTATGTTCCCTGACAAGGTATTTTTTGCAGACATTAATGCACCGGTAACTGGAATGGTACTGGTGCTCGAAACTGAAACTATTTTTCCTTTAGCACCCCCCCATAATTCAAGGCTCGGATCAAACCGTTTTGATAATGCCCCGTTGGCCTGAAATGACATGGATTGAGAACTTAGGGATCCATCCAAGGCTTGGACAGAATAATCGCTTCTATTCTCCAGTCCCGTGAAGGCATAGTAACCACCTAAAATTGTTTGTACGGATTTTACTTGGCTAGTTGCAGAATGCACTAAGCGAATTTGGACACCGGACTTCCCGGTTTCCAATTTTCCCAGAACGCTTCCTGGATAGGGTTTAAGGGTGAAATCAAAATTTTGGGAGAGAGGGTTACCGGTGATAGTATTTTCAAAAAGAAAATAACCTGGCAAAGTGACCGAGGCCCTGTACTTCCGATCATTCACAAGACCATCAACAAAATACTGACCCAGTGAGTTGACGGTATCCCGTATCGTATCAGAAACTGAGGTAAGGAGCACCACGGCTCCGGGTAACTTTCTGGAAACAGTTGAACCTCCTGTTGCTAGGAATCCTGAATCTTTTACACTACCATAGAGGCCTCCAGTAATTTTGGTCAAACGCATGACGAGGGAGACCGTGGTATCGCCAGAAAGGATTAGAATTTGATCAGGACCGCTTTTGAAAGAAGCCTTGCCGGCTGCTACACGATACTCTCCTTTGGGCAAATGTGAGGAAATTAATTGCCCATCCGTTGTCATTCCCATATTTCGCCCATTAACCAAAATATCTGCGCCGTTGACAATTTGATCCGCTTGGTCTTTAACCTGAATATTTAAGGTGGATGCATGGATTGTAGGAGTTAATGTCACTGAAGAGTTTTTTTCCTTAATTAAAATAGATGTTTCCAAATTGTCATAATCAAGTTTGTTTAAAATCGTTACGAGTGTAACATTTTGATTTGCAGCAATTCCTTCAATTGTGACATTCCCCTCTGCGGAAGCAACCAGGGTATCCAATTTTTTGGGATACGCGGCTACGATTTTGGCTGACCTCACAGCTTTTCCCTCTGAATTCAAGAACGCGATGGAAAGATTTAGTTTCAAGGTTTTCAATTTAATGACCATGCCACCCTTAGCCTCTCCCACCTTGACAACAATACTGGTATCGAAAGTATTCGAACCCGTTTTGGAAACGGCTAAAGTCAGGGCCGCATCCGAACCCGCAACGCCAAACACTTTAAATCCCCCACCTGGTTGGGAAATCGCGGCCAAGGTATTGTTCTTACCCGTCAATCGAATACTCGCACCTTCCACGGCTACTTCATCCAAAAAGATCGTACCCGAAAGGCTAGCGCCTCTTGACAAGGTTTTTAAATTTGCGGTTACCAACGATGGAGCCTCTAGGCTAAGCGCAAAGGTGGTGTCTCGTGCCTCAATTTCTGAAGTCGGTGGCTTGCAAGCCAGTTTATACTCATCACCTAATGGAACCTCATCGAATGAAAACGATCCATCCGAACCCGATATTGTCGTAAACTTGGTTCTAGACGTGCTGAACTCCATAGGTGTGGCCGACACAGCTTGATCGATTTGATTGACAACTTTTCCGATCAATTTAAAAACCGCAGGCAGCAATACAGGGTTGAAAATCTTTGGTGCATCAACGGTGATTGAAGGAGTTTGGGTGGCTCCTGAGAGCTTGTATCCCGGGGCGGTAATCGAGAGGGTATAATCATCTGTAGGTAAGGAGGCGATACTGTATTTCCCCGATCCGTCACAAACTCCAAAAGCTCTCACGCCTTTTCTGCCAAGCAATGAAATTCGAATTCCGTTAGAAATGGCAGCCCCGCTAACAGTTCCTTCCAAGCTACCTACATTTTTGGTGAAAATAAAATTCACCTTGGGTAAGGTTCCGGTGTTGGAGAGAGTTTGATTATCCCACGATTTATCTGCACTAAACCCGACCAGTGAAGCCGATATGGAAAACACTCCTCCAGGCAATTTTTCCAGATTAAAATGACCATCTCCTCCAGTCACCGTGGACCTTGAGATTCCATATGCATTTGCGACGATGCTAACACCAGAAAGGGGGCTTCCGCTGGACTGAACCGATCCCGAAATAATTCCCTTATTGGCGACTAACTTCACATCCACACTGGTGAGTTGTCCGGCGATTAAGGTAAGGGTTGGTATTTTTGTATCGGTAAAACCAAGTGAAGAAGCGAAAAGGCTGTAATTTCCAGCGGGTAAATTATCTCTGGAGAATCGTCCATCGCCATCCGAAGTAAAGGTTCCTCCACCCGCTTCTGGAGAGAGACCAACCAGGGTAATCAATGCCCCATCAACCGCGATGCCATCGGTTACTACTCTCCCGGATAATTTACC
>JAYVCH010000114.1:0-4294 GCA_043750055.1 Fibrobacteria bacterium
CTTTCGGAGTCCAGAAAGGCTTCATCATTCCCTTATTATTGTTTCCAACTACGTTTATGCAAAACCGCCCGTGACTCTTAATTTGATCATAACAACTTCGACCAGGTTTCATTGCGATACTCACCATCATTGGCTCAAATGAGGTTTGCTGCACCCACGAGGCTAAATAGCCTTCGCGAACTTCCCCGAATTGGGTTGTCACAATGTAAAGGCCGGATGATATTCGTCCTAGAGCCATGGCGGCATTTGGAATCTCTTCCATTTTCTAACGGACCTTTCAAATTGAGAGTCAGAACATAAAATACCTATTTAGTGGCACTTGCCCCCAGTTTTTTAACTCCCTGGATTTGATTAAGGATGTTTGGTTCGTTCGACCTGATTTTTATGCCATCCTAGCTTCCACAATTAGCCAAGTTGAACGAAAAGTTTATTAACTTTACCCTCTATAGGACCTGGAAAAATTTGAAAATGGACCTTCTTCCGGTGAAACGGGGGGTAGCCCAAATAGTTTTTCTTGAAAGGCAACCTACCTGTCCCTATTATGGTCTTTATTTACCGGAGCAATATGGCAAGTGTGAAAAAAGAAACGCAAACCATTACAAAAGATAAACTGGTTAGCGCGCTAGAAAAGATGCTGGTGATTCGGCATTTTGAAGAGGCAAGTATTAAAGCCTATCAACAGAAAAAAATTGCCGGTTTCTTGCATGCTTATATTGGCCAAGAAGCCGTTGGGGTGGGCACTTTGGCTCACAAGCTACCCCAGGATTCTGTGGTGACCACTTATCGTTGTCATGGTTTGTCCTTGGCCCTTGGACTTCCTCCAAAATCAGGCATGGCAGAATTGTTTGGAAAAGTGACTGGATGCGCCCGTGGTAAAGGTGGATCGATGCATTTTTTCTCCAAGGAGCATAATTTCCTAGGGGGACATGGAATCGTTGGTGGTCAATTTGGGGTTGGAATTGGGGCCGCCTTTAAATCCAACTATGAGCAAGACAATGCCGTTAGTTTCATCTTTTTCGGTGATGGCGCGACCGTACAGGGTACCTTACATGAAACCATGAACCTTGCCGCTCTCTGGGATCTTCCTGCGATTTTCATCTGCGAAGACAACCAATACGGAATGGGAACCTCTTGCACAAGAGCCATTGCGAATACAGATATTGCCTCCAAAGCGGAAGCCTATGGAGTCAAGGGCTATACCATTAACGGCATGGACCTGCATGAAGTCCATTCCAAAATGGGAGATATTGTTGCCGAAGTTCGGGCAACGCGCCGTCCGGTCCTTATTCATATGCGAACTTATCGTTATTTTGGACATTCTGTTTCTGATGCTGGATTGTACCGAACCAAAGATGAAGTGGATTCCTATAAACAAAAAGATCCAGTTCTCGTGATTAGCCGCGAACTCATCGATAGAAAATTGATTTCTGAAGAAGACTTCAAAGCGATGAACAAACGCATCAAAGATTTGATACAAGAGGCTGTAGAATTTGCGGATGAAAGTCCCGAGCCTTCATTGGAAGAATTAACCCAGCATGTGTACATGGATGATGTGGGGAACCCATAATGGCAATGCTTGAAATGAGAGAGGCTATCAATTTAGCCCTCAAAGAAGAAATGACTCGAGATGAAAAAGTTTTCATTTTAGGTGAAGAAGTCGCTGAGTTTAACGGTGCGTATAAAGTCACAAAGGGGCTTTTGGATCATTTTGGACCCAAGCGAGTTATAGACACTCCAATTTCTGAGGCCGGTTTTACCGGTCTAGCGGTGGGTGCGGCTATGATGGGTTTGCGTCCGGTAGTGGAATTCATGAGTTTTAACTTTTCCTTGGTCGCCATGGACCAGATTATTTCTAATGCCGCTAAGATGTATTACATGTCCGGCGGCCTCTATAATATTCCGATGGTCATGCGTGGCCCCAATGGCGCGGGTCCGCGAGTCTCTTCCCAACATTCCCACAATATGGAATCGGTATTTGCCCATTTTCCTGGACTGCATGTGATGAGTCCCTCTTGTCCGTCGGATGCCAAAGGCATGCTGAAAGCTGCCATTCGGTGTAATGACCCGGTTATCTTTCTGGAAAATGAATTGGCATACAGTATTAAGGAAGAAGTGCCGGACGGCGACAACCTGGTTCAGATAGGCAAAGGGGACATCAAACGTGAAGGCACCGATGTGACTCTTATCGCTTGGTCAAGAATGATGTCATTGGCAAAAATTGCTGCAGAAGAATTAGCGAAGGAGGGCATTAACGTTGAGCTCCTTGATCCTCGGACTTTGAAGCCGCTGGACATGCCCTTAATTTCCAGGTCGGTTCAAAAAACCAACCGAGTGGTTGTAGTTGAAGAAGGACATTATTTCTGTGGTCTAGGATCACAAGTCTCCGAATCCATTTACTCAAATCTCTTTGATTATTTGGACTCCCCTATCATCCGCATAGCCCAAAGTGAAAATCCTATGCCCTATGCAGCCAACTTAGAGGCAGCCACACTACCTTCAGTTGATAAAATTATAAAAGCAGTAAGACAGGTCACTTACAAGGTTTGAATCAAGTAAATAATGGCCCAGAATGGGCCGCCACCCGCTTTAAGGAGTAAGGCCAATGCCTACCAGCATGTTAATGCCCAGTTTGAGTCCTACCATGGAAGAAGGCGTAGTCGCCAAGTGGTTGGTCAATGAAGGTGATTTTATAAAAGCGGGAACCATGCTCTGCAGTGTGGAAACCGATAAAACCACCGTAGATTATGAAAGTATGGACGAAGGTTTTCTTCGGAAAATCTTTGTTCCGAACGGTTCCCCAGCCAAGGTCAATCAACTCATCGCGATCCTAACAGACACAAAAGATGAAGACTTTGCCGAGTTCATGGCCAAGGCAATGATGAAAAGTGAAGGCCTCGTTGCTACTAAAGTCGGAGCGACAACGCCTGCACCTGCAATGGCCAGTGCTCCCACTTCAATCACCAATGGATCCGGGCCCCGCGCGGCGGTCTATGCTCCCAGCCTTAGCCTTCCGCCTCAAGCGCTTCCCGTAACACCAGCGCAGGGAGAAAGAGTGAAAGCCTCTCCCCTAGCCCGAAAAATGGCTGAAGATGCCGGAATTAAACTCGTCGGATTATCGGGTTCGGGTCCCATGGGGCGGATTGTGAAACGTGATATTGATAATTATGAGGCCCCGGCGCAAATCAATACGCTTGCGGCCAGATCTTCTGGTAAATCCTCCGATGGCCCCATTCAAAGTCCCTTATATGGTTCAATGGCTCCGATTGGACAAACTCAAGACCTTCCTTTGAACATGATGCGCAAAACCATTGGGAAGCGATTATTGGACTCGCATCAGAACATCCCGAATTTTTATGTAACCATGAAAATCGAAATGGATGCTCTCAATGCGGTTCGAAACCAGCTGAATCGAAGCTCTGGTTATAAAATCAGTGTGAACGATCTGATTATCAAAGCGACTGCCTTCGCATTACGACAGCATCCTATGGTCAACGCATCCTTTATGGGCGAGGCGATTCGACAGAATGCCAACATCGATATTTGTGTTGCCGTTTCGATTGAGGGGGGATTGATTACTCCCATCGTCCGTGATGCGGATCAAAAAGGACTCGGCCATTTGTCCAGTGAGGTTAAGAGTTTGGTTGCCAAGGCCAAGGCCGGGAAATTGGCACCTGAGGAATTCCAAGGCGGAACGTTTACTATCTCAAACTTGGGCATGTATGGAGTGGAAGAATTTACTGCCATTATTAATCCGCCTCAAAGTGCAATTCTGGCGGTAGGTGGCATACAAACGGAAATTTATTTAGACGGCGAAAAGGTAAAACAAAAGGAAACCATGAAGGTGACCTTGACTTCTGATCACCGCGTTGTGGATGGTGCTTTGGCTGCGCAATTTCTTTCGGGCCTCAAGTCCATTTTAGAAAACCCTGTTTGGCTGATGCTTTAGGAGAATAAATTGGAAACGAATTTTGATATCGTAGTGATTGGAAGTGGACCGGGCGGCTATGTCGCTGCGATTAAGGGCGCTCAAGCGGGTAAAAAAGTGGCCCTCATTGAGAAAGCCGATCTTGGCGGAATTTGTTTGAACTGGGGATGCATCCCTACCAAAGCCCTGTTGAAATGCGCAGAGGTTGCCGAACTATTAAAACATGCCACCGAATTCGGTTTGACCGCTGAAAATATTACGGTCCAATACCCGAAAGTTATTGAACGCTCCCGTGAGGTCGCAAAGCAAAACAGTAGCGGCGTTCAATTCTTAATGAAGAAAAACAAAATAGAGATTCTTTCCGGAACT
>JAYVCH010000115.1:0-6292 GCA_043750055.1 Fibrobacteria bacterium
CGCCCGAGGATTTCGTAACTTCGCCAACTTCAGAATCGCTATACTTTTCCATTGCGGTGGCCTCAAACTACGTCCACACGAATGACTGTAGAGCCAAAAAATTTAACTTTATTCAAAAATATGCTTTCTAGAAAAAGTAACCAGTCATTGTCGTAGCAACATGTAAGATACCTCCATTTTCAGTCCTATTTAAATTGGGTAGAACCGCATGATCCCAATAAATTCTATGGCGTTCTTTGGGTTCAAACCGTCAAAAATCTCAATCGATTGGAACGAGTTTTGTGTATTCGAATAAATTTTGTGTATTCGAATAAATAAACCTTCGCCTTCTGGTAGTTTGTTTGTATCCTTTGTTCAGGCTAGCGCTATTCCCCCTCATTTGCTCGCCTTCGCGGATTAGGATCAGACTTCAGCCTTCTCCCTCGTAAAAAAACCAGGAACCGGTCCTAGGGGGACCTCACTCAGGACCCGGTGACACCTGTTCCATACCGAAGCGTCAAAGGAGCACCTGTTGCTTTTTAAAGATTTGAATCTTATTCCGTCGATTTTAACCGCCCTTGAAACCCAAGGCTATTCAACCCCTACACCCATTCAAGCCGCGGCGATTCCCGCCATTCTTCAAGGCCGTGACCTAATCGGTTGCGCCCAAACCGGCACCGGCAAAACCGCTGCCTTCGCCCTTCCAACCCTACAAAATTTGATGGCCACCAAGGCCAAAGTTCCCAATGCCATTCGCGTTTTGGTGTTGACGCCAACTCGTGAACTCGCAGCCCAGATTGAAGAAAATTTCAATGACTATGGGAAAAATCTTCCCCTTCGCAAAGCTGTTATTTTCGGCGGAGTGGGTGAAGGTCCCCAAAAGGCCATGCTGCGGCGCGGTGTGGATATCCTAATTGCGACTCCAGGTCGGTTAATCGACTTGTTGGGCCAGCGGGCATTGACTTTGAGCCATCTTGAGATTTTCATTTTGGACGAAGCAGACCGAATGCTCGACATGGGGTTTGTTCATGATGTTCGTCGCATTTGTGCCTTAATTCCCACCAAGCGTCAGACCTTGTTTTTCTCCGCCACCATGCCTCCGGAAATTCGTAAATTGGCAGATGGGCTTTTGCAGAATCCCGTAAAGGTTGAAGTGACTCCCGTTTCCTCCACCGTGGAAAAAATCGAGCAAGGTATTTATTTTGTCCGTCAGGATTCAAAATCCGCCTTACTCAAGCATGTGCTATCCGATCCCTCAGTGCGTCGCGCTTTGGTTTTCACTCGCACTAAGCATGGTGCCGACCGACTGCGTAAAGCGTTGGACGCCAACAACATTCCTTCTGAAGCCATACACGGCAACAAATCCCAGGGCGCGCGTCAGCGTTCCTTGTCCAATTTTAAAGACGGCACCACTCGCGTGTTGGTCGCCACTGATTTGGCCGCTCGAGGCATCGACGTGGATGATATCACCCATGTTGTGAATTTTGATTTGCCCGCCGAACCGGAAACCTATGTACACCGTATCGGACGTACCGCCCGCGCAGGAGCTTCTGGAATTTCCCTGTCCTTCTGTGGGCCCGATGATAGAGGCCTATTGGCTGGCATTGAAAGATTAATCCGAAAGCGTATAAACGTTTTTGAAACCCCGGCCTTCGACACCAATATGGTGCAAGCTCCTCGTGAGAATCGCCAAGGAGGACAAGGGCGTGGACCTCGTCCAGACCATAATGGAACTTCATCTCGTAATGGTGGCCAAAGTCAATCCCGTCAAGGCGGAAGTCGTCCGCAAGGAGGGCATCCTCAAGAAGGACGGCCTAGTAACTCCCAGGTTTCCCATTTGCCGAAAACGGTTCCTACTCAGGGGACTTCCCAAGGTGGACCAAGGCATGCTGCCCCCTCTCGTGAAGGCGGATCCAATGGACCTGGCAAACGTCGCAGTGGTGGGAATCAAGGCAAAGCTTTTTCTCGCGAATACTTCAGTAATCGCGACTAGGCAAATTCACCCATATCGCCTCTCGGTATGGGTGAAAAATATATTCAGGACTTAAACTCGTAAATGATTCCCCCGCGGGGACGAAGGGGCACGTCCCCTTTAAATCCGCGCTGGACCAATTCTTTTTCCAGATATTGCATCAGAAATCCATGGCTGACAATCAGCACTCGATCGTTTTTCCCATGTCTTTCCATTAGCACTGCCAAGAATTTTTCGATCCTTTCGAAGGTTTGATATCGATTCTCTTCCTGTGACTTATGGTTCAAAAACCAACCCACTCTACTGCTGGTGGTCCACATGAATAAGGGAAAGTGGAGATTGCGAGGAAGGAATCGAGAATAGGGTACTTCGCGTAAAAGCGGCGTGACCTCTATCGGACCCGGATACAGCCATTTGGCCGTGTACATGGCTCTGGGTAGATTACTACAATAACATTTTTCCCAACTGGAATCGGCCTTGGGCACCTCGCGTGCATGGACCTCGGTGGTGTCATACCACTCCGACCAAGTATCAAAAGCTCCTCCGTTCAACAGCGAAAATTTTTTATGGGGAATTTGAAAATGGCGGGCAAGTCCGAGAATCATACTGCAATTATCTCATTAGCCATTTCAAATGGAGATCGGATAGCCAAAACTCGAACCCAATCTTCGGAACTGGGTATGGCAAAAGCTTCCCTGAGAAAATCTTCGGGATTGAATTTACTGAACGCCTCCACTTTTACGATCCAATGCTTTTCTAAGCCTTCGTTCATTTCCACTGCCGTCACGGATTTGACCAAACGTTTTTTCAAAGAATCTTTGCTCCATTCACAAGTTGAAACACCCCCATTCTTTTTCAAGGTATAGCGCAATCCATGGGCCTTTGCATAGACATCCATATTCAATCGATAGGGTGATCGAAATACAAAAGCTTCCGTACTCCCTTCCGGTTTTTGCGCCGGAAACTCGCCCAAGACTTCCCCCCATTCCACCAACAAATCATTAACCTTGTTAAGGAAATCAGGATTGGTAAGTCTTTCCCTTAAAATACCCAGGCCATCGGGAAGCCAATCCAATACCATGCCATCGTCGCCGGCAACCCAGCAAACTTCCTTTCCAGTTTGACTCCAAGCCTCTCGGAACCGCCAGAAATTTGGTGTCAAAGCCTTGTCTGCACGCATCAGACAACTCGCAAGCACAAGTGCAGGATATTTTCTGGGCAAGCCAATCACTTTGGAAGTCCACCGTACCCCAATGGTTACGGGAACGGCCGATAAGCGCACAAGTTTTCGCCTTTCACTAAAGCCTTCGGAATCGGCTACATGCTTGCGTCGAACATCGGTTAAAAAATCCATTTCTTCTTTGGTTTCACATGCTGTGCAGGCCAAGCAGGAAGCCTCTTCTTGGGTCGTTCCCAAACAATAGCCCGGATCAACAAAGCGGCGGGCACGCTTATATTGCACGTGAAGAAATTCACGCCGAACCCCCGTTTCCCAACGTGTCCAAGGTTTGTTGCGACTCTCTTCCAAATCAAAGCCACCCAAAGCCTGATTGTCATCAATTCCTTCGGACGCCAATTTTTGTCGGAGCACCTTCATAAATCCGGAATCCATTTGCCGAAAATATTTGAATCGCGTCTCGGCCACGGCTTTTTTCAATGCAGTCCAAAAACCAGGACGGTCTGCGCGTACCAACACTTGTGACACATAATTTTCGGCTTCATCCGCCGCGTCCCGATATTCAAACCCTGCTGCTCGGGCGATATTGCCGATTTTCCGCGCGGCCTTTGTATAAACTTCAGGCATGAACGCGGGAGAAAATTCTAGCGGTGTCCAGGGAAAACGCACCAAAGGTGTGGCGCTAAAAACCACTCGCGGCGTTCCCGATGAATTTCTCATGACATCCGGCATCCGTTTCACGAAATCGGCGAACTCTACAAAGTCTTCCTCTTCTTCAAGGCCGGTCAAAATGAGGAAAACTTTTAATTCTCGCAGCGGTCGCTTCAGTACGGCTCCCAGTGCCTTCCATAGGTCAGGTTCGTCTAAACCTTTTTGTAAATAACGTCGCAACCGTTGTGAAATACCTTCCATTCCAAATGTAAGGCTTCCCTTTCCAACGGCCCGCAAGTAATCCAGAATGGCGGGATCGCGTGCGATCATATCAAAACGTTGGCTTTTTAACCCAATTGCGCTAAAGTGCTTGGACAAAACCTCTAATAACGGATATAAATCCTGGTAGAAATTGAAATTGAAACTGAATAGATCAATTCCCTCAAGACCCATATCAGCCTTTAACTTCAGGGCATTGGTGACCACGGCATCTTGGGGATTTTCGCGATAGGGTTTGGTATCAAAACTTTCTGCGCAGAAAGAACAAAAGGCAGGACAACCGCGACTGATCGCGACGGGTTCTTGCCCCAAGCCTTCAAGCTTGTAGATCACGGGTCGAGCCGCTTTGACTTTTCGCAAGTCCAAGGTTTCATTATTGCGTTTACGGGTGCGGTCACCCTTACCCGGTTGAGCGAATCCGGGAACCATCATTAGCCGGTCTAGTAAGTTTCGTTTGGGTAGATCAATCCGTTTCGCTTCCGAACACATTGAAATCAAAAGTTGAATATCTTCAATTTGTTCGCCCGTAAAAATTCCATCGACGGGAGAATCTTCATGATCCAAAAGTGAGGCATGATAAGCATTGGCGCCGCCCAAAATCAAAAGCGGAATGTCTTTTCTATCCAAGCGGTCAGCGGGGGCGAGGGGCAATCCACTTTGTTCCATGAGCGAGGGCAGATTGACTAATTCTTGCACGATGGCATTGCTAAACGCGATCACATCAAAAGCGAGTGGACCTCGTTTGCTTTGCGTCCCCAACATCCATGGAACTTGGTCACGGGTCATGATATCGGCGTCTTTGGGCGGAGGCAGAAATGCCATGTCGGGGAACACATCCGGTAAATCAGCGAGAGCTTGATAAAGTAGTGGATGGGTAAAGGACTCGGAAGTGTCGAGATAAGTAGAAAGGCGTGTAATGAGAACTCGCGTTGACCTTTTTTCCCATTCTGTGTGGGAAAGAGTATTCCATTCTCCACCTCGCAGCCAAAGTCCGTGACCACTCAAGAGAGGATGCCGCTTGGCTAGCCAGGAAGAATAATTCTGATCATGACCAAGTTGAGAATTCATTCAAATATCCTGTTTTCCTGGATCTATGCAAATCCATGTCTAAGCAAATATATAAAGGCCAGGATGAGTTATTTTAGAGCGGAACGCGCTTCTCATTGCGTCTCTCGGGAAATTGGAGAATTAGAGTGCCCGATTCCAAAAAAATCCCATCTTCACAGCTTATGCTGGAACAACTTTCCCTGATCACGGTGCCTGATCGAGAGGACTTGCTTGCTCATCAGACCCAAGATGTATTCAAACTTTGGATGGCCTGGGAAGCGGAAACTGGAGTTGAGCAAGATATTCCCTACTGGGCCACCGTATGGCCGGCAGCGAGACTGATGGCAAAGTTCATTCAAATCCACCCAGAAATCGTAGTGAATAAAAATGTTTTGGATTTTGGTTGCGGTTGCGGAATACCGGGAATCGCGGCGCTGAAGGCGGGAGCAGTTCGAGTTCTGGCCAATGACATTGACCCCATCGCACTCGAGCTGGCAAAACAAAATGCCAAAGCTAATAGATATCAATTGGAAACGCTGTGCCTGAATATGCTGGATAGTCCACCACCTAAAGAGTGGGAGGTCATGTTGATCGCGGATCTTTTTTATGATCGCACCGCATCGTTGAAATTATTGCAATGGCTAGTACTTGCTCGCAAACAGGGAAGCCAGGTCTTCATAGCCGATGCTGGCCGTCCCTTTTCCCCTAAAACGGATGTCGAAGTTCTTGCTGAAGAAACGTTCAGTACCAATCTGGATTTGGAAGGACAAAGCCAGCGCAGGGTGCGATTGCTCGCCTTTCAACCGTGAACTAACTTTACCATTCGCATCGAATTCAACCCTGATTCCGACTCGATGGCCGGTGACCTTCGTAATTCAAAAAGGGCCCTATGCAATCCGTCACTTCAATAGCCTCCTCCACTCTCGGTACCCAACACCCCGATCAAGGTCCATATTCTTGCGTGGATAAAAACAAATGGGCACAGCTCAAAACCAGCTTGGGAGGCCACCTAGATTCGACCCAGGGATCGATCGCTCATTTCGCAATTCATGCTCCCAATGCTACCCGAATCCTTCTCGAACTTTATTCCCGACCCTTAGGGGAACCTGCACGTTACGATTATTGGATGGCAAAGGGGAAGGACGGAGTTTGGCGAACAAGTTTGGAAAAAATTCCTGTGGGAACTT
>JAYVCH010000116.1:0-5190 GCA_043750055.1 Fibrobacteria bacterium
TGCCCACACTTTATAATGTGCTTTACAAACACCCTGAGTTGGTGTCCAAAGCTAAAGTCCATGTCATCAGTATCGGAATTTATCAAATCAAAAATGGCTCAATAGACTACGGTTTCTTGAGTAGGGCATCTTTTATCAATCTCCGAATTGCAAAGCCTGGTTGAACAAGTCTATTACCAAACGTGCTGCTTCTGCAGAAAAAGAATATGGCAATATGATCCGAAAATTAAATCATTAATAAAGTTGGGGGAATATTTTCTTTAGGCCCACGGTATCAAGGACTTCTTGAATATGCGGTGGCATCCCCTCGATTCTAAATCCCACACGCTTCTCTTTGCATTTGAGTAGAATACCCACCAGTAGCCCAATCGACATACTGTCCAAATAGGTGGCTCGAGCTAGGTTCAATACAATTTCCACGGGTTTGGATTCAAGGGTGATGGAAACCGTTTCGAATAGGTGGATGGTGGATTTTTCCGTTCCGGAAAGGGAACCGGTGATATGAAAATTAACTTTGCCATTTTCTGGGGTCTGTTCAATGTGCATGGAATGCTCCTTGTCCAAACCATCGCTTTATGCGATAGTCTTGTTTGATTTCGAAAAGATTTTACAATAAACGGGTCTTGGATATCCGTAGTTATTTCAGGTCATTAAGGAACGTGTTTTAATCGCTTTTCCCAGGATTGTTAGAGCGTTAGATATTTTCTCTGCAAGTTCTGGATCCTGACAGATTCCTTTAACATCAAGCTTGCGCCCTTGTAAACCCATAGTAATTGAACCGCCGGGAACTAAATACGCGGACATAACTTTGAGTGTTTCGGCAAGCGACGCTTGGGCAAACTGAGACGTTGGCGAAGGATTAAAAATCGCAACCGGTTTTCCCACCATTTCTGGTGTGCTGACCAACCAATCAAGCGCATTTTTTAAAGATCCCGGTACACCATGCGCGTACTCGGGCGTGGAGAACAAAAGGGCTTGAGCCTTTCGCACTTGACTTCTCAAATTTTCCACTGATTTGGGAGGTACACTATTTTCGGAATCTAAATCAGGATTGAAATGGGGCAAGTCTTGAAGTCCGGGATAAATCTGAATCTCCATTCCAGAAGGAGCCAATAAAGCCGCGGCACGAAGAAGAATCGTATTTCCCGACGCTGCCCGCAGACTTCCTGAAATCGCCAAAAGGCGCAAGGTCATATCTGAACTCCACTCGCGATTTGAGAGTACTTGTTTTACCTTTTCAATGTATATGAAGAATATAAAATCCTTCCGAGGGAAACTCTTGGCCTTTTTGATCTTTATGGTTTTTCCAGCGACTTCACCGCATGCCGAAGAGCGCATGAACGCAATGGTGGGCTTGTACTATAGCAGTTACAACTTGGTCGGATTTGAATATGACCTAATTGCCCAATTCCAAAATAGTCACGAATGGATGGGAAACATCACTGGGTTTTATCTTGCCGAGGAAATTTATCCCATGGCGAACAAATTTGGGGTTGGATTTGTATTGGGTAAAAGAGCGGATGAAAAAGGCACCTTCGCTGCCTGTGTTACCCTTTTTGAAGAAAACCGATTCAGTCATTTTTCTCGCATGGACTGGGGCACGGAAGCGAAAATAACCATCGCTATTTTTGGAGTCAAAGTGGGGCTGCTTAATAAGGAAAAACTTTATGTCGAAGCTGGCTTGAGTTATTAAAAGTTCCACCCGAATTTATTAAGAAGGGTAATCTTATGTCCGACGCTATCTTAAATATTGCACCTCTGGGCTTTCCTTGGCAGCCTCCAGATCCATTTCTCTTTTGTGCCTACCATGACGATGCCTATCCCGCTGGAAACGAATCCATGGGGCCGGACGCTTCCCTTGAAGACCGAAATATGGGAAATGATTTCGAGGGTAAAGGCGGCTGGCGCATGTATCATGGTGAAACGATTCCGGGGTTCCCTCCCCATCCTCACCGTGGCTTTGAAACCGTAACCTTGGTGAGACGGGGGCTTATTGACCATGCCGATTCCTTAGGCGCAACGGCTCGGTTCGGAGGTGGTGACGTGCAATGGGTTACGGCGGGAAAAGGAATTGTCCACTCCGAAATGTTTCCGTTGACCGACAGGAAAAGCACCAACCCACTGGAACTCTTTCAGATCTGGTTAAATCTTCCCAAGTCTGATAAAATGGTTGAACCCCATTTTGTAATGTTGTGGAATAAAGACATTCCCGCAATGGCGATTAAAGACTTGAGTGGACGTATCACTACGGTTACGGTGGTGGCCGGGACTTATGCAGGCGTCAGACCACCATCGCCTCCCCCCCATTCCTGGGCTTCCAGATCCACTTCCGATGTCGCTATCTGGACGCTTCGGATGGATCCATATGCGGAATGGACATTGCCACCGGCGGTCGCGGGAACCAACCGGACTTTGTTTTATTTTCGGGGCGAATCCTTGAAAAACGGAGATCGTAATATTAAATCGCGACAGAGTATCACCCTTCGTCCCGAAGAAGAGTTTCGTATGATCAACGGGGACAAGGAATCGGAACTACTGCTATTGCAAGGCCGACCCATAGACGAATCAGTTGCCCAATACGGTCCCTTTGTGATGAACACCCGGCAGGAAATTGAACAGGCATTCACCGATTATCAACGGACCCAATTTGGGGGCTGGCCCTGGCCCAACAACGAGCCGGTCCATCCGCGTGAAGAAACGCGTTTTGCCCGCTATCCAGATGGGCATATTGAACGTCCCACCTAGTCCATTTCCGTACACAAAACCTATATGGGACCTTTGTGGCGACATCCGCTCAAACATGGTGCAGCTTTGGTGCTATACTCGGCAACCAAATATATTGATGATCATAGCGATGTGATTGTCGCAGTGGCATTTACGCTTTGGATTGATAAAGAAAATAGGACTGTGGAAAAGGCAAATCTGGCAGAAATTTTCAACCTGGCCTGGGAAAATATCGTGGAAGTCTAAATCCAATAAATCCTGGTTTTGATATCCGTTCGTTTCCATACTTTTAGATGAAAATTTAATTTGGAATTCCGGTGAAATTGCGTATCTTCCAACTCAACCTCAATTCGGAGTGAATGAATGAATATCGATATAGGCATTGCGGAAACAGATCGAAAAGAAATCACCCAGGGCTTGTCGCGAGTGCTCGCCGACACGTATACCCTCTATCTCAAGACGCATAATTTCCATTGGAACGTCACTGGTCCAATGTTTCAAACCTTGCATCTAATGTTTGAGACTCAATATAACGAACTTGCGTTGGCCGTGGATTTGATTGCAGAGCGAATACGAGCCTTGGGGATGCCCGCGCCCGGCACCTATGAGGATTTCATTCGATTGTCTTCCATCAAAGAAGAGGCAGGTGTCCCGGCCGCGCAGGACATGATCGTCAAGTTGTTGCAAGGACATGAAGCCGTGGTGCGTACGGCCCGTTCAGTGTTCCCGGTTTCCGAAAGAGTTTCCGATCAACCAACCTTGGACCTGCTAACCCAAAGAATGCAGGTGCATGAGAAAACGGCTTGGATGCTTCGCAGTCTTTTGGCCTGATGATTTCCGCTTTCGGACACTTCAGTTTTAGAATAGACCATGTTCCATGGTCTATCTCTCGCTCTTCATCCTATTAAATTCATGTGGTAGATTCATTTCTGCGCTAGCCTTTTTTAATTCGTGGAGAATTCAAAAGGGTCAGGTAGCTTCCAAGGAACCTCCCCATTTAGTCTCAACAGATGGGAGAAGCGTGCATGCAAAACCCAAATTATTCGACCACCTCAAATTTCGAACGGATTGATTTTGATCACTAACCGCATTTCCGGAGCAGAAGCAGCGATTTACCAAACACTTACCCCCATTTTTGTTGGCCGATTCGAGATAAAAAGCTATTGTGCATCGTCCGCAAGCGGCTCCAGCGAGCTCGAGCCCGCAAAAATCATTTAGGAGTATCATGTCTAAAGTCCTGTTCACCGCACTTCCTTTATCCAAAGAAACCCTCAAGAGTATCGAGGAAATGGGTTTCGAAATTGCCACCGCCATCCAAGGCGACGCTATCCCACCCATCATGGAAGGCCGCGACGTTATCGGGCAGTCCAGCACCGGAACCGGAAAAACCATCGCCTTCGCCGTACCGGCCGTGGAAAAAATCGACGCCTCGAAAAATGTTTGCCAAGCACTCATCCTTTGCCCCACACGCGAGCTTTGCATTCAGGTAGCGGAACAAGTTGGAAAAATCGGAAAGCATAAACGTAACTTGCATGCGCTTCCCATTTATGGCGGTCAAGCCTATGACCGTCAGTTGCACGGACTAAAACGCGGTGCGCAAATTGTGATTGGGACTCCAGGACGTCTCATCGATCATTTGGAACGCGGCAGCCTCAAGCTCGACCAAGTTAAAATGGTGGTCTTGGATGAAGCCGATGAAATGTTAGACATGGGATTTCAAGAAGATTTGGAAAAAATCCTCAGTCATGTACCCGGAGATCGCCAAACCGTTTTGTTCTCAGCAACCATGCAACCCGGCATCAGACGCTTGGCCACCAAGTTTCTCAAGAATCCGCTGACGATCAAAACCTCGACCGAAGCTATGTCCGTGCCCGCCATCGAACAGGCGTATATGGAAGTACGAGGACCCATGAAGCTCGAAGCCCTGACTCGCGTCCTTGATTTCCATCGCGTTAAACTCGGCATAGTTTTTTGCAATACCCGCATTGGCGTTGATGAACTGGTTGAACACTTGCAAGCTCGCGGCTATTCCGCCGAAGGCTTGCATGGCGAGCATAAACAAAATGTTCGTGATCGCATCATGGCCAAATTCCGTTCACGCACGGTCGAAATACTGGTGGCGACGGACGTGGCCTCGCGTGGCATTGACGTGAAAGACGTGGAAATGGTGGTCAATTACGACCTTCCCAAAGACACAGAAGATTATATCCATCGCATCGGACGTACGGGACGTGCCGGCAAAAAAGGGTTGGCCTTGAGCTTCGCTTCCGGGCGCGACCTTTTCCGTCTGCGAAATATCGAAAGCTTTTCCAAAGTCAAAATCCCTCGCAAACCCGTTCCCACCTTAGATCAAGTTGAAACCGCTCAACACACTATTCTTCTCGACAAAATCCGAGAAATCATTACTGCCGGTGGTTTGGAACGGTTTCAGGTTTTAGTCGATACGCTTGTCGAAGGCGATGTGAG
>JAYVCH010000117.1:0-3004 GCA_043750055.1 Fibrobacteria bacterium
TTTTGTTTTACAATGCGAATGGTATTGATTCCCTCCGCTACTTCTCCGATACGCGCGACAGCTTCGTCCAAGGTTGCACCTTCGCCCAACATTCTACCGATGCGATAGTTCCGACTTAAAGGAGAAGTGCATGTTGTGACGAGATCGCCCACACCCGCTAATCCTAAAAAAGTCAACGGGTTTGCACCCATTTTATCCGCGAAACGACTCATCTCCGCCAAGGCCCTGGTGATGAGCATGCCCAAGGTATTGTCGCCCATTTGTAAAGCCGCGACCAAGCCTGTAGCAATAGCATAGACGTTTTTTAAAACGCCACCCAACTCGACCCCATAGATATCTTTATTGCTATACACTCGGAAATACGGGCCGGAAAGAACCGCCTGTACTTTCTGAGTGACCTCGTCATAGCGACTGGCAATGACTGTTCCACTGGGTTTGCGCGCAGCGATTTCCTTGGCAAGGTTTGGGCCAGATAGTGCTCCAATTTTGAGGCAGCAGGTTTCTTCTTTAAGAATTTCGGTCATCAATTTAAAGGATTCGGCTTCAATACCCTTGGTTGTGGAAACCAGAATATGCGAGCCATCGACCCAATTACCCAATTGCCGAACAACGGAGCGAAAATGAAGACTTGGTATGGAAATGATCAGCAATCTTGCCGAATAGGCAACTTTTTTTAAATCATGTGTGGCGGTGATATTTTCACTCAGAGTAAGTCCAGGTAAATATTTTTGGTTGCATCGCGTGGTATTGAACTCAACGGCCGAGGCTTCATTTCGATACCAATGCAAAACGGAATGTCCATTTGTACCAATCAAATCGGCTAGCGCACTGCCGAAACTTCCTCCACCAATTACGCCTACGGTTTCCATTGTCTCCCTTTCAATTCGATCCACTCAGCCCATAATGTTCCAGGCGATTTCGATAATAGTAAAGCAATTTAATATTTAAGGTGTAGACTTGTTCCGACGCTTCTCTAATCACTTCATTGTTATGAAAACTTCGAAAATGCGTCATCGCTTTTGCAAAAACATCCTCTGCCTTGGTTGCGACCAAGTCTGGGGCAAGGAGGATTTGATGGCTCTCTGCCATGGCTCCCAATTTTTTCAGTACCGTAGCCAGGCAGGTTAAGACCACTTTTTTCGGCACTCCAGTATCGAGGCCTTCTGTACGCAGAATTCGATAGAGATCATAATTGGGATGTGCTTTTCTCATGACTTCGAATAGTGCGAAGGCTGCTGTATGAGTGCTTTGCGTCACGTTATTTCTAAGGAACGAGGCTTGGATGCTACGCCCCAACTCGCGCGTATACTCTTGGTCACGTTGAGAATTCGCTATCGTCTGGCCATCTTGCTCCACATACTTTTTTCGGTCTACGACACGTCCGTGGGAGTCATAACTGATGCCATTTTCATTCACTCGGTTTCCAAACAAATCCAAAGGCTCACCAAAATGCATATGGATTTTCGAATCCATACTTTGCAAGTTACGCCAAAAATTTAACACACGCATAGGTCGATTGAAATCGCTTCGTACACGGATATATCGGCTCTTTCCGGTTTCTTTCAAATAGTCATCGACTAATGAACGGGCCTCTAAAACCAATCCATAGGAAAGCGTGCAAGGGATGATGAAAAGATCGGGATGGGGTTTTCCCTTTAATAAGTTGGAAACGTAAACATTGACTCCGCAACCCAGTAAGCCCAGTTTAAGATGTTGTTCGACTTCGCCACTGCGGCTGCGTGTGCCTCCGGGAAAAAAAAGATTATGCTGTCCCATTTCCATAGACAAGGTGGCGTATTGCTTCAAGGCGCTTTTGTATATTCCGTTTTTTTTACGGCGATCCACTTTGTATGCGCCTACGTTATTCATGAAAAAGGAAATCACCGGATTACTGAATAGGTTTAGTCCGGCTCCGTAAGTGAAGGGGGGCAGTTGGGACATGTAAAGTCCAAGCCCAATGACGACACTGTCCAAGTTGCTGACATGGGTTGGCGCCATGATAAGGGTGGCCTTGCCTGCCAATTTACGTATGGAGTCCACTGGGCCTGTAATGTTTAAGTTCTCTTCCAGATTGAGTCGCGTACTCATTGATTTAAGTATGGCTTTGGGAGAAAACCGACTCAACATGGCTTTGAGGCCCCAGGGAATAATGCGTGCCGCTAGGCCATGAATGACTGGATTAAAGTATCCCATGATTTCCTTGACATACATGTCGACTATTTGAGCCAGGATCTCTTCGCGTTTCTCATCAGTGACTTGATGAAATTGATCAGCCACTTTTCCCCAAAATTGGGCTAGCACTCGCGTTGTCTTTGATTTTTTTTCACCTCTTAATCGTTCTTGTTCCTGGTATAAGGCATCGTTGATAATGACTTCGAGGGAAAGATCCTTCGTACGCTTGCATAGATCTTTTTGTTCTTCGAGGGTGCGGCGAAGGACTTCTCGACGGACATATTCCCTTTGCTCACGGTTAAGATGCAGTCCGTGGTCGGCTTGAGGAGATGATGTCGCGTTCGACAAGGGGAGTGGTTCAGTCAAAAAGATTTTCCAGCCTATCAATATCCATTTCATCCAATCTTCGTATCACTAGAGTGGCCTTGGCTAAAACGGATTTGGAATGAGTGGTAGTTAAACCGATGGCTTTCATGCCTCCCGCCAAGGCAGCTTCAATTCCCATGGGTGCATCTTCAAAAACGACGCAACGATTTGGGTTTCGGCCCAAACCTTTGGCTGCGAGTAAAAAGACTTCTGGATTGGGTTTACCCTGCTGAACATCCTCGGCCGTAACTAGGTTTCGAAAAAATCTTCCGAGGCCAAGCAATTCCAACGAGGTGGTGATGTTGAGTCTGTGGGTTGAGGAGCCAATTGCACAGGGAATGCCACCGTCCTCAAATCGTTCCAGGAGAGTTCTAACCCCTCGCAATGGTTCAATGCCCCATTCCTCTATGATCTTTCGATACAAGACTTCTTTGCGTAACGAGAGTCTGGTGATTTCGTTGGGAGT
>JAYVCH010000118.1:0-3927 GCA_043750055.1 Fibrobacteria bacterium
GAAGATTTGCCGATAAGAGATTTTTCTGGGAAAGGGTGCATTTGCAATGGGAACTTGGGGGGATTAGGATTGAAAAAGGGCTTCGATTTACCTATGCTCCTCCATTGATAATACAGGGCTCGGGAACCTGAATCGATTTTTGATTGACAGGTGCATGGGTCGAATCGCGGAAATGAACTACGATGGCTTGCGACTCTACTTTGGCGCCTTCTTCATAACCGGTGCGATCATCATTGAAAACATAATCTGGTTTAAAAGGAAAGCGATCAAAGTTTAAATTTTTCCGCGCCAGAGGTTTTCCATCTTGACCAGAAAAAGTGGTCTTAATGCATATTAGTATTCCGTTGTGATAATTTTCACAATTGACTTCGCTATAGGCTGGAGTTTTGTGTTCGAGGTCGAAAGCGGTTCCGTGGTAGGGAGTGAGGGTGGAGTCAAGGGAGCTTGTGCCTGAGGCGGCGAGGAGATTGTAGGGATGGAAAATAATCAAGAGCGACGAAAGGCTGAGGAGATAGGAAAAAAATGTCAGTCTGTTTTTTAGGAGTTTTATCTGCATTGATTCCTTAACTTTAGCCTTTTTTAGGGCTGTTGAGTGGTAAAATAGGATATAATGGACTTATTTAGGACTGTTGAATAAAAATTGTGTATAATTAAGATTCATTGGCATTCACCACTAGGTAAATGATACGAATAAATCATGAAAAATAACTATGAAGTGATTCTCGGTGAACAATTACGTGATTTGCGGGTACGGCAAAATATTAGCCAACAAGTTCTTGCGGAACGCGCTTGCATTGCTTTAAATGCCGTTAAAAATTTAGAAGCTGGAAACGGATCCACCGTTTCATCCCTGCTACAAGTGCTCCATACCTTGGGGAAAGAGAGCTGGATACAAACTCTCGCGCCCACCGTATCCATTAGTCCTATGCAAATGCTGAAACAAAAACCAAAACGGCAAAGAGCTTCAAAGCCAAAACCAAAGGTAAAAGCAAAGACAAATTCAAAGGGAAAAGTAAATCGCAATGTATAAACCCGTCGAAACTATTGAAGTCAATATTTGGGACCGAATCGTCGGCGCACTCGCGCTCGATCCAAAACTGGGCTTTTATGCTTTTGAATATGCAGCGTCATTTTTAAAATCAGGAATTGAACTTGCACCGATTCAATTACCACTGACAAACGGAACCGGCCCTTTTGTATTTACAGACCTGCCAGAAAGTACATACAAACGGCTTCCCGCATTTATTGCCGATGCGCTGCCGGATGATTTTGGAAATGCCTTGATCGATGCATGGATGGCTTCTAAAGGAGTCGCGAAAAACGAAATCACAGCCCTGGATCGGCTCGCCTATATGGGCAAGCGCGGAATGGGAGCCCTGGAGTTTAAACCTGTTCGAAGTCCTAGTGTTCAAAGTACTACGGCAATTCAACTTTCCAAATTAGTCGAAAGTGCGCGAAGTGCATTGTATGGACATTTTGATTCGGACGCACTCACGAAAACGTCGCTCGCACAAATCATTCAGCTCGGAACTTCCGCCGGAGGAGCACGCGCAAAAGCAGTCATTGCCTGGAATAAAAAAACCAAAGAAATTCGCGCGGGCCAATTCGAAATGGATAAAGGATTCGAACCCTGGATTTTAAAATTTGATGGGATGGGTCCAGATCGCGAGTTAGGTGGAACACTAGATTATGGACGCGTTGAATATGCGTATTCACTCATGGCCAAAGTTGCGGGCATCACAATGGCCCCCTGCCAGCTCCTCGAAGAAAACGGTCGGGCTCATTTTATGACCTCGCGTTTTGATCGGAGCGGCAACAATAAGCATCATCTACAATCCTTATGCGCCATGGCTCATCTCGATTATAAACAACGCGCGACGCACGATTACAGTCAATTGTTTTTAATCATCCAAAAACTCGGACTCAATTACGACGCGCTTACAGAAGCCTTTCGCAGAATGACATTTAACATTATGGCCGCTAATTGCGATGACCATCCTAAAAATTTTTCCTTTTTACTTAAGGAAGATATGGAAGAAAATGATTGGCAGTTGGCACCGGCGTATGATTTAACTCATGCCTACAACCCCAAAGGGAAATGGACTCATCAACATTTGATGGGAGTCAATGGCAAGTTTTTAAATCATCGGAAGAAAGATTTGCTACTCCTTGCAGAGCAGTTTGGGATTGGGACAGCACCAAAAATAATGGTGCAAGTTGGGGAAGCGGTTAAAGCCTGGCCTGAGTTTGCGAAAAAGGCTGGGCTGGGTGAGAAGGCGATGATGCGGGTGAAGGACCATCATCGGGGGTTGTGAGGGGGGAGCTTTTATCCGAACGTGCCAAGTAAACTTGCGGCTTTGTAAAATCGTTTAGCTGTTGGACTCTTTTGTATATCCATTAAATCGGGTCTTCGGGCGATCGAGTGGGTGAAAAATGGGGTGTGATACCCCTTTAGCCCTGTGTTCACGGGGGCTTCCGCATCCTTTGAAGGCTTCGAATTTTGGTACGTTTTGCGGATGATCCATTCCAAGAAACTTGAAGATGCATACCGCTTCCCAGGCTTTCTGCCGCTTCCCACTGTACAAGGGATCTTCGGCGATGCCCACGCCCGCGTTGTCACCCTTACGCGCCGCGAAAAAAAACAGTCTGCGGTACTTGCGGCCTGGGCCACCGAAGCTTCTACGACCGGAAGCGGCGACGTGTGCGAGACCTTTCCTGCGGAGGACTCCGCATTTTCCTGGACCTGGAGGTTCGCCGCGTCGAGTGCCGGAGCTGCGGCAAGGTGAAGCAGGAAAGGCTTTCCTTCCTCGCGGACAACCCTTTCTATACGAAGCGTTTTGCCTATTACGTTGGGCGCCGCTGCCGTTCCGCAAGCATCCAAAGCATCGCCAAAGAGCTTTTCCTGGATTGGCACCAAACAAAGGAGTTGGACAAGCAGTACATGCAGGAGCAACTCCGACGAGCAGGCCGCCCCGCCCCAAAGGCCATAGGCGTGGACGAGATCTCGATCCGCAAAGGGCACACCTATCGTATCGTGATCAGTGATCTGCTGCGGAAACGGCCCATCTGGGTTGGTGGCGTAGATCGCTCGGAGGAAAGCATGGACCTGTTCTTCAAGGAGTGGGGAGAGAAGAAGACCGGGAAAATTAGGTTGGCGGTCATGGATATGTGGAAGCCATTCCGAAACTCCACTTTGAAGCACTGCCCGAACACGGCCATTCTGTTCGATAAGTTCCATGTGATGAAACACCTGGGAGACGCGCTGGACAAGGTCCGCAAGAGCGAATACGGTCGCTTGTCGGGCAAGGAACGGTCCTACATTAAGGGGCAGAAATACACGCTGCTGTCCAGGAAGGCCAATCTCAGTCTGGATGGAAAGCGGTCGCTCAAGAAGCTTCTGGCAGCCAATCAGCGCCTTTCCAAGGCCTACCTTCTCAAGGAAACCTTCGGGCAGCTTTGGAGCTACGATCGGGAAGGCCGGGCCCGCAAGTTTTTCGACAACTGGAAGGCATCGCTGAAGTGGCAACGCTTGCCGTCCTACGAGAAGTTTGCGGAGATGATCGAGAAGCACTGGGACGGTATCGTGGCCTATTGCCGACCGGAGAACAAGGTGCCGCTTGGGTTCGTGGAAGGACTCAACAACAAGATCCGGGTGATTCAGCGGCGGGCATACGGCCTGCGGGACGAGGAATATCTGCGGCTCAAGGTCCTCACGTGTATGCTTCCAGAGATATGAATGCATCGCCAAGATTATCCCCATAAGCCCTATACAGTAACGCGCGAGTTACAAAATGGCCAAAAATCACCCACTCGATCGCCCGAAGACCCAAAAAATAAATGGTCTCCTTATCAGAAAACCATTCACATTTTGCTTAGTCATCAGCCCGATACTTATTGACCGGCTCCGACTACGAACTTTACGCTACG
>JAYVCH010000119.1:0-17538 GCA_043750055.1 Fibrobacteria bacterium
AAGTCCACTTGTGATTTTGGAAACCGGTTTGAAAGTTTATCCTTTAAATAATTTTCCAGATAAAATTCCATACCGTTGGCTGAAAGCCTATGACAAGAATCACAGGGAATCGATTCCTGGTAGGATTTGATTTCCAAAGGGAGCACGCCGAGTTTAGGTGAAAAAACTTTAGAGACAGAATCATTTTCCTGGAGAGATAGTTTGGAAGCATTTTCAGAGCCGGGGTGAGTTTTTTGCAGGGCAGTCAACCCGGGCCAAAAAAATTGTTGATCGGAAAAAATGGCTAAACGAACTTGATATGTAAAATCGCCTGCTTGGGAAACCCAAACTGAAAATCCAACGAAAAGACAAAGGATTTTAAAGTCTGAAAAGCCGTTTTTAAAAAATTTCATGTCTAATAAAGTAATCAGACAGGGCTAAAAAAAGCTATTCGCTGGCCGCAAACGGTGCGGGCCTCTCCTCATGTGAACCGGACAGCGGAGTCCTTATACTCCTCAGTCGTACAACAATGCGAATATAAGTTGCAAAGGCATGCCCGGAAGTATCAAAACGATCGTAAAACAAGGCCTGAATATCCTTCAAAGGAATAAAGCCTTTTTTTACAGAATAATAAAGTCGATTCCCTAGCATATACCCAAGTTGGGTACTGAAAATTTGCGGCAAGCTGGACCGATCGGCATACAATTCCGTAAATTTTTTCCGAAAATCTATTTCGCTGGAGCTGCGTTTTTCCAAGTGCAAATGCTGAAGGATAAAACGCGAAATTTTAACTGTCTCCGCTTGATTTGGGAATTCCAAACCCTGTTTCATTTTACCCAGGAAGGAGCGTAAATTGCTTTCCGTCGGAGCCTTCCGCTTTTCATTAATCATTTTGGACCCGAAAAATCCTAAAGCCTCAGTCAAGACATTGGAATAAAAATAATCACTGCCCTTGGGCATCTTTTTCAATGGTCCGCGTAAGACCACATTCATGAAATGAGTCGCTTCCTCCGCGGCTTGGTTGATGCTGGAGTTGGGCAAGTAGATCAAATAGGAATCGACCCCCCCTTCCTCATATTCAATCAGAAAACCTTCCCCGCGCCTGATTTTTTCCTTGATGCGACGAAGGTGGCCACGAAGCTGAGGAGTTCCCTGCACTACCTCGGTAAAGTCAAGATTGCGGGAAGAATAGACCGTTAGCCTTTCCAAGCTTTCCATGGGAAATTTGAATTGGAACACGCTGTCCAGATTTTGGATAAAACTCTGCAATTGAGCGAAATAATTCTCACCAAAAAGCTCGGCCCAATTTCCACTGACGGGAAAATATCCTTCTTCCGCGTACTCGAGCCAATCCAAATACGATTGCAATTTTGTAGCCGGAACGGTGTTCATCAAACAGAAACTCTCCGTGGTCACTTGCAGTACCTCGGCCTCTTCTTTGCGTTCTTCAGCCAAGGCCCAATACAAGGTTTCTGAATTTTGGTAAATGATGGTAGATTCAGGGTTTATCCCTAGGGGGCTCAAGCGATTTGAGACCTCTCTCGGAAGGTGATTGGGTGAGACATGATAGTCCCCATCGACCACATAAATTAAGGCCCCGGGATTTCGGATTAAGGCTTGTCCAATGATCTGAGCGGAATAAATATCTCGCCTGATCAATGATTTTTGCGGGTCGTCCACTTCGGTGTTTATGCCCAAAACATGAATTTGATTAGTCCGACAAAAATCGAGAATATGTTTCCAAGGATTCCAATTATAGGCCCACTTGCGCGCATATCCAATTTTTGTAAGAAACGCTTTTTCATCTAGTTGACACGACATGAATTGGTTGACCCATTTCTGATCACGACCATGGAACATTTCTAAACAAAGCACCAAATTTCGTTTCCCGACTAACTCCTGAAGCATCGCCAGAATTGACCGCTGGGAATGCCTTAGGGTGTGGTAATCGCCATGATAGACAATGTCTGAGGCAAGAACGCGCCTCAATAATTCGGCCTTGGTAGACAAGCTCTGGTACGTTTTTAAATATCGGTGGTATTCACGACCATATTTCGCGACGACGGGGCTCGGTCCCAGGCTGCGCTTGACCTCCCCAACATGCTTTTCATAATTTTCTCTTTGGATGCGAAGCATCTGAGCGCGTAAGTCAGCCATTTTAAACGGGCTCGTTTGTCGGCAGTCTAAGTACCTGGTTCCAATGGACTTGTACGTTCCAGATGCTCACCTAATTATTATCCTATATCCAGTAAATATATTCCCAAGATAGGGCTAGAAAATCGTAGTTTTACTCCTTTTCCAATCAAGATGGGCCTAAATTGGCTGAAACGAGGTTAATGACATGGGTTTTAAATGCGGCATCGTCGGACTTCCCAATGTGGGTAAATCCACTATTTTTAATGCGTTAACCAGTGCCGGAGCTGAAGCCGCCAACTTTCCGTTTTGCACAAAGGAGCCCAATGTGGGAATGGTCGGTATCCCCGATGCCAGGCTAAAGGAACTCTCAAAAGTTTATAAACCCAAAAAGGGCGTTATCCCGGCAGTTATGCAATTTGTCGATATCGCTGGATTGGTAAAAGGTGCCTCGAAAGGGGAAGGCTTGGGAAACCAATTCTTGTCGCATATTCGCGAAACCGATGCCATCATGCATGTTGTTCGTTGTTTCGAGGATATCGATATTTCGCATGTGGATGGCTCTATCGATCCCGTCCGAGATGCGGATGTAGTGAATACTGAACTCGCCCTTCGAGATATGGATACAGTGGACAAAAAGCTCACCAAGGATAAGAAAATGTCGGTGTTGGCCACCAAAGAGGCCAAGGAAGCCAAGGTACGGGTTGATATCCTGGAAAAACTGAAAGCCGTTCTCGATCAGGGTAATCCCGCAAGAACGGCTGGGTTGACTGTGGAGGAAGAACTCTTGATCAAAGATTTGGGGTTACTGACCATTAAACCACAATTCTATTGTGCCAATGTCCGCGAAGAAGAGATCCATACGGGAAACGCGCATGTTACGGCCATGAAGGCGTATGCGGAAACTCAGAATAGTGATGTCCTCGTTTTCAGCGGTAAAATTGAAAGCGAAATCGCGGAACTGGGTGAAGACGAGAAGGTCGCCTTTTTGGAGGAAATGGGACTAAAGGAATCAGGATTAGCCATGGTTATCCGTAAAGGCTTTTCCATGCTGGGACTGCAAACCTATTTTACCGCTGGCGAACAAGAAGTGCGGGCTTGGACTATTCACAAAGGCTGGACGGCACCGAACTCCGCTGGGGTTATTCACAGCGACTTTGAACGCGGATTCATCAGCGCCGAAACCCTGGCCTATCCTGACTTCATCAAATATGGAACCTGGAATGCGGCGAAGGAAAAAGGGCTTGTGCGAAAAGAAGGCAAAGAATATATCGTAAAAGATGGTGATATTATGCACTTCTTATTTAACGTATAATCCTCGAAGACGTTTTCTAATTAACCGGATCGGAAACAGGACATTTTCATGGATGAGGGACAACAGGCAAAGTTCAATTCCCTAGACGAGGATTACCTTGTCGCTCACATTGATAATATTTCGGTCAGTAATTTGGGCTTTATTGTTTTCCTTAAAGCGGAGAGCGATAATCGAGTCGTGCCCATCTTCATTGGCCCCAATGAAGCCCAATCCATTGCCATTGCCTATAACAATCAGGTCCCTCCCCGACCCCTCACGCATGATCTCATGAAAAACATGCTAGGAATGATAGACTGTGAAGTGACCAAGGTGAGGGTCACCTCCTTGCAGGACAATACCTTTCACGGTCGAATCCATTTTCGAAAAGAAGGATTCGAGGAGATGGATATTGATGCCCGACCATCCGATGCCATCGCGTTGGCTATTCGGTACAAAGTCCCTATTTTCATTCACAAAGATGTGTACGAGATGGCCGGTATCGTGGTTAAAGACAGCACCGATTCAGTCGAGGAGAACCAAAGTGAAATTCCGGTTTTGCAACCCTCCCCCATCAACACCATGGAAAAACTGAAAAATGATTTGCAGCGAGCCTTAGCGGAGGAGCGCTACGAAGAAGCTGCCAAACTCAGGGATCAATTGAAGCAGCTGGAAGCGGGGAATTGAACACTGAAACATTGTAATGATATAAGTTCACGGTCTTAGCTAATCTTTACCCGCAACAAACCAGACTCACTCCAAGCATTTGCGCTTAGAGACCCTGTTTCAATCGCTTGAGGGGCTTTGTCATGCGTCCACAATCAAAGATATTGCGGAGGAGCTCCGCCTGGATTGACATCGTGTGAAGGAGATAGAAAAGCAGTACATGAAGGAACAGCTCAAGCGTTCCGGTACACCGGCCCCGAAAGTTATCGGTGTAGACGAGCGCATCTACATAAAGGGGCAGAAATACACATTGTTGTCCAACAAGGAAAACCTCACCTTGGATGGGAAGCGATCGCTGAAGAAGCTCCTTAAAGCAAATCGCATCAGTCCTCTTAGCGTGTTCCCTCTGATGGAAAATTTAATTGAATTCCGTCAATATTCAGTTTTGGCTTTTCCTCTGTCGGAACAGACGGTATTTTCGTTTTGTTCGCTTGAGGAGTTAAATAATAATTCGTCACTCCCCCCACTACTGCAAGAGCGACTGCTCCGGTAGCAATTTTTTTCCATGTCCAAAATCCAGGGCCAGAAGTACCAACAAGTAGCGCCTGTTTCTCCTTTTCAGAAATCGCATCAGCGGGTCTTTCAGTCGAGTTAACTTCGAAATCTCCTTTGGCCATATCCATTTCATTGATCGCTTGCCATTTACTTTCCATCTTAACAAAAGTTCCATCGGGAAGAGTTACTCCCGTACTCCCTTTAAACCACGAATTGAGGATTTTTACATCTCTAGAGAAAGTGGTAATGGGAGTTGGGGCATTCATGAAACCGGCATATTCGACTTCAAGCCGACCACCTTTAGAAACTTCAATACCGCCCCATTGTCGATTCCCCGCTTCAACCCCATATCTGCTACTATCAAGTGAACCGCTTAAGGATACGAAAGAATTTTTTGAGCCTTTAATGAGAAGGATGCCTTCGACCTTAATAACGCTATTTAATGTAGGACGCAAAAAATAAAGCATAGTTCCCGGGTAAATAATTGTTGTCACACCCTTACGTACATAAACCGTATCACACTTAATTGCGTACGTCAATTTGCCTACTTGATCTTCCTTCCCAATAAAGGGTGGAAGGTTTTTATCGAAAGTTCGATTTTCAAGACAACTCGCAGCATAAGAGCGCCCTAAGACTAGGCTCAGAAAGAAAGCGAAAAATAATTTTTGTACAGAATATGTTGTAACACTCATGGAGACACCAACATCATTTTTTGGAGTAGGGTTCGCGATTTGCCTTCGACGACGGTGAGTCGATAAATGTAAAGGCCTGGCTTGAAGGAAGAAGCATCCAAATTCACCACCTGCTTTCCAAAACGAAGAAAATTCAAATCCAGCTTTTGCAATTCTCGTCCTTGCATATCCAACACTTGAAGAAAGGCGTTTAGCTTTTCCAATTTTTGAACGGGAATATTTAAACTTATTGAGGTTAAGCCACGTGCAGGATTAGGAAAGTTTTGAGACAAGGCGATCCTATTGGATTGGGAGGAGAAAATCGAGGCGAGTTTACTGTCTACAAAGTCAGCATTCCCAATTAACAACCGATAATTTCGATTACCCTGACTAATTGGTAATTCGGAAGCATTTGTCTGATTATAAACCCTACCGGTGGTCAAATCAACCACTCGAATTTTAATATCAGAGGAACCAGTCTGTCCAAAAGGGAAATCAATGGAAAATTTCGCAATTCCAGAAGTCGTTGATCGAATTTCCATCGACTCATCTATTGCGTGAAACTCTGAAATGGACTTGATCATATAACCAGCGCCGCCGCCAATGCGCAATTCCAATCCAGAATTAAGAGAGCAGAAATAGGGAACGTTTCCATCCTCCCCGTCATGACTCAGGTACATATGTGAAATGGCCCAAGGACTTTTTAATTCCACCTGAACCCAATCCGGAGCTCCGGCCACTTTTCCAAGCGGATAAGAATCCGTAAGAATATCAAAGGTTAAGGAATCGTTTTGATAAGCGTAGTAGGCGTATCCTGTAAATGGCTTCATTAATGTGTCAAGCTCCCAAGAGTACAGATTACTCGGTACCCCTGGACTCATTACCAAGTTCCAAATCCTAGGGATTGACCTTTTGAAGGACCGAATTTTTTTGACCGAAATACTAGTGGGAAATGGGTTAGAGATTAAGTGCCAACCAGAATCTAAAGGTATTGTATAAGGCTGGAGTGGAAGGAATTTATTGCCAAGTTCAAGAACTTGGTCGAAGGCTCGAGTTCCGGCTACTAAATAAGCGGCCCCAGGATCAAAATTAACTCCCACACCTAAATTTCGAACCGTATCCAAAATGGGGAGACCCTTTTCCATTTTGACTTGAAGGACAAGAATGCTGTCCAAGATCTTTTTGTCAGGTATGGTACTTTCGTGAAATTTCAGCGCGGTTTTCAAATTTCCTTTAAAAGGAAACCCCAATAGATGCCATTTTTTTTGGGATTTAAGACGATGGGCCTCAGGAAAAACCAAAGCCGGATCCCAAGTTGGGCCATCCAAGGGCTTCCATGATGGACTTCCATATGGAATACCGCCGGTAAAATATTGGATACGATAAACATAGGCCAAGTTGGACGTTATTTTTTGAACGTCCATTGTCTCGACGCTTCGTTTTGAACAAGTCACTGAATCTGATTTTCCAAATTGATCCATGTTTCTGATTTCAACACAATACTGGTCAATGGTTTTATTCGCCTGATCACGGTAAGACACCGTGACATGCAACGAATCTCCAATCAAGTTTGGGGGATCTATTTTCAGATAGGTTTCGGCAGGAAGAAGCCGTTCCACTATAATCACATATTTTGCATCAGGAGGGATCTGAGAAACTCGGACATCATAGGTTGTGGTGTTGAGATAAACGGGGAGTGAATCGATTTTTTTCCATTCACTCCCATTGGACCACCACGCTTCAATTTTGGATCTATCATGCGCAATTGCCGGAAAGGTCGCGGTCCAGGGTTGTACAGAAACCAACCCACTCGTTCCCTTTAATTCGCGTCCGGATACGTAACGGCTATTCTTAAACACCGTATCCTTATTTTTCCAGGAATATTCTTTTATGGAGTCTCCAACATTTGTAAAACGAAGCCTTCCCGAAACCGCCGATTTGAAGTTGGAAAGCTCAACTAAACCGTCAATGGGACCATTAAAAAGACTGTCTCTGAAAATATTATGCTTCAAGGCCACAAAGAAAAAACTTTTTCCATCCGATTTCACGATTTGAATATGGCCTAAATTAGCACTGTCGATGTCGAAGGGTACTGAAGAAATGAGTCCGGAAGAATCTTTAAATGCCTCAAAGTCGGGATTCCATTTTTGAATTAGGCTTAAGGAATCCGTATCCAATCGACCAATCGTGGTGAATTGAAACGCCTTTGAATAAGATCCGAACTGAGTTGTATCGACTGAAGCGGTGCTATCGATATAAATTTGATAGCCGTCTTTGGCATCAGCTCTAACAAAACCCTCAGCAGTGTTAAAAGTCTTGCCACCCTTTGGAACCGACAGTTTTTCTACAAGATAGGCATTAAAGGGGCTTTCCACCTGGGTTTTAGCATAAACCATTCCTCCCGTTCCAGGTTTACCATTCGCTTTTACAAAGCGTGGATTTGATCCCTCTAGCTTCCAATAAACATTATCCGCAACATAAGGAACCACCTGATCTTTCAATCCAAATGTCATCGAATCTAATAGTGTTGCGGTAGTTTCAAATCCAATAAATTTGGATAAAGACCTCAAGTCTTTTGGAATGGGCGAAAGAGTTTTTGTATAAAATGTGGTATAGCCTGCGGTATCTACTTTATTGAATAAAAGCGTATCTCCCAATCCAATTTCTGTTGAGGGTGTGATTCCAATTCCTGCGGAAGTGTTTCCTCGAAAGGCAAAATTAAAATATCGCGCTGTTGGCAATAAATTTTTGAAAACACTGGGATAAAAATGATGATTGGCCAAAATGGTGGGTTGTCGATTGAAGGGGCCTTGATACTCTTTAGCCAATAAGAGTGGGCTTCCATCTTTGGCCTGGAGTCCCAATGAAATACTGTCGATTGAGAATGGACCAAAATGGATAGGCCCTAAAGCGGGAAGCAAAATTTTCAACTCCGGAAAAAGCACCGTTGAAGTGGGGCTGGTGAAATCATTCGTCACACTAAAATATCTCGGAAAAAGAGTGGAATTAAAATAGGCCTTGCCCGTTATCGATTGAATACTGAAGTCGATAGATTTGGTCCCCGGAAAAACATTATATTTTTTTTCACGGTGATTGGGTCCTGTGTTGATACCCGCGATGGAATCGTTTTGGATATACCAGTCCCACAATTCTGTGACTTTTTTTCCTGAGAGAGAATCAAGAACAAAACCAGTCTTCGTGAAGCGTGAGGAAGATGGGAAATCGAACCCCTGCCATCCTTTTCCCATTTCGTTGCGATCCATTTGCGATTGCAACTCATCAAAGCCATTTATGAACATTCCCCAAATTTGAGTACCACCAAAGGCATCGACGGATCCCGGAAAAGCCAATAGATTTCGTTGAATATTAAAAATAGCCTGCACTCCCCCAGAAAATTTCCCGTTCAAATCAAATTGGGATCGATTTATGGTATTGGAACGCAATTCAATCTTTTTATAGACCGTGGAGGAAACAAGCCCAGGAAAATTGAAAACATTATTTGCCAGGATCACATTCCCGCCTATGAGCTCCATCATAGTTCCTCTACTTGCGTTTTTAACCACGAAAAAACTCTTTCTAATTTCAATATTCCCTAATTGATTTGGTCCAGTCGCCCAACTCAAAAAAGTTCCATCTAAGGAATCGGCGTAAATAAAACATTCGTCTATGAGAAGGTGAAGATTATTTTTGGCAGCTGCACCACTGATCAATTTTGCCTTTGGAGAATTTAATTGAAATGCCAACCCTCTCAAAATTACGGTTCCTTTACTCGCCCCGAAGTCAAAAAGCGTTGAATCAACTTGGATCATAGAATCCGATTCCGCGAATTCCATATTTTCAAAAAATAGCGAATCAATTTTTACTGAAGGAGCCTCCAATTTAAACTGACCCACGTTTTTGTAAGACGAAAATCTTACATGAAAATTTCCGCTGGAAGTATCGGTCTTAAAACTGGTCGCAATGACATTCAGGTTTCGGAATGAATTTACGGTGAATGAAATATCTGCCCTGGTATTTGCCCATTTACCCAAAACCAAAAGTAGGGAAACCAGAAATAAAAAGTGCATCGACATTAAACCCGATTTTTTCAACTTGCTTTTCCTTGCTTCCCTCAAAGTAACCCTATTGCCACTTAAATAGTGGCCCGCAATCCGGAAGCTTATCTAGAGGTCCAAAAATTAATTTCCAATTCCACAGTAACCAAAGAATTCGAGCTTATAGAAACGGCTTTAAAACCTAAAATTTCCCCTTATTTTCCACATTTTTCTCCCTCAAGGTCAAAAATTAATATTTGTTTACACTACGTTTATATGGATATTTAAGGATATATGTTGTTTTATTAACTATTTTTTTATATTATTCATATATTATTACACTACGGTTAGCCAAGTTTAAAAAGGGGATGGTTATGTTAGCAAAGGTGATTTTCTCGGTAGGATTGGGACTTGAACTTTTCCAATCTGCAAACGCCTCGCTTGATTTAAGTTCATGGTCAACTCAAACCGTTAAGACGGGTCAACCCTGGGCAACGATTGAAACGAAAATTAGTAGTGTCAATCTGGATGTTAAGATCAATCAGGGGGTGATCACAACAAAAGCAACCATCGAATACGTACCGGGTAAAGGTCAGCTCCAAAATGGAATCTGTGCCTTTCCCGTGGGGTGTGACCCGAAAGTGAATCCAAACTGTGTGTCCAGCTGCCAAAAACCAAACCCGTCAGAAATAAAAATGGATAGTCTTGAAACCAGCACAGGGTTTCAAGTCACAGACAACACCGCAATCACGGACATGTTCCTTTGGGTCGGTGATGTGAAGGTGAGGGCCGAACTGCAAAACCGTGCTTTGGCCTCGGCTCAGTACGAAGATATCGTGAAACGACGGCGCGATCCGGCTCTGATCGAAACCTGGGGTAATGGGTCTTATTCCCTTCGAATCTTTCCCAACAAAAGTAACATGATACGAAAAGTTGAAATCACCTTTGTACAAGGAATGGAAAACCATGGGAAATTGTTCGAGGCGATTCTACCTGTGATGTCCAGCCTTTCTCCAATTTACAGCGCTCAAATTCTGGATCAAAGCACATGGCCATCCAAAACAATCGGCAGCGTGACTTTCAAAGCGGTTTCGACCGATGGAAAAGCGTATAACTTAAATTGGGGGGGCCTGGGTAATGGAACCATCAGCGCAACCCCTTTGCTCCTGACCGCTTCGAATGTCAAAGAACTTAAAGATGGGATTGTGTCCGAGGCAAGTTTAACTTGCTCCGGCTGCCTAGACCCTTGGGTTTCCGGAACCTCCCCGTTCTATTTTGGAGTTAAAGCCGTATTGGATTATAAGCAACTCCACTTCGAAGCCGAGCCGGTGGAAAGAATCGTTCTGTTAGACATTAACTCAAAAGATTCTCTGGCCCCGGACCGTGCACGAAAACTGGCCCTGCTTGCGCTAAAGGCATATCTCAAATCCCCTTTCCTTGGCAACCTGGGATTTTCGGATGGAAAAGGAACTATCACTTATGTATTTCCAAAATCAGTCGCCATGAATGTTGAAAATTTATCCCTAGCCTACCATTCTCTAAAAGCATGGAAACCCAATGATCAATCCGATTCTAAGTCAACCCTGAACGCCTTCGCCCGAGGGCGCGGAAAAGGCAATGCCCGTTGCGTCGCCATCCTAATGAATGATGAGGAATATCCAGTCTTTGAAGACCTTCAAAAAAAGATCTCGGATGAATTGGCCGCAACCTTGAACGATGCAAATACCATGTTATTTGGTTTTTGGAATAACTATCAAATCACCAACACGGCTACCGCCACGGGTGGTTATCAGTTGGGTGGGATCTCGGGATGGATCCATCACCCCTATGCTTACCGTGGAGTGATGGACGAAGCTGTCCTTGGCATGCCAACAAATAGCGTCAACTCCATTCGTCCTGTTCCTAATCAAGATTGGGTTATGCCGCCTCTTTTCGGCTTACAGCGTTACGATTCGTATGGCATCCAAAATCTTATTGTGAAAACTTCGGGAGTACAAATCAACCACACTGTTTTCTTAAATGAAATGGCGAAAAACGGTTTCTATCGGGGAGGTGAATTGATGATGATGATGAAATCGGCAGTCAAGTCATCCTTATATCCCTACTATGGGTACAATCCTGATTCAACTGTGGTAAGAGTCTCAGGCCAATACCAATCAGGTGGAACGGCGTCCATCCTTATGTCTGGCTTATGGGGTGGCCTGCGATTTAGCCAAGAGTATTCTGTAAGCTTACCCAACTCGACCGGAGCGGGAACCGATGGCGCCGCTATCTGGGCCATCCAGCAATCCGAGGCCTGGGGTCGGGATTATTCCGTCGATCGGTTAGGCGACATCCAAAAATTGGGTCGGGATTTTCATATAGTCAATCAACAAATGAGTCTTTTAGCTTTGGAGCCTGGAGCCCAACTTTGGACCGATATGCCTTCTAAACTCGGAACAACCGGTAGTACCGAAAGGCTTAGTATAGGCGCGCCCGTAAGCGATCAAAAAATACTGACAACCTTTATGGCCCAAGGTGATAATCTCGATGCTGCTTCACTGGAGGATATTTTAAACAGCACAATTTTGGCCGTTGAAAAACCAGGTCCGAATAAATTCAATCACGGAACCCTGAGTTTAGAGGAAGGCTCCGGTTCCATCCATATTTCCTGGGCCCTGACTTCGGGAGAAACTCAAGCGCATTTTCAAATCATGGATATTTCGGGTAAACGCATTGTTGAGCTGACCGCCACTCGCCAGGGTCAGACCTATAACACCGAATGGAAACCAATGGCAAGAGTCGGTAGTTATTATCTAATCGCAAAATCAGGTCATACCAAACTGGTTAAAAAAATTGAGGTCAATTCTCGTCGGGGCTTTTAAAAATTATTTTGGATCAAAAAAAAATTATTTTGAGCTAAAGCCTCGACGAACGGAGGCTTTAGCATATTTTCGGCAGAGTTCACATTTCCTTAAATCATGGCCTCGTGCTGGGCAGTATTCTCGCCCATAATAAATGAACTGCAAGTGCAATTTGGGCCAACTTTCCTTTGGAAAAATTTTCTTCAAATCTTCCTCCGTTTTTGTGACGGACTGGCCATTTGAAAGTCCCCATCGCTCTGCCAAACGGTGGATATGCGTATCGACGGGAAAGGCATTCTGACCAAAGGCCTGACAAACGACAACCGAAGCCGTTTTGTGACCCACCCCGGGTAATTCCTCGAGTTCAGCTAAAGTCGAAGGTAATTGGGCCTGATGTTTTTCAATGAGAAGGTGAGACAGGTTCCAAATATTTCGACTTTTGGTTTTTGACAAACCGACCCGTTTGATCAGGAATTCAATTTTTTCAGGACTGAGACGGATCATATCCTTGGGATTATCCGCCAAGGCAAAAAGTTCGGGAGTAACTGAATTGACAGATTTGTCGGTGGTATGAGCCGAGAGCAAGACGGCAATACACATGGTAAATGGATTGGTATGATAAAGGGGAATAGCTGGATCGGGATACAGCTGTTCCAGAAAAAACCTGATTAGGTCAGCCTTTTCCTTTTTCTTCATAGGTACACCCTTCTCCAACTTGACTTGGGCCAATTAGAAACTTCGGCCCTTGCCCTGCGGGTCGAAAATAGCAATACTTCAAGGCGAGGGATTCTCGGAAAAATCCTTGGCAGGAGTTCTCATGGCATCGACCCGTCCCTTGATCATTATAACCGGTGCGGCGGGATTTATCGGCAGCGCAATCGCTTGGCGATTAAATCAAGATGGGCGGGATAATTTACTCTTGGTGGATCAATTAGGCGGTGGCTCGAAATGGAGAAACCTGGTTCCGCTCGGCTATTGGGATTACATGGAAAAAATGGAATTTTTAGCTGCGGTTCAATCCGGAAAATTCAATGAAGTTGAAATCGAAAGTATCATTCATATGGGCGCCTGTTCCTCCACAACCCAAATGGATGCGAGTTATCTAGAGAAAAATAATTTTGAATACACCAAAATCCTGGCGGCCTTTTGCCTAGAAAGGCCTAAACCTATACGCTTTATTTATGCCTCCTCGGCAGCCACCTATGGGGATGGAAAACAAGGTTATCGAGACGACCAGGCTCTATTGAGCTCGCTTCGCCCCCTGAATGCTTATGGTTTTTCCAAACATATGTTCGATTTGTGGGCTCAAAAACGAGGATACTTGGATCAAATAGTGGGGCTGAAATTTTTCAACGTGTATGGCCCCAATGAATATCATAAAAACGATATGTGTAGTATGGCCCTAAAGGCTTTTGAACAAATCCAGCAAACCGGTCGCGTCCGCCTGTTCAAATCCCATCGTACCGATTATGGAGATGGAGAACAACTTCGGGATTTCATTTATGTAAAGGATGCGGTGGATATGGCCTTGCACTTTCTGGACCCTAAAGTACCTGGTGGAATTTACAATCTTGGCACAGGCCAAACTCGTTCTTGGCTCGATATGGCAAGGACTTTGTTTCACGCAATGGGAAAAGAACCCAAGGTGGATTTCATCCCAATGCCAGAATTAATTCGAGACAAATACCAATATCATACTCGTGCTGAAATTTCGAAACTGCGAGCGGTAGGATATTCCAATCCAATTCGAACCTTGGAGGAAGGGATTGCCGACTACGTGACTTATTTGGAAAAAGGTTTTCTTAATTTAGGTTGGGCCTAAACCACTTTTATTGGCACTTGGAACAAAGACCTTTAAACTCTAGGTGATGCTCCGTGATCCGAAATCCAGATGCATTCTCCACTTTTCCCATCCAACCCACGGGAACGCAAAGGTCCAAATGAGAAACCTGACCGCAATCCTGGCAAACAATATGATGGTGGTGGTGATCAGCCCTGGCGGTATTTCGAGTCCCATGAGCGGCATTCAATTTTATCAAGGAATAAAAGGTTTGGCGATTTCCCGGAAGCCGGAACTCCTCTAATATTCCTGCACTATGGAGCGCCTCCAGGGTCCGGTAAATTGAACTCAAATTCACTGAGGCATGTTCATTCAAGCTTAAATGAAGACTTCGCAAAGTCCAAGGCATTTCTGTTTTTAAAAAATGTCTTAAAACTTTCAACCGGTTGTCAGTGATTTTGACCTGACCCGTTCTTAATCTTTCTAGGTAGGGCTTTAACGGATCCACCATCTCAAGGTGCTTCAAGGAAGTTTTTCCTGAGACGTTAGCGTCGAATCCACATGTCGGTGTAACGCAGTATGCCAAAATCCCAGCGCCACAGAAATCAAAAATGCCGCCACGAAACCGTAAGCTGCCCCGGGTCTTCGCCGAAGTATAATCCGCGCATGGGGTACCAAACTTGTCAGAGTCACATAGGTCAGTAATCCGGCACTGAAGGCTAAAACAAGTTCGGTGTCGGGGAGGTTTCGAACCCAAGGATGATTGGCGATTAATAGGGCAAAGGGGCTAATTAAAGTGTAGAGTATGCCAAAAGTGACCAATCCAGATCCATGAAAACGGGTGCGACGAAGCACTTGAGCAATGGCAAAAGAAGACGTGACTTTGTGAACAATCATACCCAGATTAAGTCCAGAAAATAAAGGCGGATTTAGGAGACCAATCAGAAGTCCGTCATTTAATGAGCAAACTGACATCGCCAGCAAAGACATGGCGCCAAACCCACGATGATCATGCCCGCCTTCACAGCAGGGGTCACTTTTAAAAACCAATTTTGATAGGACTGCCATGACTGAAAAGCCTAAGACGAATACAATCAAAGAACCTATCGAATGAGTGAGTGCATGTGGAACTAGAGTTGAAAAAACAAATCCAGCGAAAAAGGCTACCGCTAAAGGATAGATCAGGTCCATGACCGCCTGAGTTTTCAGGAGAGCGAACTCAGATTTGTTGATTGAAAACCAGGTTGGTTTTGCTCCGAGGAAAAATCCCAGTGCTCCACTGATTAACAAACCTAGAGTCAAAGCAGCTTGTAACATGGTGCCAAATATAATTGTCGCCTATTTTTAATGCAAGTTACTTGCAGTTAGGTAATTTGCAGCCTTAGGGCAAAGAACCCGTTTGCTAGTTTAGAGACCGTGATTTCCATTTTTCCTTTGTATTGGCGATGGATCGGCTTTCCACTTTCCTGTATAAAGGGAGCGATAGTGGATAGAGTGTCATTTTCGTTGGTGGAAAGTTTGGTTTGGGTTGGAATCCTCTGTTCAATTTGGATGGGCCTGATCCTTTTTTGGCGGGGAAAATTTTGGTTTCGTCATCATCGTTCCTTCTTTTTGGTCCTTTTATCCGGCCCCATTCTGTTAATCTTGATGGGCCTTGGCCAAGGTGCGTTTCCCTTAAGTATGGCACCGACGGCATGGCGGTCTCCCCTCTCCATTTATCGAAACGCCGCTCCCCTTTCCTACCCTAATTTTCAATTGCGCCTGCGTGCCCATGAAACAGATTTGTTGTTGAACTTTACCCCAAGCTTGTACCAATCACTCACCGAAAAAGAAATTGGAGTCGGTTGTAATTACGCCTTGGATACGGTATTGTCACTAATGGGATTGCCGCCGGGTCGGACGGTTCGGAATATGAAAACCATGGGTCCACTAACAACTCTGTTGGGTTTAAGTTATGGTGGACCGGCCTTTCATGATCCATTTCTGGGGGAATTGGCGATGGTGAAAGAGTCCGATCATCCTTCACCAAAGTATTGGAGATTAATGGCCGTATGCCATGAGGAGGCCCATGCCAAAGGTTTTACCCGAGAAATGGATGCGGAGATTCTGACTCAAGTGGCTCTGAGCCAATCGAAGGACATTCGTTATCGATTACTTGGGGATATAATGTACTTGCGTAAATCTGGAGAACGGATTCATTTTCCCGAATACTTACGCGCGGAAATTCGCCAAAGTCGGGATAGTTTAGAACGAGTTGAAAGCCGTCAAAAAGTTGTGTCGCTGCTTCGAAAAATTTCCACAAAACTTGGGTTTCAAAATTCAGGGGGAAAATATGGCAGTCGTGATGGTTCTGAAACCTGGGATCCGCAGCATCCCTTTTACACAACAGTGGAAGACTGGATCAAGTACCTACCCCACAACGGAAACAAAAATGAACCCAACCATTGAGGAAGAAATAGACCTCCATGGCTTGACCATCGATGAAGCCATGGCTCAAGTCGAAATGGCTTTAGAGCGGCATCGTCGCTCTTCCTCTCGAGGATGGATACGAATTATTCATGGGCAGAGTTCGGGCCTAAAAAACTCCATTAAAGGGGTCTTACGTCGAAACTTGGAAACCCGTTGGCGCGGAAAAATTAAACTCTTCCGTCCTGAACTTGGAAACCCGGGAGCAACCTTGATCTCCTTGAAATAATCTTGAATTCCCTCAAAATTAATGGTATTTCTAAACCCTTAACGCCCGGTTTTTGCATTCGGGGCAAGACTGAAATCGGATCGGAGTGACCATGAAATTTGAAAAGAAAATTCTTTGTATTGGTGCAGGTTACGTGGGTGGACCCACCATGACCATGATCGCGCATAAGTGTCCGAATTATCAAGTGACCGTTGTCGATATTAATCAACAGCGCATTGATGCGTGGAACAGCAAGAATATCCCGATTTATGAACCGGGTTTGGATGATCTCGTGCAAAAAACCAGGGGAAAAAACTTGTTCTTTTCTACTGAAACGGATCGAGGCATTCGCGAGGCCGACATTATTTTCGTATCCGTTAATACGCCAACGAAAATGTTCGGACAAGGCGCCGGTAAAGCCGCCGACCTTCAGTATTGGGAGAAGACCGCCCGTCAGATTTTAGCCAACTCAAATAGTGACAAAATTATCATCGAAAAGTCTACCTTGCCTGTCCGTACCGCCGAAGCTATGGAACGAATTTTAAACGCCAATTCCAAAGGAATTCATTTCGAGGTTCTTTCAAATCCGGAATTTCTCGCCGAAGGCAGTGCAGTTCCTGATTTGGAAAATCCAGATCGTGTTTTGGTTGGTTCTCGAGAAACTCCCGAAGGCATCAAAGCCCGGGCCGAAATCGTGGACATCTACGCAAATTGGGTCCCTCGCGCAAAAATCATTGAGTCCAATGTTTGGAGTGCCGAACTTTCGAAACTGACGGCCAATGCTTTCTTGGCACAACGCATCTCGTCCATTAATTCCATTTCCGCCCTCTGTGAAAAAACCGAAGCCGATGTCGATGAAGTCGCCTACGCTATCGGCACCGATTCAAGAATTGGCCCGCGTTTTTTAAAAGC
>JAYVCH010000120.1:0-8968 GCA_043750055.1 Fibrobacteria bacterium
TCACTGAAATCCCAAAGGTATGCCTTGCCTTCTTTCTTCAGCGAACGGGAAACCGAACCTTGGTAAGGTTTGATCTCAAACAAGTAATACAATTCCTGAAGGAACATCACCCAACGTTTCACCGTTTCGTGGTTCACTTCCAGGTGCTCCCGAAGCGAGGCAATGCTAAATAGAGATCCGACTTTTTCGGGTAGTAAAGAGGCCAGCATTTCGATACGACCTAACTCCGGAATCCTGCTAAGGTCCCGCAGATCCTCGCGAATTACTTTCTCCATACGACCTCGACGCCATAGCCTCGCTTTTTTTTCATCCTGTGAAAATAAGGGGTCCGGAAAGCCACCGAATTTCATCAGGTTTGAGAAGGCCTCCAAACTTTCCTTTTTTAGAATCAGGGATCGACTGCGTAATGCCGCAAAGAGCGAGTCGGGAGGCTGCGCGCCCCTCAAGACCATTTCTCTCAACGTAAATGGATGCAATCGAAAATTGTAATATCGGCCCAGTAAGCTGTCGCTGCCTTTTTTATAAATGTTCAACCGAGCGCTTCCTGTCACCAAAATATCGGCCGGAGTTTCCAGGGTATCGAAAACGCCTTTCAAGGTCCGCTTCCACAATTTGGCTTTGTGGATTTCATCAAGGACAACTAAGGGCGTTTTCCCTTTTTGACCGGATGAAAGAATGGACTTAGGTTGCTTGGACCAGGCTCTGCGGAATTCGGTTTCATCCCAATTGAAATAGGCCCCAGCCCCACGCTCCTTTAGCAACATTTTTGCAAAGGTGGTCTTGCCCGTCTGTCTTGGACCAGAAACAAAAGCCATTTTAGCATCCGAAAAGGCCAGGTTTTTCACGATTTCCGAAAGGTAGCGCGCTTTCATCCGACCAAATTACGATCAGATCGTAATTTGGTCAAGATCTGACTCAATTACGATCTGATGTGAAAAGGGTCGAACAATATCACAAGGGAATATTGTTTCGCTCAACGGCGGCTTTTATTTCTGGTGGAGCTACGGCCAAATCGATAATGTCAACACGAAATGGCAATTCAGATTCTGAAAAGGATTCCTGCAAATCCCAAAGTGTATCCTTAGAAACAGGATTAGCCGATACCAATGCTAGGTCCAAATCGGAAAAAGGTTTTGCCCTACCCGTTACCCTGCTTCCAAAGGCCCAAACAGAAATTCCAGGTACAATGCTTTCTAGAATGGAACGAACTTCTTTGAGTTGATTGTCTTCCAAGGTTAAGCTCAAGTTAACCGTGCCTCGAGATTTTTTAACAGCGTGCTCGCGGCAGCCTCAAATCGCTTAGCAACGGAATAAACTTCCTCAGCCTTTGCCTCTTGATAGGTGTGGACGGTTTCATTCCGAGCCCGATGATAGCCAAACCATTCCAGTGGATCATTCAATAGCCCTTTTTCTGCGGCCATGCGAAAGAGGTCGCGACGCGGAAGAGCATCTACATTCTCAGTCCCCTCATCTGATTCCAAATACCTTTTTAAAGCTTTCCATGCCAACTCATAGGTAAATTCAAAACGCTGTATAACCGAGTCTCTCAGATATTCATCCTTGGGTTGAGCCAAGGCTCGCCGGAGTGCGTCCAGGGCTTGGCGATAAGGATGTAGATTGAGCGAGTCTGGGGTCACAGTCATAATATACCCCAGATTCATTGGGGTTGCCAACTAAAGACCCATTAGGTGAGTCCAAGTAAGGCGCGGAGATAAGGCTCCACGGAGGGTACGGTGAAAAGTTACCTAACTTGATCATTTCCAGCTTCATGAAAAGTCGGATAGTTTCCGTAGTTCGTCAGCCTGTTCATCTCCACGCTGACCGACCTTACCCAACCAAGGCTTACCTGCGCTTCCCTTGCCAACGCAGTTCCCTTCCAGGAATGACAACGCATTTTCAGCGGCCCGTGTTTCTATGTAGATATGACCAAATGAAAGCTTGGCGTTTTCAGAAAGGTGCAAGAATAACTCCGTGCCTTTTCTTATCCTTCAACTGCGACAGGTATTTTTCGATTTCAAGGGCTGCGATACGAATCTCTCGTGGTTGCCCCAATCGTTTTGTCTCCCCAATAAGCGTCCAGGGTTGAGTTCCGGTCTTTATGCGCGCCACAATATCCAGTTGGTAAAGCTGCCTCGAAGAAAGTTTTACATCCGATTTTATGGATTGGACTTTCAGAAAGGGAACGCGATCTAAAAGTTTCCTTAATTCAGATTCACCCAAACATCCACAGCCTGCTGAATACGCTTTGGATACCCAATGGCAAATTGTTTTAGTTTAACTGAATCGACCCTTTCAAAATTTTGGAATCGCATTCCTTCGGCAATCCAAACCGGGATGCCATCGATCAATTGCTTAGAGAAGTTTCGGAACAAATCCTGACGGAGACTCGCATAGGCGAACTCTCCCAGGTCATTGGTAAACCTGCGAGTGACTCGCGATATGTGGTATGTATCGTAAATATAAATTGTTAGTGCATATTTTATTTTGTAGGGAGATCCACATGGAAGAACAAAAATTATTAGAAAGAATAACGGTCAACCCAATGATTTTTGCGGGTAAACCAATTATTCGTGGACGTCGATTGACTGTGGAGCACATTCTTGGGATGCTGGCCGCCGGTGACCGTTGAAATGATAATAGCAGGATATTCATGGCTTGAACCGGATGATATCCGAGCATGCCTCGTTTATGCGCGCAGACTAGTTGGACATGAGCGTATTGAGCCACTCATTTTTTGGCGCTTCGCATTGAAGATTGTCCTCGATAGCTGTGTTTGGGGTGGAGCGATACGGGAGCTACTCGATAACGGTCATGATGTAATTTGGGTTGGACAAGGGTCAATAGACCCCGGAGACAAAGCAATTCTTCGGACAGCTAATCAGAATAACCGGGTGTTAGTGACCTGTCCCGTCATTGAAGTACTCCGAAAACTCAATCTAAAGAGAGGCGCCTCGGGCGTGCATCCCTATTCAGGAGGACTCGTGCGGAAATGTCCGCCGAATTACATCGGCAACTTGTCGTGCAACCCGAAATCTTTGCATTCGAAACCGTTTTTGGTGATTCTGAGGAAGACAAGCTTTCTTGCTTAAAACATGCGGTTCACGAAGGCTAGGCCGTCATTTTAGGTTTCATAGGCTTAGCCAGACCTGAGTCGACAATATCGATTTAAACCCTAAAATCCCAGTTCCCGCAATCCCTCTTCCCAAGGCAGGCATATCGTTGCACCGATGCGTTTTTTAACGGGGTCGCGGCTTAGGCAATAGGCCTCGGCCTTTTGGATATCGGGTGCAAAACGGTTTAGATGCGCTGTGTCCCCTTCGGTAACTCGATCCTTGGATTTTATTTCAATCAGTGCTCTCGGTAAGCCCGGGCGTTCGATGATGAGATCGATTTCCGCATCATCCCTGGTGCGGAGATAGGAAAGCCGCCAATCCTTCCGATAATATGTGTTAAGCCGTTGGATTTCCAGAATGATGAAATGCTCAAAGGCATTGCCATAGGCATAGCTACCCGGACCAAAACTTTGGGTCAAGGTCCTGTCCAGCGCCCTTTTCACGCCAGTATCGAAAAAATAGAACTTCGGGTTTTGCAGTTGGCGCTTGCGGATGGATTCGTGGAAAGGAGGCAGCAGAAATCCCACCAAGGTGTCTTCCAGGATTTCGAAATAATTTTGGACGGTTTTCACATCCGCGCCGACTTCTTTTGCAATGCGTGAAAAATTGAGGATCTGTCCATTACATTGGGCTGCGACTTCCAGGAAATTCCGGAACGGCTGGAGCTTGCGTACCAGTTGTTCGGCTACGATTTCCTCTTTGACGTAAGTGAGCGCGTAAGCACGCAGGAATTCGGATTTTTCCTCATGGGTTTGCATGCCGATGACTTTCGGCAAGGTTCCGAAATGCAGCGCTACCTCCAAATCGAATGATGCACCGATTTCAAAATGGGTCAGCGCATAGAGGTTATATACAAACGCCCTTCCGGCAAGCAAATTCGCGCCTCCCCTCTTGAGCTTCCTGGCACTCGAGCCAGTCAAGGCGAAACAAAGCGGCCGAGTTTCAATGGCTCTATGCACCGAATCCAACAAGCGCGGAGCTTTCTGAACTTCGTCGAGAATAATCCATCGGACTTCGGGCGAAAGCACATCGAGCCGTCGTTCCAATTCTTTCGGGTTTCTAAGAAAAGCATCTTCCTGTTCCGGATCCAGGAGATCAATATAAAGTGCTTGTCCATCCTTCCCGAAATGCTCTCGGAGCAAGGTGGATTTGCCGGTTCCGCGCGGACCAAAAAGGAAAAAACTTTGGTTTTTAGGTGGGGAAAAAATCCGTTTGAACATATTCCATAAATGTACGCCGATTATGGAGTATAGTCAAGCATTGGCTTTTATTGATTTTTTTTCATAAACCGCTTATGATGGGGATACGCAGAACTCGGTTAAAAAAAAATATATGGCCTCAATTGCGCGTAAAGGCGATTTAGCCCGTAAACGAGAACTAACCCGCGAAACCGCTCAAACCATGGTTCGAGTACGCGAGGCTGTCGCGCCTTCAAAGATTATTATTCGAAATGCTTCTGGTCCTATTCTCCAGACCGCAAGATTACTGCCACGGATGTTTCCTGGGTCGCCGAACAAGTGAAAAAAAATGGCGGTAGTGAGGCATGGCGTACGAGTGCTCGTCTATGCCGTTAACACTTCTTCCAGCTCCCTAACCACACGCTCTTGCTGCGCCTCCGTCAAAGTATGAAACAACGGAAGCGCAAGACAATGCGCAAAAGCAAATCGACTTCCCTCCATTTCCCCATCCACCTTACACCGGGGGTTTTCCGAAAAAGCCTGATGCATATGTAACGCATAGGTTCCAATCTGCACTTCGATTCCTTTGGCCCGCATCGAATTCAAAACAAAATCCCGATTCTCTACGAACACACAAAAAGATTGGTAGGAGTGAATTCCTCCCGCTGTTGTTTCCGGCAAGGTAACCTTGGCGTTACCTTCCAAAAGGTCATGGTATATTTTGGCTTGCGCCCGCCGATGCACAAGCAATTCCTCAACGTGACGCATCTGCACCACACCCACAGCCGCCAAAAGATTGGACAACTTGTAATTCGTCCCTATCCTGCGAAAATCCGTCGTCAACCGCGTTTCGGTTTTTTCCATCCCGAAATGCTTATAAGAATTCATCCAGTCCGCCCATTTTGAATTGTCGGTCGTGACCATTCCACCCTCTCCCGTGGTGATGAATTTGCGGGGATGGAAACTAAAGACCGTGATATCGGCGAAGGTGCCGACTTTTATCCCGCCATGTTCGGCCCCGATAGCGCAGGCCGCATCTTCGACAATGGGAATGCCATAGTGTTTCCTGATCCGGCCCAACTTTTCATAGTCGAGTGGATTTCCAAATAGAGAAACCGGCAAAATGGCTTTGGTTCGTGACGTTATCGCCGCTTCCAATTTGTCATAATCCATATTCATCGTCTTGGGATCGATATCGATGATAACGGTGTTGGCACCGACAATATCAACCACATCGGCGGTGGCAGGATAGGTATAATCGGGAACAATCACTTCATCGCCAGGGCCTAACTTCAAAGCCCTAAGCGCCAACTCCAAACCCGTGGTACAGGAGGTCACGGCCAAAGCATGTTTACATCCCAGATAACTCCGGAACTGGTTTTCCAATTCCTCGGTCACCGAACCTTCGGTCCACATGCCACTGTCCAGTACTTCCAAAACCTTTTGCTTCACCTCATCGGTCAGATAAGGTTTCATCAAGGGGATTTTTCCGATCAATGGTTTGCCCCTTTTGAGTTCGACAGTTTCACGTATTTACGCACGGCCATTATAATCTGCGATTGATCTCCCTCGCTCAAATAAGGATGCATAGGAAGGCTGAAAATTTCAGTGGCCACTCGTTCTGAAATTGGAAAGCTTCCAGTTAAATATCCCAAGGCAAGATTAGCCTTCTGAAGATGCAAGGGCTTTGGATAATACACCATAGTGGGAATTCCCTCTTGTTTTAAGGCGGCGATGAGTTGCGGCCTGTAGGGACTTCTTACCGAGTACTGAGCCCAGGCAGAGGCATAGCCCTCTGGAATAATCGGAGTTTCAACCACGCCCTTTAAGCCCTCTGAGTAACGAGTGGCAATTTTTCTTCGCAGTTCCAACTCATCGGGAAAAATTTCCAATTTGGCCAATAAGACAGCGGCTTGTAGCGTATCGAGGCGACTGTTAATCCCCGTTCGCACATTTTCGTATTTGTCTTCGCCTTTGCCATGCATGCGAATGGATCGCAAAAGGTCAGCTAGGATTGCATCGTTCGTTAAAAGCGCTCCGCCGTCGCCATAACATCCCAAAGGTTTAGCGGGAAAAAAACTCGTTGCTGCGACATCGCCCAATATCCCCGCCTTTCCAAATGGCGAAGTTCCACCGAAACTTTGTGCGGCATCTTCCAGTACGAAGAGGCCCTCCGCATCGGCAATTTTTTTTATCGCACCATAGTCCGCGGGTAGACCGAACAGGTCCACGGGGATCACCGCCTTGGGATGCAGACCCAATGGAGAACCGGGACTGGGCCTTCGTCCTTGCTTCAAACTTATTACGGCTTCGGCCAATTTTACCGGATCCAAATTATAGGTGAGGGGATCGATGTCCACGAAAACAGGTGTTGCTCCCAGTAGCGCAATAACTTCGGATGTAGCGATAAAGGTGAACGGCGAGGTAAAAACCGCGTCACCGGGCCCAATGCCTTTGGCCATAAGCGCCATCTGCAAAGCGTCCGTGCCATTAGCGCAAGACACGCAATGTTCGACCCCGACATATTCAGCGAGCTTGGCCTCTAATTCAAAAACTTCCGGCCCCAGAATAAAATGACCGTTCTCGATCACCTTTTGCATGCGATCTTGAATTGTGCCCGCCAATAAACGGTATTGGGCTTTTAGATCGATGAATTCCATGAAGGACTGCTTTCCAAAAGGAAAGCTAAAGTTAATATTTGACGACTAAGTAGGCCGGGAAAGGGTATTATTTGTTTCTGTGATGAGGAATAGAAGAGTCCTTTTATTAGGCGTTATGGTGATGATTATTTGGGGTAACTCCAAAATCAAAGCCGAAACTGCGATCCCAACGACGGATGAAAAGCCAATCTGGGGAGAGAAAGAGTGGGTATGGCCCTGGGATCGATTGGGAGCGGAGTGGGAAACCTATTCCCTTTTAGCGACTAGCCCCCCATCCACAGAATCATGGCCCAAAACGGTCGGCGAAATCTGTACTGAATTGCACAAGATTCCTCAACAGGATTCCGTGGAATCTCACCCGCTTTTCAGAATTATTGCTTCCGAATGCAAGGACAAGTCGGTTTCTCATATTGCTTCTCTGACTGTGAATCTGGGGGTTTACCCCATCGAACGCCGCTACCCATTGAGTCAATCTTTCGAAAACTTCAGTCCCGGCTGGGACTCTAAATTAATCGATCCCGAAATGGCACATAGGTGGACCGAACTCCCCCCCGCCATCAACACTGAATTTCGCTATCCGGTTTCACCTCATTCCTTTGTTTATTTTAGGCTTGGCCTCCGTCGAGACATGGCTGGTTGGAGCCAAGACCCTACGGGATCGAACTTGCCCACAGGAGCCAATGAAGTCGATTTGAATGAACCCAGTTTAGGCTATTTCCATGCAGGGAATTCTTTCATGGATTTTACGATTGGGCGTTTTCCCATTCATTGGTCCTCATCCCCCGATTTTGGATTGGCCCTGAGTCACGCCGTCCCTTTTCACAACGGAGCAGAATTCGTTTTGAAAATGCCACAAGTACGCTACCGCTTTCTGGTGTCAAGCCTTAACCCCTGGCTAACGGGAACACCCCTTGGCGATACCTCCAGCGAAAATTATCCTGGCGGTTCGGAAGAGTATTTACAACGACATTACGCGTCCGATAAGGGCGCGATCAATTTTCATAACCGTATTTACACGGACCGCATTAAAACGCTTTTTGCCCATCGCTTAGAAGGAAACATCGGCCGCTTAGAAATGGGAATTACCGAGACCCAAATTATTGGAGGAAAAGTTCCGGATTTTCGGGACGCGGGGTCGTTCAGTTTTTTCCATAATGATTTTAAGGAAGGCTATACCAATGGCGCCCTAAGTCTTGATGGTCGCGTTCGCTTGCCCATGGGATTCTCCCTTGCCGCAGAAATTTATTTGGATGATGTTCAATATAAAGCGACCGAAGGGGATGGAAATACACCGTCCCTTCTAGGTTACCTAGGAAGCATAAGACATGCTTACTCAACCCCTAAGTGGTTTATTGTCCAGAGTGTGTATTGGATTCGCACAGATCCTTTTGTGTATGGATACCTACAACCCCTGAATACGATGAGTTCCAGACATATTTTGGCCACTAATTATCAAAGCCCAAACACGTCTCCATTTTTCGATAGGATTGTGGTGGATTATCCAATGGGTTATTTACGGGGTGGGGATGCTTTGGATTTTTGGTATCGGATGGAAGGTTGGAGCGGGGAGCGATTCAAGCTCTCGGTTTCGGCCGGGCTTTTAGCTAAGGGCGTGGTGAATTTGCACACATCGTATCAGGATTATTACCAATCGACCCATGATTCGCCAACTGGGGTTGTGGAGAGAGAAGTGCGGTTGCGAGGAGAAGCGGAATATCGTTGGGATAATGGGCTGGCTTTTTATGGGGGATTGGGTTGGCAGGATTTCAGAAATGAGGGGAATGTCTCAGGGAAAACGAGTAACCGGACGCAAGGATCGGTGGGGACCTCTTGGTCTTTTCCACATGAATAAAGGGTCATCCTCGCCATATGAAAGGGGTTAAACTCCTATTCAACGAGGGGGCTTGGACAGTGGGATGGCAATTTGATATTATATCCGTGATCGTTGAAAGGTTAGGTCGATGGAAAAGAATGCCAAGATTTATATCGCTGGAATTTACGGGATGGTCGGGAGCGC
>JAYVCH010000121.1:0-20995 GCA_043750055.1 Fibrobacteria bacterium
GATGCTTCTTCTCCTTGCATGAATTCTTCTATGACGACCTCGGAGCCAGCCAAACCGAAAATCGCTTTGGGTCCGAGCATGGATTGAATGGCATAATCCGCCTCTTGCGGAGTCATACAAACTACCGCACCCTTCCCACCGGCCAACCCACTGGCCTTGATCACAATGGGAGTTCCAGTTTCGCGCAGATAAGCTCGCGCGGGCTCCAAGGCCCTAAAAATTTTAAAATGCGCCGTGGGTATTCCAAACCTTTCCATAAATTCTTTGGAGAAAGCCTTGCTGCCTTCGAGCGCGGCGGCAGCCTGAGTGGGGCCAAAAATGTTGAGACCATTGGCTTGGAATAAATCAACTAAACCGCCGACTAAGGGCTGCTCAGGTCCAACGATTGTCAGGTCGATTTTTTGGGATTGAGCCAAGGTTAATAATCCTCGGAAATCATCGGGAGAAACCGCGAAACAGGACCCTAAATTTTCCATGCCAGGATTGCCTGGCGCAAAAAACAGGGTGGGATTTTTGGGGGATTGCGAGAGCTTCAGACCAATTGCATGCTCCCGTCCGCCGTTTCCAATAATCAAAATTTTCATAGAACCGGAAATATAAGAATTCAGTTCAAAAACCAGGGGATTCGAATAATATCCTGGAAGGTGACAAAGAGAAACAGAAGAAGAAAAAAGCTAAAGCCCACCTTGTTGATCGTGTGTTGTGTCGAAAGGGCTAAAGGCTTCTTTCGAATCCATTCCAACAATAAAAACATCACCACACCTCCGTCGGTAATGGCGAGGGGGAGAATGTTCAAGACCGCCAAGTTGGTGTTCAAGAGGGCCATAAATTCCAAGAATTTCTGGACACTTTGGCGCAAGCTTCCGGCAATCATCTGCACAATTCCGATAGGACCGGATAATGCCTTCAACTTGATTTTCCCCAGCAGGATTCCCGAAAGTGTTTTGAAGACCATGGTGCCCGATTCGGCATTTTTGGACATGCTCTTTTTCATGGCCTCAAGGACATTGCGTTTAACCAAAATGGTGGGCACTAACATTCCCGTCCCGATGCCTATTCTGAAACGCTTGGCGGATTCATCCAAAAGCGGACGCATTTGAAATTCCATTTTTTCGGTACCACGTAGAATAGTGACGGTGATCATTTCGCCTTTTGACCCGTTGACCATTTCGATGAGGGCGGTTGAAGAGGGAATGCGAATGCCATCAACGGCCACAATCTTGTCATTGGATTTTAAACCCGCAAGCTGGGCCGGTTTTCCTGGAACCACTTCTAGGGCAATGACCTCGGCCTCGCCATTGATGCCTGAGAGCGCAATTCCAAATTTCGGATTGATTTCCGGGATCATGGAAACCGTCAGGTCTTTGTCGGCGCGGTGGATTTCCAGGGGAATGGCGCGCCCGCCTTCCATCGCGACATCCTGATGAAATAGTTCCCAACCTTGCACGGGCTTTCCATTGAGTTTGAGAATCTCATCTCCGCGAAGCAGACCTGCCTTTTCGCCCGGAGAACCCGTTTCAATCTCCCCAATGACCATGGAATTTTTTGGCTCTTGGACTCCATTCATATAAAGGCCAAATAGAATGACGAAGGCAAAAATGATATTTGCAACCGGGCCCGCAATGGCAATGAGGAAGCGTACCCAAATCGGCTTTACCCTGAACTCGTCGCTATTTCCGTAACCCCCGTCCTCGGGACTTTCTCCTGCCATGGCCACGTATCCACCAAAGGGAATAATGGAGAGAGCGTATTCGGTCTCTCCTCTTTTCCAAGTGATCAATTTCTTTCCAAATCCGATGGAAAAAGTGTGAACCTTGACACCCAATTTTTTGGCGACGATGAAATGGCCGAACTCGTGAATGAACACCATGAAGCTCAAGCCCAGCAAACCGACAGGAAGCTGATAAACCAGGGACCAATATCCAGTTAAATTCATTTCAATCCTCTTTCAGCCAAATTTTGCTTCAACTTCATTCATGATCTCATCCGCCGCTTCGCGAGCCCAAGCATCGGCAGATAAGACGTCTTCTAGGGTTGGATGGGGTTTTACATTCGCCTTGTCCAACACCTGGGATAGAATTTCCGGAATGTGGGTGAACCCGATTTTTTCGGCCAGGAAACGCGCGACCACGGCTTCATTGGCTGCATTGAGTACGGCCGGGGCTGTGCCCCCCATCCCGCCAGCTCGGTAGGCGAGCGAGAGACAAGGAAACTTGTCGAGATCGGGTGTAAAGAATTCAAGTTTGGCGATTTTTGCCAGGTCCAACCGTTCCACATTGAGCGTCCAGCGTTCTGGATAAGTCAACGCATATTGGATAGGCAATTGCATATCCGGACAACCTAACTGCGCCATTAATGACCCGTCTCGAAATTGAACAAAGGAATGGATAATGGAACTGGGGTGGATTGTCACTTTGATGTGTTCGAAGCTTACGCCAAACAAGTAATGGGCCTCGATGACTTCTAATCCCTTATTCATCAGTGTCGCGGAATCGATAGTAATTTTTTCGCCCATGACCCAGGTGGGATGTTTTAGTGCATCGGTTTTACAGATAGAGGCGAAGGTGTCTTTCGCCCTGGTTCGGAAAGGGCCTCCCGAGGCTGTGAGTTCAATATGTTCCACCTCAGACACGGGACGCCCAGCTAGACATTGAAATATGGCGGAGTGTTCGGAATCAATGGGGATAAGAAGGCTGTTGGGATTTTTTCGGACCGCCGCATTAATGATTTCGCCCGCCATCACCATGGTTTCTTTATTGGCGAGTCCAACGTGCTTACCGTGTTTAATCGCCTCGAGTGTGGGCCGACAACCGATACCACCGACCAAGCCATTGAGCACGTAATCGACCTGGGAATGGGCGACCATTTCCAATAGTCCGTCCATGCCTTCCAAAACTTTAATTTTGGTATGGCGTCGCAATTCTGCCGCTGCCTCACTATCCCAAAGACAAGCGAGTTCAACCTTAAACTCTTCGATAATGGGTAAGAGTTTATCCCATTGTCTACCCGCCGCGATTCCGAAAACACGGAAGCGGTCGGGGTGTTGGCGGAACACCTTTAAAGAAGCCGACCCAATGGAGCCTGTTGCCCCGAGTAAAGCGATATTTTTCTTATGCATCCGCGGTCAATATAAAAAAAGCCATAGTTTTCATTATACCATGTTTAAGGGGACTGAACCTCCTCTTATGTCGTGAATTCGACACTTTCCGATGATATAATCGCTTCGAGAAAATGAGTCTTATCAAAATGGGATTTTCTAACGCCCATTTTGGCCCCCCAATGTCGTTCTGAAGACCTTTTCAAAGTATAAGCTCAAATGCCAGGGTTACGTTCTGGCGAGCCGATTGAAAATTTTGTCCTACTCTCTATCGATTCTGCCTTTAGTCTTACTCGGGTTGCTAAGTCGGGAATTGGAATCCTTGGAATCCTCGATCGAAACACCACAATCTTCTCGGAAAGTGTTAATCAAAACCGTCACCGTCCTTCTGTTGGTGGGTTGTCTAGCTCTGAAATTGTTCTTCGATAAATAAGAGCGGCTTTTCCATATAACCCTTCAATAGCATCCTAGTTTGGCATCGTAATGTCAAATGTGATACGATCGGGTCTATGCTCATGATACAAAGCCAAAGCCTGAACTCCATCTTCAGAAACGGCGATTACTTCGTGCCCCAGAACAGTTTCGAAAAAGTCTTTGATCTGCCTGATCAAAAATATCGAGTCGTCCTAAATGATCGCTTCATAAGGATTCTGTCCCCTTTTCAACCGTGGAGTCGAGAGACTCTTTGAGGGACCTAATGGAAAATTGAAGGTGTATTTCTTTACCGAATGCTAAAACTTTGCCTTGCAGGCTCCAATCCAGTCTTGACGTGAACGCACCCTCACAAAAAAACGGGGTGGATGGTTTAAGATATCCGAATTTGCTGACGAACAAATCTTCCGCGATAATGAGGCCTGAAATAACATTGGCCATTTCTCCCAAACCATCCTTGCGAATTTTAATATTCGCCTCGTTTGGGAAAATAGCTTCGAGATCAACTTCGTTCACTCCCATGATTAATTGCGAGTGGTACGTTGAATTTCCGGTTGGGAGAATGCAATAAAGGGAGGCCTCCAGAGGAAGTACATGGACTACTTTGAATGACGAGGAAATCTTGGCATCGGTTTCTAAAATCGCACGTACGGTCCAAAGGACGCAGTCTTCAAACGACTTAGCCATTTCATAAAGAGTATCAATAATGGGATCGATCTTGGTCACTTGGGATGTCGGACTTTATTTACACACATTATATTGTCACCAGATTGATTGTAGGCGTGGATGTTTTAAGATCGCAAGTAGATTGTGGAGATTCCCAAAATGTGGGCTACATGCTGAAAATGGTTTATCTGATCGCAACACCGCTGCCTTTATTTCCTCAAAAAATGAAACCCTCTCTATTGTATTGGGATTCAGCTAAACAACGTAACCCATCCGAACGGTTTTTATTATTGCTGATTTTTTTTGCCAGGTGCTAGTATCACTTTAATGATCCATTCCGTAGCTATGGAATTCTTGGAGGGACTAGAAGAATGAAAAATTTAACCCTGAAAACAACTTTAGGATTGATGATCGTCATAACTTTGGTAGGTTGTGATTTATCCCAGCTCACGAAGTCGGATTTGACCAAGGCGGATGAAAATGCGACTAAACCCGCCACTGAAGCCACGATTATTGGAGTTTGGAGGGCCAACATTCCCAACACTACAACAAATCCACCAACCGATTTTAAGGTGACGATGGACATCAATGCGGGTCATTCCATGCTTACATCCTTACGAGTTGCCACGGGTAAGCCATCTCCTAATGATTATATCGAGCTCCGTCATGAATTCTGGTCATGGCAAGTCATAGATGGAAAAATGATGAGCGCAAAAACGACCTGTGAATACAAAGACCCTGCCACAGGTGAACCAACGGCAGAGACGGAGTGTCGTGCACCGTTGAGTATAGAAGCCCCCATCAATGTTAAAGGACCTTCTTGGACAGTGATGCAAGAAGATCAGCCCGTCATTTTTACAAAACGATAGAACGAGAGTTTTTGGTTTAGGGCTTGAACAATTGCAGGTAAAAGACGGCAACGGGAGCTGAGAAGAGTAAAGAATCGAACCGATCCAAAACACCTCCATGTCCGGGAATTAATTTGGAGGAGTCTTTGAAGCCTGTATAACGTTTCAGGACTGAGATAAAAAGATCCCCAAGGATTGCTGTCCCCGAAAGCAGAAGTCCGAGGCCCAAGTTTTGCACCCAGTCGGTCCCTAGCAGTTTATTTCCTAAACCCAACACCAAAAGGGTTGTCAAAATCGTTCCCCCAATCGCGCCTTCCACTGTTTTTCCAGAACTGATGGTAGGGCAAAGTTTATTTTTTCCAAAGGCTTTTCCCGTGATGTAGGCTCCGGTATCGGCCGTTGCCATCGCGAGCTGCACTAACAGTAACGGGAAAATTCCCGACCAACCTATTTCACTTTTCACTAATGAAAAAACCGCAGCGGCGTAAAGTCCGAAGTATGCGCAACCGAACAGTTCTAAATAAATCCACGGTGCCAGGGATTCAATTGCAACATATCGAAACCCAACTAAAGTTGTTTCAAGTACACAGAGGACGGAAATTCCTGCTACCCATGTTCCCAGAGGGCTTTTTACTAATCCGGGAAAGGCGGCGAGGCCAGATAAAAAAGTAGAAAAGTCGGAAAGTTGAGGAAGTGCAAAAAGGAGGACGAGCACGGCCGGAATCCACGAGGCCCTTGGTCCATTAAGCTTGGTTGAAACCATCCGGGAAAATTCCCATGCGCCCAAACTCAAGATGGCGGTGATAACGACCCATCGAGAAGTTGAGTTTAAAATAAGCCCGGAAAAACCTACAAGCGCCATCACCATGGCTGAAATAATACGGACGGTCAGGTTGGACAAAGTTTAGCCTTCTAATACTTTGCCGAACCGGCGTTGACGGGAATAATACTCTTCGATGGCGTTCTCCAATCCTTGCTTATCAAAATCTGGCCACAGGGTTGGGGTCACATAGAGTTCGGTGTAGGCAATTTGCCAAAGTAAATAGTTCGAAATGCGTTGATCTCCGCCTGTCCGGATTAATAATTCAGGATCAGGTACATCACTCAAATACAAATGGGTTCGGAAGGACTGTTCATCAATATCGGCGGGGTTTATTTCTCCGAGTCGGGCTTTTTCAGCCAAAGCCCGGCAGGCATCCAAAATTTCTTCGCGCCCACCGTAGGACACTGCCAAATTAAGTTGCAATCCAGAATTATCCTTGGTCCGTTCGATTCCCCATTCCAGTTCCTTGCGTGTTACCTCTGGAAGCCGGTTCAGGTTTCCAAGAGCGCAGAGGCGAACGTTGTTGTCCATGAGGTCGTCAATTTCCTGCCTAATCATGTCTACCAGTAGATGCATCAACGCGTCCACTTCGGGAAGCGGGCGTTCCCAATTCTCAGAAGAGAAAACATAAATTGTGAGAAATTTGATTCCCAGTTCGCCCGCGGCACGGACAATTTTTTTGGTGGCTTTGGTGCCTTCTCGGTGTCCGACAACTCGTGGAAGCAGGCGCTTTTTGGCCCAACGGCCATTGCCGTCCATGATGATTGCAATATGCTGAATTGGCTCACGCATAGGGAGACGGAACCGGTTTCAAACGGTGAGAATGTCCTTTTCCTTTTCGGAAATAACTTTGTCGACTTCAGCGATATACTTATCTGTAATGACCTGGACTTTATCCATCTCATGCTTGAGATCGTCTTCAGGGCGACTCTGTTCTTTGGCGGCTTTTTTCAAATGTTCGTTCTCATCGCGACGGATATTGCGGATGGCGACCTTACCTTCCTCACCGACTTTGCCTGCAACTTTGGCTAATTCTTTTCGTCTTTCACCAGTAAGAACCGGCATATTCAAACGAATGAAAGTTCCGTCATTGACAGGGTTTATACCAATATTGCTGGTCTGAATGGCTCTTTCAATGGCCTGCATGAGACTTTTATCCCAAGGTTTGATAGCCAAGCAACGAGGCTCAGGAATGGAAATTGCTGCAGCTTGTGGAATCGGCGTTTTCGTACCGTAGTAGTCGATGTAAATATTGTCTAGGATGGAAGGCGAGGCTATGCCCGTCCGAATTTTTGCCAACTCCCGATGAACAGTATCTACCGTTTTTTGCATCCGGTCTTTGAGAGATTTCTCATCGAACATCGTTTTACTCCCCGCTTGTAACCAAGGTCCCGATCTTCTCTCCCTTTGCAGCCTTGACAAGATTTCCCGAAACATTCATGTCAAAAACTAGAATGGGAATATTGTTTTCCCGGCAAAGTGCAAATGCCGAGGTGTCCATTACTTTTAACTGCCGATTAATGGCTTCAGTATAAGTGATGGTTTCATATTTGACGGCATCTTTATGTTTATTGGGATCTTTATCGTAAATCCCATCTACATTGGTAGCCTTCATGATGATATCACAGTTTGTCTCAATGGCGCGAAGGGTTGCCGCACTGTCTGTCGTAAAGTATGGATTGCCTGTGCCTGCTGCGAAAAGTGCGATGCGTCCTTTTTCCAAGTGCCGAACGGCGCGCCGACGAATATAAAATTCCGCAATGGTGGACATTTTAATCGCGCTCATCACTCGAGTATAGATTCCAAGCTTTTCCAAAGCGTCTTGCATCGCAAGACAGTTGATCACGGTAGCGAGCATTCCCATTTGGTCAGCGGAAACGCGATCAAAACCAACTTTACTAAGCGTAGCTCCGCGTACGATGTTGCCGCCACCCACGACAATACCCATCTGAACGCCACTGTGGTAAACTTGAGCCACTTCTTCAGCGATTTTTCGAATAACTTCGGGATCAATTCCACCCTCATGGTCACCGGCGAAAGCCTCCCCGCTTAGTTTGAGGAGGATTCGCTTATAACTGATTGTGGACATAGGGCTATTGCCCCAATTGGAGTCGGTGGAAGCCGAGAACCTTTACAGACTCGAGTCCCTGTGACTTAGCCGTGTTGGCTAGGAGCTTGTCGACAGTTATTTTGGTGTCTTTAATAAAAACTTGGCTGATTAAACAATTTTCTTTGTAGAATCGTGTAATTTTGCCTTCCACAATTTTCTCGACCATATCCCCAGTCTTTCCTTCCTTCAACGTGAGTTCACGGGCAATTTCCCGTTCTTTCTCGATGAGCGCGGAGGGAATATCTTTCGGCTCAATGGCGATTGGCATACTTGCAGCGACCTGCATGGCCAGGTCTTTAGCCAAGGTAGAGAGCCCGGGTTTGTCATTGGGTGTTCCAATAAAGCCGAGCTTTACGATGACGCCAATTTTTCCCTGCATATGCGAGTACGTTTCTGCTAATTCACCGGCGCCCACTTTTTCTAATGCAAAGCGACGAATTGAAATGTTCTCACCAATTTTGGCAATCACGGCGGTGTTCACTTCTTCGACGGTGGTTGCATCCATGGCTAAGGCCTTGAGTGCATCTACATTGGAAGGTTTTTTATCAACAATCACGCGAGCCGTTTTCCCAGCGAAGGCATTGAAGTCATCGGAAGCGGATACAAAATCTGTTTCGCAATTAATTTCAACCGCTGCTACAGCATCAACACTGGAAGCAAGAATGACTTTGCCTTCCTTGGTTTCTTTGCCCGATCGTTTTGCGGCGACTGCCGCTCCCTGCTTACGTAGAAATTCGATAGCCTTTTCCATATCGCCCGACGTTTCCGTCAACGCTTTTTTGCATTGCAAGATCCCAAGACCGGTTTTTTCCCGTAAAAGGGCAACGTCTTGGGCAGTGACTTCCGCCATTACTCCGCTCCCTCAAGAACTTCTGCGAGCACCGTGGAGGTAACGGCTTTTTCTTCCTGAACTAACGGCGCTTGGACGCCACCAATGGCTTCAGAAAAGGTGCGGGTCAAAAGTCCCACGGATTTGATGGCATCATCATTTCCCGGAATGGGATAGGTAATCTTATCCGGATCGCTGTTGGTATCAACAATAGCGAAAACGGGAATACGTAAGCGGTTGGCTTCGTGAACCGCGATTTCCTCATGCTCGGAATCGACCACGAACAATGCACCCGGCAAGGTCTTCATATTGCGGATACCGCTGAAAATACCTTCGAGTTTGGCGCGTTCCTTATTCAGGCTAAGCACTTCCTTCTTGGTAATTTCCTTAAAGAGGCCATCGGCTTCCATCTTCTCGATTTCTTCGAGACGTTTGATAGACTTTTTGACGGTGGAAAAATTGGTCAACATGCCACCGAGCCAGCGCTCAGTCACATAGTACATGCCGCAACGCACGGCTTCTTCCTTCATGCAATCCTTGATCGTCTTCTTGGTGCCGACGAAGAGAACGGACTTTCCAGAGTGACGGATTTTCTTGACTGCATCGATGGCTTTGTTCATGCAATCCTGGGTCTTGGCCAAATCGATGACATAAATGCCATTCTTTTCGGTCAGGATAAATTTCCGCATTTTGGGATTCCACCGCTTGGTGAGATGACCAAAATGAACTCCGGCTTCCAACATCTCTTTGACTTCGGGTACTGGCATTCTGTTCCTTTAACCTTTCTCGTAATCTTCCGGTGGCTCGATTAGCGTTTCGAGAACTGGAAGCTGCGGCGTGCGCCGGCTTTACCATATTTCTTACGTTCAACTGCACGTGAATCACGAGTCAAAAGACCGTGTTCACGCAAGGCAGCTCGATACTCTTCTTTATAAGCCAACAAAGCTCGGGCGATTCCAAGGCGGACCGCTCCAGCTTGCCCATTAACGCCACCCCCAACAGCGGTGACAATAACATCCCATTGCTTATTCAAATTGAGTATTGTGAGGGGTTGTTCTACGATCATCTCGCGAATCGCATTCGCAAAGAAATCCGTAAAGGTGCGTTCGTTGATTGTGCGCTTGCCTGTTCCGGGCTTAATCATAACCCTGGCAATGGCAGTCTTTCTTCGTCCGGTTGCCCGGTAAACATCCTGGGTAGCGATAAAATCCTCCTGTTACTTTATTATTTTTTCTTTTAGGCTTACTTGAGCGAGAGCACTTCGGGCTTTTGAGCCTCATGAGGGTGCTGACTGCCATCATATACATGCAACTTGGATGACATGTGCTTGCCTAAAATCGTGTGGGGAAGCATGCCTTTGATAGCATGGCGAATTGGAAAGCCTGGACGAGTCGCCTGTACTTGAGCGACGGTCAAGTTACGCCATCCCCCTGGATGTGTGGAATGGTTGAAGTAACGAATCGACTCGCGCTTTTTGCCAGTCAAAGCCACTTTTTCGGCATTAATGATGATAACATGGTCACCGAGATCTTGATTTGGGGACCAAGCGGGTTTGTGCTTGCCCATAATTAGGCCGGCAGCTTTGCTGGCTAGGCGACCGAGTACGACGTCTTGAGCGTCGATGATGAACCATTTAACCGTAATGGTTGAGGGATTAACCGTAACCGTTTTCATTGCGACCTTATTTATTAAAAAAATTAGACAGACAAAGTTAATAAAGACCCCCTGACTGGTCAAGCCAATGGGCTCAAAATTATAGGCCAATATGAAGCATTCCGCTATAAAATTGGCAAAATTACGATGATTAAAGGCTTCTTCACTGGAAAATATTAGGGATGACCGGGCTATTTGCGAAAAAGCCGTGATAATGGTTGAGTCCAATGGGAAAAAGGATAATATTCAACTTTAATGGAAATGCACAAAACCCGAACCGCCCTACGCCCTAAAATTCTGACCACCTTGAGGGGATACACTCGCACCGCTTTTTTAAACGATTTAATGGCAGGAACCATTGTCGGTATTGTAGCCCTTCCCTTGGCCATTGCTTTCGCGATTGCGTCCGGGGTCTCACCAGAAAAAGGATTGATTACCGCCGTTGTAGCGGGGTTTATTATTTCAGCCCTAAGTGGAAGCCGTGTTCAAATTGGAGGGCCGACGGGCGCTTTTGTGGTGATCGTTTCCGGGATAGTCCAAAAACACGGAATAGATGGCCTCATCCTTGCGAATCTAATGGCAGGTGTGATACTTATTGGTATGGGCGCCCAAAGTAACACGCAAGATACCTGGCTCCTTGATCGCCTTGGTTCTTATTACCGCGTTTGTTCAGTTCTTTAATCTGCCTCTGGAAACCATCCATTGCCGAAGTATTGGAACAATTAAAACCCTCCCACCCCTGACTGTGGCAACTGGCTAGTCAACCTAAATCTCACTTTCAAACTATTATTTATCAGTGAAGTGAGGGAGAGGCAAGGATGAAAGGTGTCGCGAAGCCAGCTTGGGATTCCACAGCAAGTGGGGTGACGAGGGGGCTGCTCGATTTGTTCGAGTACATGCCTGATATTTTTTTGTTTGCCAAAGATTTAGAAGGCCGCTTTACGGTGGCGAATGGCATTTTCATAGAGAAATGTGGTATGCGTCACGAAAAGGAATTGCTGGGCCTTACCGACTTTGACGTTTTTCCCAGACACTTGGCAGAAAAATATACCAAAGATGACAAACAGGTGATTCGGACTGGCGAAGCTTTGATGAACATCATCGAACTTGTGATTCATATTGGTAAAGCCACGGACTGGTATTCAACCACGAAGGTGCCTGTTCGAGATGCGTCGGGAATGATTATTGGACTGGCTGGATATACACGAGATATTAAAAAAATGGAATCGGGATCTCGTCACTTCATAGAGATGGGAGAAGTTTTTGACTACGTGATGGGTCATTATACCGAAACGATTGATATTGCTAAACTAGCCTCCTTGATTTACCTCTCGATAAGTCAATTTGAGCGCCGATTCAAATCCCTATTCAAAATTTCTCCCTTGAAGTACATCACCATGGTTCGGATTCATGCCGCTTGCCAAGCCTTGGCCGAAGGGGGTGAACGAATTTCGGATATTGCGCTCAATAATGGGTTTTACGATTTGAGTCATTTCAATCGGCAGTTTAAAAGACAAATGAACATGTCTCCAAGTGCCTATCGGAAGAAATATGCGGGAGTAAAAGGCGCGCCGCACCCTTGGTTGGTGGCCCCGGCGACCTAAAGAATTTTTATGGGCTGTGAACAGCGCTGACGAAATCCTTGATAAGGCTTTCATCTTGGCTGCTTTCAAAGTGATTTCCCACCACGATTGCATGGGCCCCCGCCTCAACCCGTTCCCGAGCTTGCTGGGGCGTGCGAATACCGCCGCCAACGATGACCTTAAGATCTACTGCGGCACGGACCATCGCCACCATGGGGGGCGGTACTGCATTTAGCGCGCCACTGCCAGCTTCCAAATAAATCCATCTTTGCCCCATCAATTCGGCTGCCATAGCATGGGCAGCGGCGATGGCAGGTTTGTCGGCGGGGATGGGTCGGGTGTTACTGATGTATTCTACGGCGGTGGTGCGGCCGGATTCGATGAGCATGTATGCAGTCGGGAAGGCTTCCATTTTCATTCCCCGGACCAATACGGCGCCTTTGACCTGCTCATCAATTAAATATTGGGGATTTCGTCCGCTGATCAGGGTGGTAAACAGAATGGCATCGGGGCCGGGGGTAACATGGGAGCAACCTCCAGGAAAAAGAATGATGGGTATATTGGTTTCCCTTTTGAGACCGGCCGCAATTTTCGTGAAATTGGGATTTCCAATAAAAGATCCACCTAGTAAAAGCGCATCGGCACCATGTTTTGCGGCTCGAAGTCCGGATTCTATGATGGATTCGGCGGAAGCGGAATCGGGATCCAGAAGCACGAAAAAAAGCGACCGGACAGAATCCAGAACCTTGATTAAACGGGTTTCAATTGGACCTTGAGCCATCAGCCTCCCAAAACCTGGTTTAACCATTTTTCCGCTTCGATAAGAACCAGGGATTCCTTATCGGGAGATTTAGAGCCCGCTTGGGCGCGATCGGGTTTGCCACCACCTTTGGCATCTGCCACAGGCCCGATGGCTTTGATGAGATCACCAGCCTTCACTTTGGACTGAGCATCTTTTCCGCAAACGGCAAAGATAGACAGGGAGTCGCCGGAAACGTGCGTCAGAACGGCGACACCATTGTTTAGATGCGATGCGAGACCATCCACAAGATGTGAGACGGAATCTCTTGGGAAACTTTTTTCATCCAAACGCATGATAAGGCACAATGTTCCCTTGATGTTTTTGGCTCGCTCAGCAACCAAGGTAATGGCTTGCAGCCGCGCCTGGGCTTGACGAAGTTCTTGAACTTCTTTTTCCAAGGCTTTGATCCGCGTGGCAGCCTCTTGAACCTTTTCGGATTCTTGTCCGGGTTTAGCTTTAAATATTTTTGCGATTTCAGAGAGACTGTTGAATTGACGTTGCGCCAAGTCCAAGGCTTCCAGACCCGTAACCGCTTCGATACGTCGAACTCCGGAGGCAATGGAACTTTCTGAGGTTACTTTGAGTTGACCAATATCGCCGGTCGCATGAGCATGGGTTCCACCGCACAGCTCCATGCTGACCTCGCCCATTTTAATCACGCGAACCCGGTCACCATATTTTTCTCCAAACAGGGCCATGGCACCCATCTGCTTGGCTTCCTCAATGCCATGCACCGATTGGCTAATGGCGAGATTCTCACCAATCTGGAGATTCACAAGCACTTCGACTTTACGAATCTCCTCGAGAGTCACTGCCTGGAAATGTGTGAAGTCAAATCGGAATCCATTGGGACCCACTCGTGATCCTTGTTGTTGGACGTGGTTCCCGAGGACTTGTCGTAATGCTGCATGCAATAGGTGAGTGGCACTGTGATTGCGAATGGTCTTGAATCGGTTCCCAGTATCCACTTCGGCCTTCAAATTGGAAAGCGTGGTTGGATTTAAAATACCACCCAACAAATCACATTTGTGAATAATCATGTCGAACACTTTAAGTGTGTCCACTACCCGTAATTGCACTGAGGGTGCGCCAGCGGGGCCCAAAACACCGGTCAAAACTCCGACATCGCCAATTTGGCCTCCCGCTTCCGCATAGAAGGGAGTCTTATCGAGTACCACTAAAACCTGGTCATTCACTTCGCGATAGCGAAGGGTTTTCACATCGGCAGTTAGAGCATTGTAGCCAACAAATTCAGTTTCCAGGGAAGGGGAAATCAAGGTCCAGCCTTCATCACTCGCAAAGCTTCCATCAAATTTGGCGGCCCCACGAGCTCGTTCGCGCTGTTCTTCCATGAACTTGGCGTAGCCCGCTTCATCGATAGTAAGACCTTTTTCCTCCGCGAGAACGCGCGTCAAATCCGTGGGAAATCCGTAGGTATCGTAGAGCGTAAAAACATCGGTGCCAGCGATAACAGTTTGGTTTTTGGCTTTGACATCTTGCGCTATCTTCGCGAATCGATCGAGTCCCAAATCCAAGGTTCGCATGAAGCGCTCTTCCTCGGCACGGATCACTTGTTCGATATAGGATTGGCGTTGGACCAGTTCAGGATAAGCTTGGCCCATCGATTCGGCTAATACAGAAACCAGACGACACAGGAATGGCTCGCGTTGGCCTAGGTTACGGGCGAAGCGGCTGCCGCGACGAAGAATACGTCGAAGAACATAGCCACGACCTTCATTGCCTGGAGTGGCTCCATCGGCAATGGCAAAGGATAAGGCGCGTACATGATCGGCCATGACTCGATGGGGTGTTCCCTCGGGTCCTTGGCTATAAGCAACCCCTGAAAGTTCCGCAATTTTTGTGATGATGGGTTGGAAAACATCGGTTTCGTAATTGGAGCCCGATCCTTGAATAACCGAGACAATCCGTTCAAAACCCATTCCAGTATCAACATTTTGACTTTTCAGCGGCTTCAATTGGCCACTTAAAAGCCGTTCCGATTGCATAAAAACATTGTTCCAAAGCTCAATATAACGAGCATTGGCTCCGTTAACCCCTTCAATGGGATCGTTGAAGGTTATGGCTTGGGTCGCGGGGGCACCCATGTCGAAATGAATTTCGGAACAAGGTCCGCAGGGACCAATATCGCCCATTTCCCAAAAGTTGGACTTCTCGCCAAAACGCATGATCCGTTCATGCGCAATATCGGTTTCCGATTTCCACAGCGCTTCCGCTTCATCGTCATCTTTAAAAACCGTCACGTAAATTCGGTCTTTGGGAAGTTTCCAAACCTCGGTTAAGAGTTCCCAAGACCAAGTAATCGCGTCTTTTTTGTAATAGTCGCCGAAGGACCAATTCCCGAGCATTTCGAAAAAAGTGTGATGGTAGGTGTCACGGCCTACTTCATCGAGGTCATTGTGCTTTCCTGAAACGCGGATACATTTCTGTGAATTGGCAACACGTTTGTATCCTTCACGATTGTCGCCAAGCAAGGCGGATTTGAATTGGTTCATCCCAGCATTAGTGAAAAGCAAGGTGGGGTCGTCATGGGGAACAACGGGCGCGGAGGGCACGAATTGATGGCCTTTGGAGGCGAAAAAATCGATGAATCCTTGGCGGATTTGGGTACCTGTTAAATAGGGAATGCCAAAGCCCTTGCCAGTAGCAATCAAAGATGATGTTGTACTCATGGTTGCCGAACTCTTTCAGCTCATTAAACTAAGAATTTTGAAATTTTGGGCCCAACCCAACGGGATTGTGCGGAAAAAAGGATGTAAAAATACACCCGAATGAGGAAATTTAATAAAAATCAAATGTCTTGTGGCTCCAACTGGTCGCTTGATTAGGTGCTACCAAATCCCATCAAGTTGAGGGGATGATCCCAACTGTCCATGTCATCTCCATAAAGATAGTGGGCAATAGCCTGGTTGGGAAATTGGGATTCTCGTTTTGTATGCCAGTCGCGGTCGGTAGGAAGATGACTTGGGCTTGCAGGCCATGGCCTTAAAATTCCTTTAGGTAACAATCTCGTTACCCTATCCGTATTCATCACGACATTCCCCGCGCGCGGAGGCATGGGACCGGCGGCGGCTCTCAGGCAACCCATCAACAATTCCTGAGGATAATTCCCAAGCTTATTAATGGCTTGGGCAATCTCGAATAAACTCAATGGAACCGGACCTCCCACATGATACAGTCCTTTCTCGTTATTGTTAATGAAGGCTAAAATGACTTTGTTTAAATCTTGAACATATAGATTGCTACGAACTTCATCGAAATACAAAGTCGCGGGCCGATTCTTAGAAAATCGGGATTCAATCCAATCGATAGCTCCCGCATGCCCATTCATAGAAGGACCCATCGGTAGGGCTATCCTTAATATGGCCGCTTCTGAGTATTCGGTTAAAATCTGAACTTCCGATTCAGCAATGAATCTTCCGTAGTTGGTCACGGGAGAAACCGGCCAATCCTCCACATAGTCCCCTTCCACTAAAATACCGTTTCGAAGATAGGGGGTCCCATCGAAAACAAGGTCGGTCGATAACCGTATTAGTCGTGCTCCGGCCCTTTTAGCCTCGCGCATCACATTAACCCCAACATCGATATTAAGTCGTCTCCCCAGGGCGGGGTCCAGCTCGCATGGCTTCAACGCGCACCAACCGGATGCATCGACAACGGTTCTAACCTGAAATTGGTCGAAAACTTGGGTGAGTTGGTCGATTTTCTCTGGATCAGCCGAAATTAAACTTGGAGAGAAATAGAGGGGCGGGACTTTCTCAAATAATTGCGGCGCATTGGGGGGCACAATTCCAATCACTTGACCTGGAAATAGCCTCCTTAGATAGAAGAAGGCATTATAACCCGGAACACCCGGTAAACCGACAACAAGGATGGGTAAGCGGGCGGTATATTCCTCCATAAGGGGCTGAGTTGGAAGGATTTGATGCATGGTGGAAAAAATTACTTGAGTGGAGAGAATTGGTCTAAAGGATAACATTAAAAAAGAAGAAAAAATCGGCTTGCACTTCAATTTACGGGAATGCCATAATGCAATACGAAGATGCGAGACACGTTCCAGCCGACGTCAGGAGGTACCGGATTGTTGGCAGTTAGGACCTCCGAGTCCTTAATCAATGAATTTTCACTTGAATCGGGGTCGCCTTTACCCTCGCTGGGGAATAGCGCTTCGGATGGGTATTATTTGCGCGGGAAAATTATGGTGTCTTCTATGCAAACTTCTCTCCGCGATATAATCTTACAAGTAAAAGAAAATGCGGATATCGTTGATATTATCAGTCAATACGTGCCGCTCAAAAAAGTGGGCGCCCGTTATTTGGGTTTATGCCCCTTTCATCATGATCGCAGCCCCAGCTTGAATGTGACCCCACAAATGGGCATTTACAAATGCTTTGCCTGTGGTGAAGGCGGCGATGTGCTCAAGTTCGTTCAGGAATACGAAAAATTGGATTTCATCGATGCCCTACGTGCCGTTGCCGAACGCGCCCATATCACCATCCCTGAGCAGCTTCAATTTTCCAAGGATGATGCCGACAAAGGCAAGGCAAGTCAAGCTTTAGCGGCGAATCAAATGGCCTGCCAGGTTTATCAGGAAGAATTGCAAGTCAATATTGAAGTGCTTGCCTATGTGGCCAGCCGTGGGATTAGCGAAGAGACCCGCAAGCATTTTCAATTAGGTCTCGCGCCTTTGACCACGGAAAAACTGTTGCAAAAAGCTGCGGCAAAAAGTTTGCCTCCTCAAGCTTTTATCGATGCAGGCATTATAGGTGAAGCATCTGGCGGCCGTCTTTATGATCGATTTGCAGGGCGATTGATTTTCCCAATCTGGAATATGAGTGGGCATGTGATTGGATTTGGAGCACGTGTGTTGGCAGCGGGTCAACAACCTAAATACTTGAACTCCCCCGAATCGGCTTTTTATCATAAGAGCAAGGTATTGTACGGATTGAATTTTTCCCGCAATGCTATCGACAAACAGGGCGAAGCCGTGATTGTGGAAGGCTACATGGATATGTTGTCGCTCTGGCAGGCCGGCATTCACAATGCCGTGGCGGTATCGGGAACAGCTCTGACCAAAGAACATGTTCAGATTTTGTCCCGCTTCGCGAAAAAAACGTTCTTGTTTTTGGACGGGGATTCGGCGGGACGCAAAGCCGTGCGTCGTAGCCTGGAACCGCTTGTGGCGATGGGACTCGAAGTCAAAGTGCCGGTTTTACCATCGGAAGAAGACCCAGATAGCTTCACCAAAAAATTTGGTGCAGATAAGATTAAGGACTTGTTCTCACAGAGTGATGACATAGTTGGCTTTTTGATACGCTCTGCAGAAAAGCCCGTCGATGCCATGAGTCCGGAAGAAAAGGAAGCGTTGTTACAGGATTGCTTGACACTGCTCCAAACCATGCCCTCGCCCAATGTTCGCGATCAATACCTAGATGAGATTCGGAAAAAACTAGGGCTCAAAGGGATGCGCATGCAAGTGCCCAAGCCCAATGCCTTTTCCAAATCCTCCGTCACACCCACACTTTCTTTTTCCTCAGCAGCCGGACAAGGCACCGAAAAAACCGATATGATTGCCGTTTTCGCCGGGGCTATTCCCGGTGGCCGACCCAAGGAAGAGGCATTTGCGGAATGGCAGCTTCTCCAGTTGTTCCTGTCCTCATCCGACGCCTGTTTGTGGGGTTTGGAGAAACTCAAGCTGGAATGGCTCTCGGTTGGTGTGGTCCGAAATCTCGTTGACCTATTGCTGGCTTTCGTGGAAGAGACCGGAAGTCTCGATATCAAAGCATTCCTCGATCGTCTTTCGAAAGAGGACAAAGACACCGTCGCCGGCATGCGCCTGATTGAAGGCGTGGACGAAGCCAACCAAAAGAAGCATTTTTCAGGAATACTGTTGGCCTTGGAGATTCGCTTTTTACAAAAGCAGAAATCCTTGGAAAAGGATCTGATCAAATACGCTATCATCGTGAAGCGTCTCAACGAGCTACAATCCAAAGGCAAAGGTGGGTCCCAATGAATGAACTCGACGGCCAAATCCTAAGAAGGTTGCAAAAGCAAGCGAAGCTGCAAGGCTTCATTGCCGAAAACCAAATTAAGGCTCTTTGCAAATCGGATGAGGAATACACCGTTCTACGGCAATTCTTCGTCGATCAAAGTGTTCAAGTTTCCGAATTCGCGGTCAAGGCCCGAAAGCCGACAAAACCCGATAGCCTTAAAAAGCTGACTCGTTATAATGACCCAACCTGGGTGTACCTCAATTCTGTTGGAAAGGTTCCGCTGCTTTCACGTCAGCAAGAAATTGATATCGCCAAACGGATTGAAGGCTTCCAAAAGAAAATCGGCGCGATCATTTTCCGTTCCAAGAGCATGATGGCCGTGGTCCTTGATTTGGGTCGACAAGTACTCGAAGAAGACCTACGCATTGAGGAAATCCTTCAAATCGATAACGATGCCTGGACGGACCCCAAGGTATATGAGTCAGAGAAGGAAAAGGCCGTTGCCGCCATTATGCGTCTTCGCAAGAATTACGCTAAGCTCGAAGAGCTGATGGATAAATACCAACAAGCTAAGGGTTCGGGCGAAGACCAGCAGGCGCTGGCCTCTGAAATCGAAGGCCTAGAGATGCGATTGGTCAATGATTGCGTGGACTTTAAACTCAATCACAAACAGATCGACCGCTTAGTGGGCAAGTTCAAGGATGAACAAGGCACATCGGAACAAGCCTTGGAGCGCCTACGATGGATCAAGAAGTGGGAAGTGGTTCGGGACCAAGCCAAAGAAGAAATTGTCGAGGCCAATGTACGCCTCGTCGTTTCCATAGCCAAACGGTACACCTCCAAAGGACTGGAACTCATCGACTTAATCCAAGAGGGCAATAGCGGACTGATTCGCGCCGTGGAAAACTTCGATTACACCAAGGGCTATAAGTTTTCAACTTATGCGACCTGGTGGATTAAGCAGTCCATCACTCGCGCCATCGCCGACAAGGCTAAGACCGTGCGCGTGCCGGCAAACATGTTAGATATCGTTAGAAAAGTGATGCGCGTCTGTCGCGAGTTGCAACAAACCACAGGCAAAGATCCCAACCCTGAGGACGTGGCGACCAAGGTTGGCTGTTCCATTAAAAAGGTGCAGTTGGCCATGGACGTCTCGCAGGATCCGATTTCTTTGGACGATTATGTCTCTGGGGATCAAAATAACACCTTCTCCGAATTCATCGAAGATAAGTCGGCTGAGAAACCCTCTCAGAGCGTCAATATGCGCATGCTGAGAAAGCAAATCGATGGAGTCCTTTCTTCCCTTGACGCGAAAGAACAAGCAATTGTACGGATGCGCTTTGGCTTAGACGATGGCTTGGTGAAAACCCTGAAGGAGATCGGCGACAAATACCATATCTCTCGTGAACGGGTTCGCCAGATTGAATCTAAAGCTTTGGCCAAATTGCAGCACCCAAGTCGTATCAAACAGTTGGAAGGTTGGAGCACAGATATCGAAGATATTTGCCTCGGTTGAACCTCGAGCGTTTAAACTCAGTTTCAAGGAAGCCTTCTGGAATTCTCCAGGGGGCTTTTTTGTTTCCAGAAAAGGCAAAATTTTTAAGAACCGCTCAAATTTCAAAAAATTCGTGGATTTCAGGGTCCGAAGGTGCTATGTTAAGAGTGTCTCTAGTCCATGTTACCGGACTTGTGGTTCCCGGAATTGGAAAGAAAACGACCGACATGAAAAAGGATGAAACTGAAGACGATATTCCCGATGCTTCTATGCCAGAGGCCATGGGTCTTGCTACCGATCCCCTGGAAGATGATGATCTGGAAATCAAAGCTCCGGAAATTGAACGCAGTTTGGACAGAGCCAAGGAAAATCTCCTGGCTTATATCGGAGAACGAAGCCCCAATTTCAACCGGGATCTGATTCAACGCGCGATTGATTTTACCATGCTTGCCCACAAAGATCAGTTCCGTCGGTCTGGGATGCCTTATGCCGAGCATCCTTTTGAAGTTGCCAAATTACTTGCGGATTTAAATATGGATACCGTCACCATTGCTGCCGGTCTTTTGCACGATGTCGTTGAGGACACGGGACATTCCACCGCCGAGATCAAAGAGGTCTTCGGCGAGGAAGTGGCGTTTCTGGTGGA
>JAYVCH010000122.1:0-5680 GCA_043750055.1 Fibrobacteria bacterium
CCAATATCGGTCATGCCGACTTTCGTTTCCTTCATGGCTGATAGCACGCGATTGGCGCGAGACTTGTCAAACGGTTTCCGCAAATCCAAATGGTTTGCAACAGGATCCAACATCGCTTCTTGCGGCACATCAGATTCATCAGGATGAAGTGCCGAGGAAAGCTGGATATTATCCACTTCCAATTCCTTGGCGAAATCAAGCCAGTCTTCGATGGCTTTATCCGGATCCGCATCCCGAACCGCCCGAGGAGTTAATTCTTGGAGAGCGGCGGTGAGCACGCTCATCTTCATAAATTTCGGTTCGAAAGATTTAACGGCCATGGATTATTTCCTTTTGTAAAACATGCACTTTCTGTGGATAGTGATATATAGATTAATGGCTTAATTCCGGCCAGTTCGTGGATGAAGTCGTGGCTAGGATCATGAAATGAAATGGAACGGATAGGATGCCGTTTTTATCCATGCGGGTGCAGTTTTTTTCCTTACTTCAGTCCCGAACAGACAAGTGCACTTGCGAGCCGTCTGGAAGCGTCATTCGTAAAACCGCATTCCGATCAACCGATGGAAGAATCCAAATCCCAGAGGAACCGGAAGGTTGTGCCGAACCAATCCATGCGCCACGGAAATTAAAACAGTCAATCCGTTTGGGTTGATGCGCAGCAAACCAAGCTCCTCCTAAACGACCATTATGAACCCACATCTCAGTGCCACCCCACGCCCCTTTGATTTCACGTATGCCCGCCTGAACACCAAGCTTCAATGTTTTGATGGCCGTCTCAATAGCATCACTCGGCAGTTTAACATTGGGGAGAACGGACATCACAGCTGTACTAAAAACGTATCCACCGGAAACCAGATAGTACACCCTGAACTTTCCATTTTTAAGGGAGACCGGAAAGCCTGCGGCGACAGTCACTTGACTACTTAATTTCGGAAGGCTGTCATAAAGAAATTCCTGCCAATGCACCGAATAGATGCCGAGAGTCAGAGCCGAATCCTTGCCCTTGGTGATGTGGCCACCCAAAGAATCCGCGTAAAAGGCTGCTAACGAATCAATGCTTGGAGCCTTAGTTCCTTCAACAGCTGAAAGTGTTGCCAAACCACCAAGACCAATATTCAAGCCGATCAGCCCAGATGTTTGAACTGTATCCCATCCCTTTGGAAATGTGATGGAATAGTTTTTTCCTGTAAACTCCGTCGCATTTAGTTGCGAACTTAAAACACCCACAAGGGCAAAAGCCAATCCGAAAATAAATCTCGTTGTCGCAGCAATCATGGCTCTCCCTTTCCCTAAAACACCAGATGGAATGGTACCCATCCCCATGCATCCAATATAAGCACCCAAAAGGCAAACTTATGCATGAATTTCTTTTAAAATTGGGGTAAAAGACGAAATACGCTCCCCTACCCCTCCAAATTCATTGGATTTTAGAATGGCCGCCAACTTCCGTATACTCTACATCCTCAATATCCGTATCCCTATCCGTATTTCCTTTGGGTTGGCTTGGGGTTCCAATGCGATCAAACTTGAACACCTCATCTCTATAATCGACAGTCAGATGCTGACCTGATTGTAGCTCGCCACCGATGATGAGTCGGCTGAGCGGATTTTCCAAATGGGTTTGCAAGAAACGATTAATGGGCCTTGCTCCAAAACGAGAATCGTAGGAAAGCTCGGCAATCGCTTTAGCGGCCACGGATTTCAACACCGCGGTAATTCCACGTTCTGCTAATCGCTTGGCGAGATCTTGAAATCGCAGTTCCGCAATTTTCATCAGCTGTTCGGGCTTGAGCGGTTGGAAGGCAATTATTTCGTCAATGCGATTAATGAATTCAATTCGGAAAAATTTTCGAACCTCGGGCATTAACTCTTCGACTGTGACTGGAGACTTCGCTTCGGAGATAAGCTGCGATCCGATATTGGAGGTCATGACTATGATCGTGTTTTTGAAATTCACCGTGCGTCCCTGGGAATCAGAAAGCCTTCCATCATCGAACACTTGTAGCAAGGCATTGAAAACATCTGGATGGGCCTTCTCGACTTCATCAAAGAGAATGACGGCATAGGGCTGACGCCGAACCGCTTCCGTCAATTGACCGCCTTCTTCATAACCCACGTATCCCGGAGGCGCGCCAATCAGTTTTGAAACAGAATGCTTTTCCATGTATTCGCTCATGTCCAAGCGAATTACATAATCCTCTTTATCGAACAGGAATTCGGCGATGGCCTTGGTCAATTCTGTTTTTCCCACACCGGTTGGTCCCAGAAATAGGAAGCTTCCAATGGGCCGATTCTCCCGCGCGAGACCGGATCGATTGCGTAGAATGGCGTTGGACAAAGCCTGAATAGCCGCATCTTGGCCGACCACGCGTTTAGAGAGATGCTCCGGCAACCGAAGCAACTTTTCCTTCTCGGCTTCTTTCAACCGCGTCACGGGAATTCCGGTCCAACGAGCGACTATTTCTGCGATTTCATCTTCCGTCACTTCTTCATGGAAATGGATGCCGCCCACCGTCGCTTGAGAGGTTAAGGCAATGGCTTCGTTCACTTTTTTTTCCGCGTCACGCAGGGTTTTATATTTGAGCTCGGCAGCACGATTGAGATCGTATTCCGCTTCTGCCTTTTCGATTTGACGTTTTATCCCATCCACCTCGGCGCGCATCTCCCTGATTTTATGGATTTGTTTGGAGCGAGCTTCCCACTGACGAGTCATGCCATTTACTTCTTCGCGCAATTCCGCTATTTCTATTTGCAAGGTCTGCAGGCGTTCGCGACTCTTCTCGTCTTTTTCTTTTTTGAGAGCCTGTTCTTCGATCTGAAGTTGCAATAACCTCCGGCTTAAAGAATCGAGAAGTTCCGGCGCCGTATCTAATTGGGTTTTAACCATGGCCGCGGCTTCATCCATCAAATCGATGGCCTTGTCTGGTAAAAAACGATCCGCAATATATCGCGAAGAAAGCTTCACCGCCGCTACAATAGCATTGTCTTGGATACGGACACCATGATGGAGATCGAATCGTTCCTTAATTCCCCGTAAGATGGAAATGCTTTCATCCACGGAGGGTTCAAGCACCATCACCGGTTGGAAGCGCCGTTCTAGGGCTGCATCCTTTTCGATATTGGCTTTGTATTCCTTGAGCGTAGTGGCGCCGATGCAATGCAGCTCACCTCTGGCCAGCTTTGGTTTCAATAAATTACCCACATCCATCGACCCCTCGGTCTTTCCTGCTCCGACTATGGTATGTAATTCATCAATGAACAAAAGGGTATTACCCTCGTCATTCTCCAGTTCTTTCAGAACCGCTTTTAATCTTTCTTCAAACTCGCCGCGGTATTTTGCACCCGCAATCAAGCTACCGAGGTCGAGACTGTAAATTTTTTTTCCTTTTAAGGATTCGGGAACATCTCCTTTTACAATACGCTGCGCAAGTCCTTCAACAATGGCGGTTTTACCTACGCCCGGTTCGCCTACAAGAACCGGATTGTTTTTTGTTTTTCTCGACAGAATCCGAATCACACGACGAATTTCTTCCTCGCGACCAATCACCGGATCCAATTTTCCCTCTCTAGCCTGGGCAACCAATTCCTGCCCATATTTTTGGAGAACATTGAATTCATTTTCCGCATTTTCAGTGTGAGCACCCGGGCTCAGTCCGCCCGGACCCTGTCCGCCCGGACCCTGTCCGCCCGTTCCATCACCCGCGCCGTTGGAATTACGATTTTTCATAATGGCTTCCTTCAATTTTTTTGTTTGCAACTTGTGTTGGCCTAAAATATTTTTCAGGTCGAACATTTCCGATTTATCGACCAGCGCAATGAGCAAGTGTTCGACGGTAACGACGGTGTCACCCATATCCAAAGCGATTTGCTTCGCGGCTTTAAGCACCCGATGTAAATCCGGAGCGGTGCGGTCTTCTTCTGAATTGTCAGAGGCTTTGGGCAGTTTGGTAACCGCCGTCTCTACGTCTTCTGCGAAGGCAACGGCATTGGATCCGGCAGCATTCAAAGACGGTTCCAGAAAATCAAAAGCAGCGCGCATGAGACCTGCTGCCAGGTGCAACGAAGTTAACTCCAGGCCACCGTTGGCCGATTTTATTTCCTGAGCTTTTTGCAGGGCTTCTTGAGCAAGATGCGTGAATTCAGCCATAGCCTGGAATAAAGCAAAATTAATGCCTAGGAAACAATTTTTCTCAAATCCCCAAATCAATCTCCCTTGATCATTTACTTGCTCTGAAAAGCAGATTTGTTCCAGATTGGAACAAGCAACGAAACGAATTTGAACAGGTATTGAGGATCAATCTCGCCATATTGACAAAAGGCCTGTCAAAAAAAATTACTTTAGCACTAGGGAAAAATTGCCGATATCCAAATAGGAGATGGAGGTTTTTTCCTCTCTGAGAATTTCCCCTAGACCACCCATCCCTTAAAATCAAATTTTTCAAAGTTTTGCGGCTTGGATCAAGCTTTGCTTTAACTCGAGGTTATGGATATCAGAACGATGCTTTTCGGGGGTGCGACCCGACAACTCGCTTATAAGAGCTTAGATGCCACCGCATTGCGTAGCCGCGTGATTTCCGAAAACTTGGCCAATGTCGAAACACCGGGTTATAAGCGCAAAGAGGTGAGTTTCGAAGATCAATTACAAAATCTCATGGATAAAAAATTAGCCGCAGACAGGACGCATTCCACCCACATGCCTGCCGGAAAAGGCATGGACTACTCTCAAATCCATCCCTTTGTTTTTGAGGCCAAAGATGCGACGCTACCGGGAGAAATAAACAATGTGGATGTGGATATGGAAGCCTCTAAGATGGCGGAGAACACCATTCTATACAGCTTTCTCGCCAAATTTGTTGGGTTTGAAAAAATCAACTCGGCCATTTCTGGCCGTGGTTCCGGCTAAGCCACATTGCCAAGAGTCATTTGAATTCGCCTCACCCGTTCCCAATAATTTCCCTGGATAAAAATCGGCGGTCATGGTGAACTCTACAGTATTGGGATTTTCTTTGGATACAAGGGTTTAAACAAGTCCTTAAAAATTCGACTTTTTTAAACCCAGTAAACTTGTAGGTTTAAATCCCCTATACCCTATGGAATTAATATGTAACAGGCATTATATGGCTTATTATTGCTAATTATCGCAAATTTTGGCGTTATTAAGATCCGTTACTAGGAAGGCCTTTAACTTACTAAAACAATATGTTAATATAGTCCCACTAATCCGGAAAGACAGCATGGAACAAGACCACCTGGATCAATTGGAAAATCAGAGCATTTACATTCTTCGTGAGGCATACGCCAATTTCAAGAGCTTGGCCATGCTTTGGTCCATTGGTAAGGACAGTACGGTCCTACTATGGCTCGCACGCAAAGCTTTTTTTGGCCATGTGCCCATTAGCTTGGTGCATATCGACACCTCGTTTAAGGTCCCTGAGATGATCACCTATCGGGACAAGCTCGCCATGGATTGGCATCTCACCATGATTTATGGTCAAAATACCGAGGCCTTGGCGAAAAAAGAAACTTTCCCAGACGGAAAAATAACACGGCTGCAATGCTGCAAAAGTTTGAAAACCGATGCTCTTAAAAACACACTCTCGGGGGAATGGCCGCGTTTCCGTCTTAATCTGCAATCGGGGAAATACGAAACCGATTCCAACACGGAACCCTATACTGGCGT
>JAYVCH010000123.1:0-22025 GCA_043750055.1 Fibrobacteria bacterium
CGCCCGGCGTCAGTACCGGGGCGGCGGACACCATGGACAGGTATAATCCACAAGTAAAAATGGCTGATCTATTTAACAATAAAGACATAATGATCTCCCACAAATATTATTCACCATTTGCTTATCGGTTTCCAACTACTACAGTCTTTGTACTGAACACCTTGATACCATCGGCGAATATGGCAACCATATAAATGCCAGGTTGCAAACCGTCAAACCCGATCCTACTGCCAAGGCCAGGTGTTAGTGTGCGCGATGTAACGGTTTTTCCGAAAAGATCGACGATATTGACCCGCGACGCATTCATAGCCGCATCAATCAAAATCCCCTGACGATTAATTTGCACAAGTGAAGATGCGAGTGATGCCGGAATGGGAGTTTTAGCTGCCGTAGGAATTCCGACCGGGACCGGGGCCGCTTCAGGACCGGGGCCAGCACCCGATAATTTTTTAAAAATAACCGGTCCGGCTGAGGTTGACGCATACACGACATTATTCACTTGATCATACTGCCAACTTCCGCCATATTTGTAATCGCAATTATCTTGATTATAGACCCAGTTGGAACCATTAGCGGTATAGATGCCGTTATCGGTCTCCCTTGTAGATTTCGGCGGGAAGCTTTGACCGCTGTTGCCGCCAATCAGCGAAATCCATGACGCACCCTCGTCCTTAGAATAACTGACCTTGTCGCTGTTGGCGATAAGGATACCGCCCACCTTGCCGTTGCTCCAGTCGCCAGACAAGAATGGTCCCTGATTTGCCGTCTGGCAGGGTCGTGAAGTCCAGGTGGCGCCCTTGTCTCGGCTGATCCATAAATTGCCACCGCCGACAAAATAAACACGACCATCACCGATCGCTTTACCCAATGAACCTATGCCGCTGATACCTTCGCGTAGTTTAGTCCATGTGGCTCCTTTATCGGTGCTGCGGAATAAGCCACTAGGTCGGTCAGGGCCTGAGACATTATTATAAATGACCGTGTTGGCATCAATAACGGTAATCATGCCGTTACCCATTCCTTCCGAAAGCTCAGGCGTTCCGGTGAGCTTCGCCGCGGTGTTATAACTCCAGGTTTTACCACCGTCACGCGATATCGTCATATCCCATCCGCCATGATTTACGCCGACCATCAACTGTGGATTCGGCGTGGTCCAATCGACCGAGGCGAAATCAAAAAACTGTTCACCGATATTGGTCCAGGTGCTGCCGTTTGAAAAGTATGCGGTACCGCGCATAAACATAAATGAAATCCGACTGGGATTCATCGGATCAAAATCGATCGCCCCTGGATTGTCGGAATAGCCAGTGTTGAATGAGGCGCGCGTCTCCTTGCCCTCGCCGTCAATGCGAATCCACGAGGTGCCATGATCGCGACTGCGCATGATACCCGCACGAGTGGGCAGAATAAAACTGCCGTCCTGAGCGATGCCAAGCCTAGATGCCCTAGTGGAGCCGCCGATCTGGACTTTGAAGGGTTCGGTCTCATTTAAATAGGTGATAATCGGAGTCCCAAGCTCTTTCCACCCCTCGCCTTTACCCGCGTCGTGACGGTAATAGGGAAAATCCATTGTAGGGGTGATCAGCGTTTGGGCAAAAACGTGTCCAGCTGCCAAGGCGATTACTAGCAGTGTTCCGAAAAATCGGCTAAACTGACCGCCTTGATTTACGATTGTCTCTCCCGCAAACAGTGTTTATGTAATCAACATTTTTATCTGCTATACAGCAAACCATCCAGCCAGAAAGCGAAAACCATATTTTCGCCGGATCCCCACAGACAGGCGTATAGGTTTCACTGCGGCTGTTGCTTCCCAAGACGGAATCGTATTATGTATCCGCGATTTGAAAAGGCGTATGTTCACCGCCCGTGCTGTTAGATGTGCCTAATCTAAAGTGCTTGACCGATACCGGTTTATATCGATTACAAATAAAGAAATAAAGTAGTATAATGATTATATAGTCCATTTGCCGAATCCGATTATTGCACTCTCATTGTTTTAAGAATGGGTATATTTGCGGGGCCACCCCTAGAAACCTCAACAGAAATGAATCTTTTGATCAGCCAGGAACAATTGGAACGATTTGCCAAATTCAATGGTGATTTGGATAAATGGGTTGCCTCCCAGAAAAAGGGAATGGATACCACGTTGAGCGGCGATGACTGGACCGTCATCGATAAAGTATTGAACCGCTTGCGTCTTCAGAAAAATGGTTTTGCCAGTAATGATTATCGCGAAGAGACGGAACGGGTTTTAAAGAAGACTTTTCAGGACCCGGATCTTATCAAGGTGGCCCGCGCCTTAGTCTGACCGAATCCCTTGGGTAGTGCTTTTTAATCCAAATTTTGTAACTAATAATCAAATTTTGGCATTATCTTATGGAAAAATGTGAGTGGGGCCAACATGTTTTTCTTTGTAAAAAACCTGAACTGTAGACATAATTCTCTTAGGGTAAGTCTAGTTTTTTTAGGCCTTGCGTCGCTTTCCCAAGCCCAACCCGGCAATCGTGATCATTTAGCCGCTCTGCATCCTGGTTACACCCTAATCAATGTCATGCCCAATGGAATTCAACCCGGCGTCTCAGGTATGGATTTCATGGTTGATGGTCGCCTTGTCATTTCAACTTGGGGAGGAGACCATACTAAACTTACGCCGCCTTCCAAAAACGGGCAAGTGTATATCCTAGGCAATGTCCTTCAAGATGACACTTCAAAGTATACTTCCAAACTTTATGCGACAGGCTTACAGGAGCCTCTTGGATTAAAAATCGTCAATGACACCATCTATGTCTCTGAGCGGCAATCATTGGCCATGTTGGTGGATGCCAATAAAAATGGCACGTTAGAACCAATTGAGTATAAACAGTTGGCAGCTTATACAGCCGGTGGATTACGCCATGAATTCTTTTTCGGGCTTTTGTACAAGGATGGATTTTTCTACGGTGCGCATTCGTTGGCCCTGGTGGACGGAGGATCAGCGGCTGTTCCGCAACCCGACGCCAATCGCGGCACATACGTAAAAATTAACCGTACCACAGGAGTGACGGAATATATCGCTGGCGGTGCTCGTCAACCGTTTGGCTTCGGAATGAATCCGGAAGGCGATATGTTTTCCACGGAGGTACAAGGCACTTGGAATCCCGCTTGCGCGTTTACCCATGTCCGCGCCGGTCGCTTTTATGGTCATCCCCAACTTAAACAGGTTCCCGCCAATCCTTTTGATTCGATGCCCTACAATCCCCCTGCTGTGTTAATGCCTGAATCTGAAATTGCGAATGCGCCAGGCCAACCGCTTTATGTTCCCACTGGAATTTTCAAAGGTCAGTTTTTTGTCGGTGATGTCACCTATGGAGGAATTAACCGTATCTATCTCGAAAAAGTAAATGGGGAATATCAAGGCGGAGTGACGCGCTTTAGCGCTGGACTTCAATGTGGACCAAGCCGTTTGGCCTTTGGATCGAACGGAGATCTTTTTGTGGGTGAAATTGGAGATGAGTCTGGAAATTGGAATGAACCCAACAAAAAATTATACGGATTGCAAAAATTAAAACCCAACGGCAAGACTACTTTCGAAATGTTAAACGCGCACTCTCGCCCCAAAGGGATGGAGTTGGAATTTACAGAAGAGGTTGCATTGGATGCGGATCAAGCCGCAAAATACGAAGTGCTGTCCTGGACCTATACCCGCACAGCCGATTATGGGGGTTCACCCGTGAATAAAAAACCCCTCGCTATCACCTCGGTCAAGGTGGACCCAACGCGTAAAAAAGTTTATTTGGAAATCGCTGGGTTACAGACGGGTTACCTGGTGTATATCCGCCTAGTTGGATTAAAATCCGCAGCGGGCACCTCTCCATGGTCCACGGAAACGTGGTACACGCTCAATGCCTTAGGTTCCGGTCTTCCCTTTGAATCTACTTTGTCCATGGTGACTCCAAATAAAGGCTGGGCGACTTCCGCATTTAAGGCCAGCCGATTCTCAGGTGGAATCGCTTTCAAAATTTCCCTATTCCAGCCTTATATTCTCCGCATACTGGATGCGAAAGGTGCGCAGAAGGCGATTTATCACGGCATTGGCCCGGGAGAGCATTCCTTCGCAACCCAAGGTCTAAATCCAGGCATATTCATGGCTTCATTAGAGTCGCAGGGGAAAATGGCAACCTTGCCCTTAGCTGTTTATTGAGGCGGATTTTTCAAAAAGGTTTTTCCGAAGGATATATCAAACAGGTAATGCGAAAAGCGTCACACTCGGTGATCCGTGTCACTCTTATTCGATTATGCCCGAATCCACTGCGGATTCGGGACCGCCTCCGCGAAGGAGGCTGTTTCCAAGAAAGGCCCGGGTAGGGTCGATGGCTTCTTTCGTCAGCCAATCCTTCTCGTTGAACTGTCCGCTTTGGCCATAAGCGGCCAAGGCATTTCCATAACACATAGCCCTAACAGCCGCTTCAGAGATTCCGCTCTCTAGCATAAGCTGGGCGGTTTTGGGAACCGCCAGAGGGTCACTCATTCCCCAGTCCGCACTGGAGTCGACGATAATATTTTTTGAGCCGTAGAGCTTGGCAATATCGACCATGCGCCGATTTCCCATTTTGGTTTTCGGATAAATAGTAAACGCTGCCCAGAAACCGCGCTCCAATGTTTCTTTCGCCGTCTCTTCATTATTATGGTCAATGACAACCTTGCTGGGCGAAAGACCATGCTCAAGGCAAATGTCCATGCTGCGCGTGGTGCCGACTTTTTTATTGCGATGAGGAGTGTGGATCATAACCGGCAGATCCATTTCCTTGGCCATGTCGAGTTGGATACGGAAAAATTTTTCTTCAGCCTTTGTCATTTCATCGAATCCGATTTCACCGATGGCGACCACGCCTTCCTTACCTGCGAAACGGGGAATCAATTCGATCACCGCTTCCGCCAGAGCTTCATTATTCGCCTCCTTGGAATTGAGTCCGATGGTGCAATAATGTTTTATGCCAAACTGGGATGCGCGAAAACGTTCAAAGCCGACGAGAGTGGAGAAATAATCTTTGAAGGTACCGATTTCAGTTCGGGGCTGGCCAATCCAAAAAGCAGGTTCGATGACGGCAACCACTCCAGCAGCGGCCATGGCTTGATAATCTTCCGTGGTGCGCGAGACCATGTGGATATGGGGGTCAATGAATTGCATAGGCTTAGATGGATTAGGTGCCATGATTAAAATTCTCCCATGTCAAAGTTCCATTTCGGACTTGCGCTGCCAAGTCCGGATATCCATTTAAAATAGTGTCGGCTAGTGGATCTGAACATGAATTCAGAGCCAAGGCCGCGGCTTGTTTTTCAGCTACTTTGCCTTCAACTAAAACCTTGCCTAAATGTCCTAGAGCACGGGCGTCGGCGTATGGGCCAACACAGCGCCACAATTCGGGTACGAAGGTGCGTCCCGCGGACCAGCGTTCTTGCGCGAGGTCGTCTAGCATGCGTGACAATTCCGGGTTCATACGGCTTTCTAAATTTGCGATCTCGCCGACCGGCAAACCCAGAAAAACGGTTTTAACCACCAGTTGATTCCATCCCAGCGTATCAAAATGCAGAGCAGGATAAGGATTGCGAAGACTGACGGCTTCAAATACAGCTTGGATATTGTTGCGAAGGCCTTCGCGCGCGCGGGCTAAATGTCCATCTGGCGCGGGCAAAATGGCCAAGGCTTTTTGCATTGCCACTGCTTCGCCGACATCGGCGGTGTGATAAATCTGATCCATCAAGGCCGCGGAGGCGGGGGTAGCGGGCAAGGCTAATAGCAAAAAGATGCGGGCAGCCTCATCCGTGGTCCAATCGGTAGGTCGCCATCCTGGCGAAATGGAAGCAGCTAAGGCCAATTCTGTTTCGGTCAGCGCTAGAGGGATTTTTCCAGAATATCGAGTTGCGGCACTGAACGTCATGAAAACCAAACGTTCCGGGACTCCGGCGGAGAGTAGGGCCGCTTTTTCCACTATCCAAGCAACATTTTCGCTACTTAGACGTTTTTTAAGCCATTGGAGAATCAGAAGTTGAGCTCTCAAAATTCCCTTTCCATGAGAGCTTAAAAGATACAAAGACCCGAGCGCACCCTTCAAACTCAGGGATTGGGAGCTAAGAGGCCTGCCTGTGTTACAAATGGCAGCCGGGCATTCCCCGTTTTGCCAGGTAACGTTGGTGGTACTCTTCACCGCGGTAAAAAACGGAAGCGTTCACGATTTCAGTGACGATGGGCCTTTTGTACTGACCCGCGGCCTGTCGAAGGGCCTTCGAGGCCTCCGCTTCCATTCTCTGCGACTCGTCATGAACATAAATTCCGGAACGGTATTGCGTGCCCATGTCGGGACCTTGTCTGTTCAAGGTGGTGGGGTCATGGTTTTCAAAGAAGACTTCTAATAATCGGCCATAAGTAATTTGGTTGGGATCAAACTCCACTTCTACCGCTTCGGCATGGCCGGTATCGCCATCGCAAACAGCCCGGTAATCTGGATTTAATGTGGTCCCACTTGTATAGCCCACTTGGGTAGAAAGGACGCCCGGCAACCGCCGAAAGGTTTCTTCGACTCCCCAAAAACATCCGGCCGCGAAAGTTGCCTTGGCGGTTTTCATTTCATTCGTCTTGTTATCGGTCATTTTATCCTCCGCTCTACAAATCATAAGTCCAATTTCGATTGCCTATGTTACAGTTAACCCTTTTCTCGTAGTGCCAGCCTAGGGAAAAAGACGAACGATTGATTTTAATCAATTTTGGTAACTACTTAGGGTGAACGGGCTGGAATTGGAGTGACCCCAGTCATGGCTTGCTGAAGTCCCTCCAGAATGTTTATCCCGCTCCGACCCATTGTTATCAAATAGAATAGCAAAGTCGCTCGGCTTGTCGATGATTGATACGTCTCCATGGAAGGAAAAGCCTTCCCGAAGAATCCGACGATAACCTCTTTGGTAGGAGACCATCCATTTCCTAGAAAGACGGATGAGTCTGTTCCAGAAGAGGGTGGGAATTGCAAAGACCATGATAAATCCGCACTTTTGATAACTCTCGCACCTGCATGGCCATCCATCTGGGGTGGATCATGGGCAAGGAAAAGCAACAATTGGAAATCAACATGAAAAAGACCACTTCGATTAGACTTGCCTTTGGGGCCCTATTCGCAACTCTATGTGTGCCTCTATTCGCCAAACTTCCCATCGGCATGAATATCTAGGGCCACACTTACTACACCACACCCATTTTCAACGACGTCATGAAAACGGCCTCGCCGTGGATATCCCTTGGAACTTCCTTTTCCCATCAGCGGCGTACCACAAGTGTTACGTTGCGGGATCAACAATCTTCACAAAGGCGATTACGCCGTGCTTTAGGACGGGGAGGGCGACGTCAGTATTGGCGGCGCGCCTTCTCATATGGAAACCGGGACCTTGATCGTTTCGCTCACTGGCAAAGGCGGGAATACTTGGGTCAATATCACCCGCAGTTTAAAGGAAAATAAGGTTCGGAATATTCGCATGCTGCCCAAAGCCGATATGTTGAAAACCGGTCCCGCCCTTCCGACTTTTAATCCTGGATTTCTCAAAGGCCTCGCCCCCTTTCAGGCATTGCGCTTCATGGATTGGATGTCCATCAATGGCTCGACACAGAAAACCTGGACCGACCGTGTGCGCCTTGACACGTATTCACAAGGGACGGACAAGGGCATCGCCATCGAGTATGCCATCCAAGTCGCTAACCAATTGCACGCCGATCCATGGTTTTGCATGCCCCATCAAGCCGATGACGATTACATCCTGCGCTTCGCGGCATTGGTTAAAGCCACGCTCGACCCGAGTCTCAGGGGTTACCTCGAATATTCGAACGAGATTTGGAATTTTCAATTTGACCAAGGGCATTGGATCGGCGAAAACGCTGCGGGCGCGCATGATTCCATCCGCAACGGCCTGGCTAATGTGGGCGTAAAATACTGCAAGGACGCGAAAAGTTATTGTCATCCGGAAAAAGACGCCTACATGATGAATCGCACCTTCCGTTTGTGGCGCAGCGTTTTCACCGGTCCCGACACCGCACGCATGGTTCGGGTCGCCGCAGTGCAACACGGGTGGTACGACAATACCGGGCGCGTCCTCAAATACCTTTTCACCGACGGCAATGGCTGCGATGCCGTGGCGCCGGCCGGGTATTTCAACTTCGCGGAGTCCGATCACTTGCGTTGGCTGGCCATGAATCCTGACTCAGTTACACCGGAAATGGTGATCGATGCCGCAAGCAGAGATATGGATTCTACGACCTTCAAATGGACGAGAGAAACCGCCAAGTTCGCCGTGCAATACAAGGTTAGTTTCTTGGTTTACGAAGGCGGCCAGCATATGCAGCCTTATTTGCAAGCCGATTACGCGTACAACCACGCGGTGTGGGACGCCCAAATCCATCCCAAGATGTTCGACCTCTACCAAAAAAACTTTGCCGCACACATGGAGCCCGGTGTTGATTGCAAGCTTTTCATGGCTTTCAGTTATGTCGGGGATCGCGAGTCGCGCTATGGTTCGTGGGGGCACTTGGAAAATTACGATCAGCTTGATGCGACGAACATTAAAACCATAGCTCCCAAGTATGCGGCCTTACTCGAAGCCAATACAGGCAAGCCAGGCATACCAATCCGATTCGGAGCCAAGATGCCGCAACTCCAAAAGAATTCAAAGCGTTCCGTTTACTTGGCCAACGGAATTCGCGTTCGGCGCGCCTCCGGAAAACAACTGAAGGTGATCAGCCATTAAGAAGGGCGCTGATTAGGCAAAGAGAGTTTCCGACCGGGCCCAGCGTGATGCCTTGGGCACCGACCAACGTGCCCAAAGGCATCAATCCCGGTTCCCGGACCAAATAGTTCGGGTTTTCGTTCACTTCCACGTTCCAATTGACCTATCGTGCCCCCACCCTCGGTCCGCCCGTTCCACCTGCCCCAGTGAAATGAGGACTGTTCCATCCTGGTTCCCTATTTTGGTTGACTGCAAATGTCCACTCGTAGTGCGGGGCGCCTATCAATACATGGTCACCCAGCTCGCCCTAAAATCCTTCAAGGCAGTCTCCAAGGATTTGCAAACCGATGTAGATGGGGCTCGTGCCGGGCACTCGTCCAGGATATCCGCGATTCATGACATTGTCGCCCATTATCTCAACCCTCGGTTATGATTCCGTTGCGACGAGGCGCGCAATCGTGGTCACAAAATCGACATCCTCATTGGCTTGAAAACCCTTTTTAATTCTGGGTATTCATCCAGTCGCAATTCCATGAAAAATTCTGCCTTCCTACAAAAGCCTTTCACCCGTAATGAACTCATATCTGCCGAACAGACCCTGTGGGAAATGAAATCCTCATTCCTTGCCGAAATCGGGCTGTTTTCTTAGTTTTTAGCCCGTAAACGGACTGAGAACCCTCCCCTTTCCGACCCGTGAAATAAAGTTCAAACGGGAGAAACGCAATAGCCATGCTGAGTGAATACCTGCCTTTTATCCTCTACGGATTGCTGGTCGTCTTTGTCGGAGTGGCGGCCATTGCTCTCTCGTCATTGCTAGGCCCCAAAAAAACCTACAGCAATGCCAAGTTTGAGCCATATGAATGTGGCGTCGATCAAATCGACAACCCACATAAACCCTTTGCTCTCAAATTCTATACCTTCGCTTTGCTTTTCATCTTGTTTGATATCGAAACCATTTTCTTATTGCCTTGGGCTCTTGATTTTAAACACCTTATGCATACCGGAGCCTTGCCCGCTGTGCTATTCTTCCTTTGCATCCTGGGCTTAGGTCTTTTTTACATCATTAAAACGAGGGCCTTGGAATGGGAGTAACAGGGTCCAATAACGACTATACCACCACGACCCTCGAAGCTGCTGTCAATTGGGCACGCGCGAATAGCATGTGGCCCATGCCTTTTGGTACCGCTTGCTGCGGCATTGAAATGATGGCGACCTTCATGGCGAAATACGATGCGGCGCGTTTCGGATCCGAGGTCATGAAGTTCAGTCCCCGCCAGTCCGATCTTCTCATTGTATCTGGCCGTATCTCCCTAAAAATGATGCCCGTGCTCCAGCGCATTTGGGAACAAATGCCAGAGCCAAAATGGTGCATTTCTATGGGCGCTTGCGCCAGTAGCGGCGGCGTCTTTGACACCTATACATTGATTCAGGGCGTGGATCAGTTCATTCCCGTCGATGCCTATATGCCCGGTTGCCCTCCACGTCCGGAAGCCTTTTTGGATGCGTTGATGATGGTACAGGAAAAAGCGAAGAAGGGTCAAGCCAAGTCGCAGGAATTTGTTTCCAAAGACGCGTCCTTCGATCCCTCCAAGTCCGTGGCCTTCCGAACTCCGGATGCCCATTACCGGCACGGCATCGATCGCAGCACGCCCAGCGCCGAGAAAAGCGGGAAGAGCGAGAAGTGAATATGATTATTTACACCCCGGAAAACCATCTCAAGGTCATCACCAAGGTCGAGGCTTTTGCAGGCGAACGCTTGCTCTCGCGCGAAGAGAAATCCGACTACCATCAGTTTCGTATTGACGGTGCTTATGCCAAAGACTTGCTCCGTTTTCTTAAAGAGGACTCGGAGTTGGCCTTTACCCATTTCATCGATCTCGCTGGAGTCGACTATTCCCGCTATCCGGTGGAGCAACCGGGACGTTACGCTATTGTTTACACCTTGCTTTCCGCCAAACTCGGAGTCAAGGTTCAAGTCAAAGCGTTTGTATCCGGGACCGAACCCCAATTGCCTTCGGTGACCTCCGTGTTTATGGGCGCGCTCTGGACGGAAAGAGAAATCTGGGATCTGTATGGCATTGAATTTTTAGGTCATCCCAATCTCACACGGATTTTGATGCCGGATGATTTCGAAGGCCACCCGCTTCGCAAGGACTATCCACTTAAGGGCCGCGGCGAAAGAGGGAACTTTCCCGTTTATCATGCCACCGAGGTCAAGCCCCAAGGAGGTACCTAGCATGTACTCCTACGAAAAGGAAATTGTAGAGCGCGACGAGAACACCGTTCATATGAATGTGGGGCCGTCTCATCCAGCTATGCATGGAACCTTGCGTATCAAACTGGAGGTCCGAGGCGAGCGCATTGTTAACGCCGAACAGGAAATAGGGTACTTACATACCGGTTTTGAAAAACTGGGCGAATACCGAAGTTACAATCAGTTTATCACCCTCACCGACAGACTCAATTATTTCTCGCCCCTGTCGAACAATATCGGCTTTGCGCTGGCCGCGGAAGAGTTGCTCGGGATTAAAACCCCGCGTCGCTGCCAAGTCATCCGGACGCTTTTGGCCGAATTGTCCCGGCTTGCCGATCACAGCTTGTCGCTCGGCGCCATGACCATGGATCTTGGTGCATTCAGTTCCATTCTTTGGACTTTTGTGGAACGGGAAAAGTTGTACGATGTTTTTGAAGCCGTCACGGGCACGCGCTTGACCACGAGTTATACCCGCGTTGGCGGGCTCGCATTCGACCTTCCCGCCGATTTCGAAAAACGGGTGCTGATGATTCTCGATACCATGAATTCGACCTTGGACAAGCTGCGGAACAGTTTTTACAAAAATCGTATTTTCCTGGATCGCGTTGAAGGGGTTGGCACGATTACTAAGGATGAAGCCTTAAGTTTTGGGCTCACGGGTCCGATGGGTCGGGCTTCGGGAATTGAATATGACCTGCGCAAGTTTCGTCCCTATCTCATTTATAACGAACTTAAATTTGAAACCCCCGTTTATACCGAAGGCGATACCTTAGCCCGGTATAAAATTCGCGTCGATGAAATGGCCCAGAGTATCGCCATTGTCCGTCAGGCTCTGAAATTATTGGAGCCAGGTCCAATAAATTATGAAGATCAAAAACGAACCCTGCCGGATAAGGCCTCAACGTATCGGGACATGGAATCGCTAATTCATCATTTCAAATTGGTGATGCCAGGAGAAGATCATGGCATTCATACTCCCATCACCGATATTTATTCAGCCACTGAAGCGCCCAATGGAGAGCTGGGTTTCCATCTAGTTTCCGATGGAACCTCCAATCCCTATCGAGTTCGCATTCGTCCGCCATCTTTTATCAACTATGCCATATTCAGCAAGCTGCTGAAAGGAACCATGATTGCCGATATGGTGGCTATGCTCGCGTCTTTCAATGTTATAGCCGGGGAGCTGGATCGATGAGTTACAATGCAGACCCGAATGTCGCAAAGGCTGAAAAGGCCGCCAGGGTCGCGGCCTTGCCGGAGTTTTCTGCCGAGCGAATGCGTAAGTTTCACGACTATGCCGAAGAATATCCGAACAAACGTTCCGCTTTGATGATGGTGTTACGCCTGGCCGAAGAAGAATTTGGATCGATTACCGATGAGGCGATGGAAATTGTCGCCAACCTTTGCAATGTGAGCGTCTCGCATGTGCAGGGAATGGTTACGTTCTATACCCATTTTAAAAGACCCTTTCATGGTAAACATCGGTTCATGGTTTGCGCGACCTTAATGTGCGCCTTGGAAAACAATACCTCCCAAGCATTGCAACAAATTAAAGACAAGCTCAATATTAGTCCCGGAGAAAAAACCGCCGATGGACTATTCTCTTGTGAAAAAGTGGAATGTTTGGCCGATTGTGACAAGCCACCCGTAGTACAATGTGACCGAGATCATTTCTGTTCCATGAAAGGTCCAGTTCTGGATGATTACTTGGATAAGCTACTCCAGGCGGAAGGGAAGGCCACTGCAGAATATAAAAGCCAAGCACCCGTGGATATGGATGGCCGAGTCCCAACCCTGCCTTCGCATTATAATTTTCAAGGTGAGACAGACAAGGGCTCGCGTCATTTTGATGATAAAGATCCATACTTCAAAGTTGGCGAGGGAAGTCTGACTACCCATGTCCCAGGGCCACTTGCAAATCCCCTGACGGTACCGGTTGCCGATGGCGTCAATGGGTCTAAGAATGGAGCCAAACATGGCTGATGCGCAAACTCCAACTATCGTAGTCGAGCCGAGGCCCATGGTGCCCTTTTCGCCAATCTTGACCAAACATATCAACGAGCCTAATTCACACACCATTGATCATTATGTTGCCCGCGGTGGATATGAAACCGCTCGCCTCCACATTGGAATCACACCTCCCGGCGATTTAATCAAACTCGTCGACGATTCGGGATTACGCGGTCGTGGCGGCGCGGGTTTTCCTACGGGAAAAAAATGGAGCTTCCTGGCCAAAGGCACGGGCAAGCCCGTTTATCTCGCTGTCAACGGTGATGAAAGCGAGCCTGGAACTTTTAAAGATCGCTATATTCTTGAAAGAGACCCGCATCAATTAGTGGAAGGCGTTATTCTCACTTGCTATGCCATTGGATCCAAGCACGCATTTATTTATTTGCGCGGCGAATTCATCCTCGGTTTCGACAGGCTGGATGCGGCCGTTCAAGATGCCAAAGCCAAGGGTTTTGTAGGTAAAGGTCTTTTCGGAAAAGATGTGGATTTGATCATCACCGTGGTGCGTGGCGCTGGGGCCTATATCTGCGGCGAAGAGACAGGCATGTTGTCTTCCATTGAAGGGGGACGGGGTTATCCAAAAATCAAACCGCCGTTTCCCGCTGTATCTGGTTTATTTGGTTGTCCCACGATTGTCAACAATGTGGAAACCATCAGCGCCGTGACTCATATCATCAAGCATGGTGCCCTCTGGCATAAGCAATGGGGAACGGAGAAAAGTCCGGGCTTTAAAATTTTCTGCTTATCGGGCGCGGTCAAAAAACCAGGTGTCTATGAGGTGCCCCTGGGCATTACCATGAAAGAGATGATCGACGTTTATGGCGGCGGACTCAAAGAGGGTCGCAAGCTTAAGGCCGTTATCCCCGGCGGGTTGAGCGCTCCAGTGCTCACACCAGAAATGGTAGAAAAGTGCACCTTGGATTATGAAAGTCTGGCATCCCTGGGGTCCATGCTCGGTTCCGGTGGCATCACCGTTCTGGATGAGAGTGTGGATATGATTTCTGCGATTTACAATACCATGCGCTTCTACCATCATGAATCATGCGGTCAATGTACACCTTGCCGTGAAGGTACCGGCTGGCTCGAAAAAGTTTCACATCGTTTCCACCACAATGAAGGTCATGAAGGGGATGTGGAATTACTGGCCGACATCGCCAAGAACATGCGAGGTCGAACCATTTGCGTGCTTGCGGATGCGGCCGCCATGCCCATGCAAAGCTATCTCCAACACTTCAAACAAGACTTCGTCGCAAAAATCAAGGAGCAGCCTTTTGTAGAAAAGGCCCGGTCCTACCGAGACGAAATTACGCCGACCGCAAAGAAGATCACGGCCCATGGGGCCGGACCCAGCGCCATGGGCGTGGGCTCAGAGCAAGCTCAGCCGGACAAGGGATAAGATGACTAAAGAAGTTAAAGTCAAAATCGACGAGAAAGAATTTACGGTTCCGGCGAATTGGACCGTGATTAAAGCTTGTCACGAAAACGGTATCGAGGTGCCGCATTACTGTTATCACAAAGACTTGTCCATCGCAGGAAATTGCCGCATTTGTATGGTCGGTGTCAAAGGCGCGCCACGTCCGGTTGTCTCTTGTGCTCAACCTGTCACTGAAGGCATGGAAGTCACCACCAAGGGAAAGGATATCGAAGAGGCTCGCAAGTCCGTGATGGAATTCCTTCTCATCAATCATCCCCTTGATTGTCCCGAATGCGATCAGTCCGGTGAATGTCGCCTCCAAAATTACAGTTATACCTATGGACGTGATCATGGTCGCTTCCACGAAGAGAAAGTGATTAAGAGTAAAGCGACCATGGGGCCTCATGTAAAGTATTGGGGAACGCGATGCATCGTTTGTACGCGCTGCGTTCGTTTCACCGATGAAGTCTCCGGAACCGGTGAACTAGGCGTCATCTACCGCGGGGACCACAGTGAAATCGCTTTGTTCCCAGGCCAAACGCTGGACAATCCCTTGTCCCTCAATACTGTCGATATTTGCCCCGTGGGCGCGTTGGTGTCTTCCGATTTTTTATTCCAAACTCGCGTTTGGAATCTCCACTCTGGCAAATCCTTGTGTTCGGACTGTTCCGTCGGATGCAATACTCGAGTAGACATGGATGCGAAAAACCAAATCAAGCGCATCGTTCCCCGTCGTAATGACGAAGTCAATAAGGAATGGATGTGCGACTACGGTCGCCTTAGTTTCCCCTATGTCAATGAAAGCCGTTTGATGAAGCCGATGATTGACGGCAAAGACGCTAGCTTCAAAGACGCTCGAAAAGCGGCTGTGGATCTCCTTGGCAAGCCGAATGCAACTATTCTAGTGAGTGCGTGGAACACGAATGAAACTTTTCTAGCTGTCAAAGATTTTGTCGCCGCCCATTTCCCATCCGTGAAAATACATGGCTATGCCAATCCTGGCCGAGCGGACGAGGTGTTCCCCGGTTTCACAATTAATGGTGACAAAAATCCCAATCGCGCCGGAATGAAAGCCATCCTTGGGATTGATCCAGATGAATCCTTGCAGGCCTTGGTGGCGAGCAAAGCGTCCATAGGCGCTTTACTGCTTATCCACAATATCGCGAACTACACTCTCAATGCTGATCTTAAAGCCGTACTGGACCGCAGCGAAAGTGTCGTCCTTATGGATTTCGCCCAGTCCGACTTGCTCAAATACGGTAACGTGGCTGTGGCATTGCCAACCTTGACTACTTTTGAAAAGTCTGGAACCTTCGTGAATCATAAAGGCATCACTCAAAAGTTCGACCCAGTGATGGAGCCTGTGAATTTCGGGCGATCAGAGTCGGAGATGTTCCAGGATATGGCGCACGACTTGAGTTTGTCCGCTGCTCCCGCTGGCAAGGTGAAGGTGTAAGATGGATATTCTGTTAGCCATTTTAGAAAATCCCTGGGTCACGATGGCCATTAAAATGGGTGTGGGGCTCGGTCTAGTGATGGGTGCGGTTCCAATGCTGGTATGGATGGAACGCAAGGTCAGTGCGCGCTTCCAGCTCCGCCGTGGTCCCAATCGTGTTGGGCCTTTCGGGCTTTTCCAACTCATCGCCGATTCGCTTAAGTTATTTTGGAAGGAAGATTTTTTCCCTCGAAATACCGACAAGTTGATTTTTCTTGCCGCGCCGATCATGGCTTTTTTACCCGGTGTTCTTTCTTTTGCTTTAATTCCTATCGGCATCGCCGGAGGCAATGAATTTTTTGGTCCCGGTGGAATCATGGCCATCTCTTACATTAATATGGGACTGCTCGTAATGATGGCGGTTTCTTCGATAGCGGCTTACGGTATCGCCTTTGCTGGCTGGGCATCGAACAATCAATTTTCCTTATTGGGTGGTATTCGTTCTTCCGCACAGCTTATCAGTTATGAAATCATCATGGGCATGGCGGTCGTTGCCTTAGTGATGATGACCGGTACCTTGAACTTGAGTGAAATAGTACAACAACAATCGGTGCCATTATTCCACATTCCCGGTATTCCGGATTGGATCAACGAATTCCTTCCCTCCTGGAATATCCTTCGTCAGCCACTCACCTTTATCTTGTTCTTGGTCGCCGCCTTTGCAGAAACAAATCGCGCCCCTTTTGATCTCCCTGAAGCTGAACAGGAATTGGTGGGAGGATATCACACGGAATACACAGGCATACGCTATGCATGGTTCATGAATGGTGAATACGCCGCGATGTTTACGATGTGCGCGATATTGACGACTCTGTTTTTGGGTGGATGGACCTTTCCCTTTTTTGGTAAACTCGCAGCCGTTCTACCCTGGTACCTGACAGCCCTTCTCAGCTTCGGTGCTTTTATCACGAAAGTGGTCTTTATGATTTTCTTTTTCATGTGGGTGCGCTGGACACTTCCCCGCTTCCGATGGGATCAATTGATGAAGCTCGGTTGGAATACCTTGATCCCCCTGGGGCTCGCGAATATTATCGGTACCGCAATATTCCTTGAATACATCGCATCCCGATTTGGATTTGGAGGTTAAGATGGTCGTTGAAAATAGCGGGGACGAACCCGGCAAGAGCAGAACTTACGATCGTCTCTCTTGGTATACTCGACTTTATATTCCCGCCATCGCGCAGGGCATGGTCGTTTCCCTAAAACAGTTTTTTAAGAAACCGGTTACCATTAATTATCCCGAACATCGGGCCAAAATCAGCGAACGTTTCCGAGGCGAGCATCGCTTGACTAAGGATGCGGATGGCAATATGAAATGCGTGGCCTGCTACATGTGCGCGACCGCGTGTCCTGCGGTATGCATCACCATCGAAGCGAAAGCTGCTCCTCCCGAATGGGAAGGTCGCGACAAAATTCCTAAAGTCTTCGAGATCGATATGCTCAAATGTATTTACTGCGGTTTCTGTGTCGAGGCTTGCCCCAAAGAAGCGATAGAGATGACGAATAAAATTCCGCAGGTTTATGATAATCGTCAGGCTTTTATTTATGGATTGGATAAGCTGCTTAATAACTAACATCCCTGTGGTGTGGGCGCAGGCGAGGGCTGCCCTGGGGCGCGCTTCGCCCTAAGGCTATCTGAAACATTGTGGGCTTTATGCCTTCCTTAAGACATCGTTGATGATAATGCGGACGCTCGCGAATTGGGTCTTATGGCGCTCGCGTGCGCGTCTTAAGGATGGCTGGCGCCTTGTCTCCCGCCTTGCGGGAGACCCGGGCTTGCTGATGCCCCAGGGCAGCCCTCGCCTGCGCCCACACCGAAGACTGGTGGGAGAGAAAGCAGGGAGAGAAAGCAGGGAGAGAAAGCGGGGGGAGAAAGCAGGGGGAGAAAGCGGGGGGAGAAAGCAGGGGATAAGAATAGGAATGGGATTAAGAGTGGGAACGGGGATGGGGTGTGGTGCTTTGCTGGTGCGGGGAGGGGGGTTTATTTGATGGGGAGGGTGTCGTTGACTTGGGTGTATTTTTCTTCGATGAGACGGCTGGATCCTAGGCCGGGTGAGAAGGAGATGGCTTTTAGTGTTTGGGTGGATTTGATCAGGATTGGGGATTGATATTTTGTGCTGTTGGGGTTGGGTTCGGAGCCGTCTAGGGAAAAGAAGATGGTGTTATTTTTGTCCGGTACCGTGAGAGTTACGGGGAGGGAATCATGAAAGGATTTGCCTTTGGGATTGGCCGTGGGGGAGGCGGGGACCAAAACATAGTTGTTGACTGAGATGGGGCTGCGGCTGTGGGCTTTCATGACCGCGATGGCTTTTAGCGTGGCGCTGGCATGTAGGGTTATGGGTGAGGAATAGCGTTTGGTATTGAGGTCTGGATTGCTGCCATCTAAGGTGTAGTAGAGAGTAGAACCACTTTCGGCTGAAAGTGTCACGGTTACCGAATCCGAGAAGGCATATTGGCCGGAAGGATTGGCGGTGGGAGGAGCCAGGGAGGGATTTGGATCGGGTAGGGCAACGGAGTCGACCTTTTTTCCGAGTTTCAGGGAGTGGGTGAGCGCGGTGCCGAGAGAATCAAAGATTTCATGAATCCACCCGTCTTTGGAAATGAGACGTAGAGGTAATTTTCCAGCGGGCATGTCTGCGAAATGAAAACTGTCGCCTTGGATCGCGGAGTAATACGGTGTGCCGGGTACGAAAAGCCCTAAGGCAAGACTTTTCAGACCGGCGGTGTCAATGGTACCAGCGTAGGATTTGCTTGGAGAGACGTCTACAAAAAGCGTGTCGCCTCCTGAATAGTCTTCATAGCGGAATTTTCCGACTATGGCTTTTCCGATCAAGGTATCTGGCCGGATACCCGTGAGGAGGCCGGAAGTATTATCAAACCCTATCAGTACCACATTGAATTGGGGGATTGGAGTTGGTGGAGAACGAACGGATTTAAATAGGGGTTGGATGGGATGGGCATTGACCAAGTTGGCGAGAAGATCTCGGTTTATGGAAAAGGTATTCCCTTTGTTGAGTACAATGGTGGAGACTTCTTCATTGCCTAGAGACACTTTGGTTTGGGAATGGGCGAAGCCATCTTCTGGGGGGGCGGTGAAGAAAACAGGGTTTGCGTCTTTGACGAAAAATTGGACAAAGCCATGGAATGTCTCATTGTTGGGGACGCCACGAATCTGTAAGGTGAGACCGGGGTTTCCCGCTTCGGTACTGGTCCCGCCTTCATTACAGCCGCTGAGAAAGGTTGGAATGGAAAATATCAAAACCAGAGTGACCAGGAAAATGGGTCGTTGGAATATTTTCCGAATGATTCCTCGGGTGTTCATGGAATTCGCGCACCAGGAAAAAGTTGAATGTTGAGAATGTTCACTTGATTGATCGCTTCATCTCGATCTATGATTTCCCGAACTTCCTGTAAGAAAGCTTCGATACGTTGTTTGACGGCCGCGAAGCCTTTATTAGAAACCGAAAAGGCCAGCACATTGAATTGACGTTGCTCGGGGGGAAATTGATCCAGGGCCCCGCCGGCGAGACGTAGAAATTCATGGTGATAATCTTTGGCCACTTGGCCGGTGAAGACTTTATTGGTTACCAAATGGCGGTCGGTTATCCCGTAGCCGTTGGCTTTTTTCCTGATAAGGTCCATAGATAACAATAACTTCAAAGATTCCTCGACCTCGGCAGGGGAGATGTTCAACGCCAGGTGTTTTGCGATACGGGCCGGTGTCGCTTCGGCCTTGTCCAGTCCAAGATAATTTAAGATGACGCTATGATGCCACTTGGCGAAGAATTGGTACTGGCGCTCCAGCAAAATTTTGGCTTGCGACCCTCGATGCTTCGAAAGGTAAGCGAAAAAATGATTTTTTTCCTCGATGGATTTAGCCTGATTAAATTGCACGAGAAAATCAAAATATTCAGCAGGCCTCTCTTCAAGGTGTAGCGCTTTCGCAAATTGCAATCTTTGACGCTGGGTCAAATTTCGTGTGCCTTTGAGAAGGTTGGTCATGAAACCTGAGCTGGAAATCCCCAAAGCTGGGTTTTTAGCGAAGGTTCGCATGGAATATCCGGACTGCTGTCCCCTGCGATATTCGAAGTAATCCTTCAGATAACTTCGGAAGTCGAGGTAATCGGTAACAATGGGTAAATCGGATTTCATAACGCTTTTATAAGATAACATCCGGCCTTTTCCAAAACCCACAGAATCCACTCTCCATGCTCTCAAAATGAGAGCGAATAATGGGTTACCGCTGAATAGGATTAGAAGCGGTGAAGGTAGTTTATAGATCTACCCCGCGTAACGGACTCGTCCTCCGTGACGCGTTCAAGGTCCCGGCCGGCGAAGTCCGACCGGGACTCCTCTTTTCCCTTCGGCGGATTAACTACGAGGCGGATGAGTATTCTTGATAATCGGGATCGGCCGGAGGCGCCATCAAATCATCCAAGTCTTGAAAGAGCGAAAAAATACCGGGTTCGTCGGAATAGCACCTGCCGGCTCGTTCGGGCAAGCTTCGGTAGAATTTCCCCTCCGAAGTTTCGACCATATAATACTTCATACCTTTGCCGAAGCAGCTACCAAAAGAAGGGTAACGTGGAAGTTCCCCTTGCACATTTTTGAGGGAGATGCGGCGATGTGCGGTTAAGGGCACCGTTATCTCGGTTTGTAAGGGCGCAACATTGGGGCTGTAGGTGGTTACCTGATAACGCAGCGAGTCTTTTTCAATTTCAACCTTAATCCGCGATCCATTATGACTGTCGCCTTTGATGAAGGTCATGGTTATTGGTTTTGCAAACCCATTTGCGGAAAGGAGTGAAATTAGGAATAGCCCTAGGGGGCGGAAAACCGACCTAAATATCATAAGAAAAAGAGTAACATACCGAATCAGTCAAGTAAAGAGGTTATTCCTCACTAATCCTATGCAGGAGTAGCGAACTTTGACTTTCTTAGGTAGAATTGCTCTCTCCTGGGGAGCGACATTTAGTAGGGATAAAGGGCCCTTTGTGCTTGCTTTGGGTATAATTTGAAAGAGTCTTACAGGACTTTTAAGCCATGACAGATATTTTTTCATACGCCGACTATCGTAAATTCCTCAAGGACTATTACGAGGAAAAAAAGGCACAAGATCCCAAGTTTTCCCAACGCTATTTTACACTAAAGGTTGGTTTTAGTTCTTCAGGATACTTTTCTGACGTACTGACAGGAAAGAAAAACCTGTCCGGCGCGTTTATGCTGAAATTTTCTAAGGCACTGAAGATGGGAAAAGAGGAGGAAGAATATTTCATCAATCTGGTTTCCTTCAACCAATCCAAAACCCTGGAAGAGAAAAACCGGTTCTACGAAAAAATGATGGCCTCAGGAAAAGTGCGATTTGAGGTACTGGAACCGGATAAATACGAATACTTTAGCAAGTGGTACTATACAGCCGTTCGCGAAGTGCTTCATTATTTGCCGTTAAAGGATGACTATCGCATGCTTGGAAAAAGTGTGGAACCAACCATTCCCGCCAAGGAGGCACGAAAGTCTGTTGAACTATTATCCGCACTAGGCTTCATCCAACGGGATTCTGAAGGGAATTGGAGACCGACGGTTGACAATATCAGCACCTCTGGAAATTTTGATGGGATGAATGTCGCCAATTTTCATCGCAGTACTCTTGAACTTGCAATCCGAGCACTCGACGTTTTTCCGCCCGAGCAAAAAGGGTTTTCCACTTTAACCTTGCCCTTAACGCTAGACAAAATAAGGAAGGCGAAACTGGCTATTAAAAATCTCCGCATGTATCTCTTTGCGCTTTCAGAAAACGGAGCCTGCGCTGATAGAGTTTACCAATTCAATTTCCATTTGTTCCCAGTTACTCCCATCCATTCTCCCAATGATAAAGAAAACCATTCCAAACCTATGCAGTCAGAGGGGTAGGTTCGCTTGCGGGTGATTTGGTCCGTTCTATTGCTATGGGTTGTTTCTATGACTGTCTCTTTGACGGGTTGTGAAGCCGTAAACCCAGCTCCAAAAGAATTATGTGGAACCCAAATTACCGATCCGACCGAATCCTTGGCTGGTTGTTTGGTCAATGAAAAGGATGAACCGGCCATTGGAGCGGACGTCCAATTGATTCC
>JAYVCH010000124.1:0-8534 GCA_043750055.1 Fibrobacteria bacterium
TGGATTTCGAAACCTTGAGGCAATCCTAAACGTATTCCAATTGGAAAATCCCATTGACTGGGAATACTATCTGTAGCAAGGAGTATCCGTTTACTTGCCGAATCATAGATAGCGGACTTTGATCTGTATTGCAAACCAGATTCCAATTGCAGTCTCCAATTGGGTAGGCTTAAGTTTTCATTTCCAAAGGACTTGTCTCGGTAGGGAGGCGAAATCATCATTTTCGAAGAATCACCTTTACCCATGGTTAAAGTCCTTACGGAACTTCTGAAATGCGCTTCTCGGGGGGTGACCCTTAGCTTAGAAACTCCGGGCAATACCAAGTTATTCACATAGGGAGATGGTCCTATTTTTACGCCATCCAATTGTATTTCCGCACTATCGGGATCAGTGGAAACTTCCAAATACCCATAGTGGGTCGGAATTTCACGATTCATCTGGGTGACCTGACCTTCAGCGATATTGATATCTGGGACAGCGAGGGTATCGTGGCTGGGAAGGATGAGCCACATATTGTAATGGCCCGTCGGAAGTTCCCGATTCTCAAGCGGCGTATCGCCCAAATACTTTTTATCCGGATCATCGGGACCCGTGTACCATACTTCCGCGCCAGTTGGGCTTGATTCCAACGTGAGAAATCCAGTCGCTTGCGCATGGATTATCGATAGCACCAAAACCATGAAGACGAGCATGGGCGAACTCTTTGAAGGATTGTGTCCCATCCTTATTCCTACTTCCTAATAAAACCAGGGAATATAGAATTTCCTAAAAGGCATTTATATGTTAGATTTTCCGGTCGGCAATGCTTTTTAAACCACGTCTTCCGGGAACCATCGATGAGCGATAAGGTGATTTGGTCGGAGGGGATGGTCCTCTCCCCGCAACATTTGCAACAATCTGATATTTTATCGGATACAGCCATCAACAGTCGTCTCCAATTCCTGTCACCGTTTTATTATGGCCTGGCCTCGCTTGAAATTGATCGCGATGCTCTGAACAATGGTTTTTTCTCACTCCGAGATTGTTCCGGAATCTTTCCCGATGGCACTCAATTTTCCGGTCCACGCCAAGATTCCGTTCCCGATCAAAGGCCGTTTGAATCTTTTTTTCCTGCCACAAAAGAAACCTTGGGCGTTCATATTGTTTTGGCGGCCTTGAGTACAGGCAGTGCCAATCTCGCTTTTCAAGGATCCGAAAGCAAGCCAGCCCGGTATCTTGCACACTCACGAGATATTTCGGATAGTAATACTGGCGGAAACCAAAAGCCATTGGTTTTCGGTCGGCTTAATCTCCGCATCCTTTTTGATGGCGAGTCTCCGACGGGTTTTCAGACTTTAAAAATCTGCGAGTTGAGCCGAGATTCCCAGGGTAGAGTAATCCCAAGTGAAAATTTTTACCCTACCGCCGTCCGAACCGTCGCGGCCCAGGGGATGATGTCTCAGATGAAAAAACTTATGGACAGTTGCATGCAAAAAAGCAACTACCTCATGGGTCAGCGTGCTCAAAAAAGCACGGGAGTTGCGCAATACAATGCCGAGAGCTTTACCAATTACCTACTACTTTCAGCCATTAACGGGTCGCTTCCAGAAATCATCCATTTTTATCATCACCCCTTCGTTCATCCCGAATTATTGTTCCGACGTCTCTTAAGCTTTGCTGGAAGTTTGATCAGCTTTGGTCAGGATATCAAAGCCGCGGATATGCCAAAATACGTTCATGGTGACCTTCAAAGTTGTTTCCGTCCTTTGTTCCAATTACTGGATACGCTTCTTGGAGTCACAGTTCCAACGGGTTACAAGATTTTTGCTCTGACAAAAACAAGCCCCATCCAATACTCGGCTAATATTAAGGACGCGGACTTCAATACCTTGAAACAATTTTATCTCGGTGTTTCTGCTCAGGCTTCGGAAGTGGAAATCATTACTACAGTTCAACGCAAAACCAAATTGGGCCCCGTTGGACGCTTGGAAATGATGGTCAATGCGGCCTTGCCGGGAATAACCCTGGTTCCAGAAACATCCGCACCTTCTTCTATTCCTGCCAAGGCGGGTTTCAAATATTTTCGACTTCAGCAGGGCGGTGATTTGTGGGATCAAATGGTTCAGGGAAAATCACTCGCGATTCACATGCCCTCCGATTTGCCTTCGACCAAACTTGAGTTGATCGCCACAACGGAATAGCAGGAGTCAAACACGATTCTGACATAAGTTTGAGGCCATTTGAAATAGCCTCTATGATTCGAACAAAATGACATTCGGAGGCAATAGTCAGCGCATGATGCAACCCGGACAAAAAAAAATTCTTCAACAACCCATCCAACCAGCCATGCGTACGGCATTCGGCCAAGGCCAAGGAATGGATTGGGCCGACGGCGCGGTACAAACCCTTTTTGGTAACAACGGCGCAAGTGCGGGTCAAACCCTTTTCGGCTCGCCCAGTGCGACGGCAAACAAGGAGGTCCCAAGTCTCGCCATTTTAGCCACCGACATTTTTTTGATCGGCGTCAAAATTCGAGAAACTCCAAATTTGGGACAAGCGGATCAATTAAAACGGCTTTTGACTGCTTACTTCAAAGATTTCGAACGCACCTGTCTTGCCCAAGGTAAACCTGCCGATGCCGTAGAGCATTCCAAATATGCCCTGGCCGCTTTCATCGATGAAACCATTATTAATTCGGAAAGCAACTGCCGCGAAACCTGGATCGAAGAGCCCCTGCAAACCGCTTTCTTCAATGACAACCTCGCAGGAGAAAATTTTTTCAAACGGCTAGAAACCTTGTTGCCAGATTTGAAACGGAACCTGGAATCCATCGAAGTGTATTATCTGGCTTTAGCCTTGGGGTTCCAAGGACGCTACCGTCTATCAGGCACCGAAGTGCTTCCCAACGTGGTGAGAAATTTGCTAAAAAGAATCGAAAGCATCAAAGGCGTTCCCCCTAAAGCTATTTCTCCCGCGTCCTATGTACATCCAGGAGTTAAAAGCCGCGAGAAGAGCGGTCGACCCTTAATCATTGGGTCCGCTGTTTTTTTAGCCCTTGGCTTGCTTTTGTTTACGGTCATGATGCTCGCCAGTGATGGAGCGTTAGATCCTGCAAGAACGACTGTTGAAAAAATCCAAAATCGCGCACCGGTTAAGTAATGAAAATTTTCAAATCCGCAACTTTCTGGCTACTCCTCTCTGGTTTCATTTTCGCCCTCTTGTTGTTTTTTTTACTCCCAATATTCGGACTAGAAAGCTTAGTCGCACGCCTTTTATGGACTGCGGCACCTATGCTTTTGGCCGGACTAATCATTTTGATCCTCAGTATTTTCAGGCTGAAAAAGGCTTTAAAGGGACAAGACCAACCCCAGGTAAATCCTTTCGATAGCGATATCCTCAACACGCCCTGGATCGAACCTCTACGAGTAGAAACCAAAGCGGCTCTTGACGTTCTTAAACAAAGTGGAAAAGGCAAGGTTAAAATGGGCCAGGATCCCCTGGACATTTTCCGATTCTATCTTGTGTTTGGTAATTCTAGCTCAGGAAAAACCAGTTTACTGGAACATTCAGGAATTCATTTTCCACGTCGTTTTCCTTCCTCGGCGGATCTAGCTAAGCAAACACAGCATTTTTCTCAGTGGTGGTTTTCGAATCAGGGGATATTTTTGGAAACCCCGACGCGTTATGCGACGGGGGAAGAAGGAGATGATGAATTTCAATTTTGGTTGACCCAACTCGAAAAAGAAGGCAAACGTTCGCCTCTTGATGGCGTCTTGATGGTGGTCAGTCTAAGAGAGCTTTTGGAAGGGGGTGCGGGTGTCGAGGAATTTGCTTCTCGCTTCCGGGAAAAAATGGCCCTGGTCATGTCCACCTTGCGTTTAGAATTACCAATTTATCTGGTCTTCACCCATTCTGATCTATTGCCAGGATTTCGGGAATATTTCGAAAACTTACAGGAACCCGAAAGCCATCAAGTGTTGGGCGCCACCTTCGCTCTGCGTGGAAACTTAGCTCCGGCACGCCAACGATTTGAACGGGAATACAAGAAAATCTGGGACTCGCTACAATCTCGCATCGCCACACGCCTTTCCCAAGTGGTTGAACCGAGCCGTCGTAAACAAATATTCCTTTTTCCTAATGAATTCGGTGCCGCTCAAGAACGCATGGCAAACTTTGTCGAGCACCTGTTCAAAGACACAATGCGTCGCGAACGAGCCATGTTCCGTGGCTTTTTCTTAACCAGTGTCATGCCTTCCGATCCTTCGGAACTGATGCGCGGTGGTAGAGATCCGTTCTCCGATTTAGGAAACGAAGCCGGGCATTTTCTCGATCACAAATCCAAATTGCGAGGACCCGGCTCACCACCCAAAACCGAATCTACCAGTCGGCCCCGCTCCTTGTTCACCCACCTGCTTTTTAGTGGGGTGCTTAAGAACGATAAATCCCTAGCCCAGATACCGGGCTACCGTTTAGGTAGTCTCTCAAGGCAAGCATTGGTGACCTCGGCATTGATGTCTTTGGCTGCCATCGGAATTTTAATTTATGGTTTGGTAGGCTATGTGAAGAGCCGATCTTATCTAGGCGAAATAGCCAAAACTATTGCCGATACCGGCCGATTGCGTTGGCGTGAGCCCCGTGATTTCCGTGCAGAATATGCGGTTCTCGATCAACTACTCGCATCCATCAAGGGCCTCCAATCTGGCAAGGGCGGACATTTACCTCCTGGTTTTGGCCATAATTCCGAAGCCTTGGAACTAGCGAGTTTGGCCCATGCCGATGCTTTGAATCGGATGGTCGGCCTGGAGGCATTCCGTAACCTGTCTGCTACCTTAGAGGTTTCATCCAAATTTTATAATCCTTCTGAACATGCCCATCTGCGAGAAAACCTGAAGCTTTATCTCTTGATGACCACCGAAGGCCGGGGCCATTTCAAAGACGTGAAGCCGGATGAACTTACTGCCATGTTAATTTCAACTTGGGCCCCGGAGGCTGTTCATAAATACAGTAATGAAAATCTCGCGGCAAATCTGGAAACATCCCTGGAAGACCATGCAGGATATTATGCCCAGCGGTTTCTGGACGGTAAAATACCGGCTTTGGATCGCGGAGATGCTAATCTGATTGCCACTGCTCGCCAAAGTTTGGTGGGCAGTCCAAGTATTGATGGGCTGTATGCCTCCATCGTTGGTGCCGAAGATGCCTCTCGCGATCTCTCCATCACCGAAATGGGTGTTCCCTCTGATGCCGCACTCAAAAGCACGGCCAAAGTCCGGGCCTTTTACACTAAGACCGCCTTTGATGACGATGTGATGGACCGAATCGCTCAGGGAGCGGAGGAGCCCCATCAACGAGACTGGGTTTTAGGCGAAGGTGCCGTAACCACCTTGCCTCCCGAAATGCAGGATCAGAAACAACTCTATCGCGCATTAGTGGACAAATATTATCAGGAATATGCCGAAGAATGGTTACGCTTTTTAGCGAGTCTTTCTGTTCGTTTGCCTCAAGACGCCGGCCAGGCTTCAGGGAAATTGAGCGGCTTCGCCTCGACTACTCAAGGCTTACCTGCTGTACTCGCCAGACTTTTGACCGAGGTAAATCTGTTAGCGCCCCCATCGGCCGCCACCGGAGCGATCGAAAAAAAATTGGGTAAAGTCGGGAAGTTGGCTTCGATGGCCATGGAAGCCAGGGATGCGGATAAAAAACAGCTTAAGGATCGTTTTAAATTCGTGGAAGAATTAAATGGTGGTGCTGCCGGCGCGGGACTGATGCAGGACTATTTCAGCGCCTTGCGTGGTTTATCCGAAGTCCTTTCCAAATTGGCGCAAGGGGGTGAAAATGGCACCGACGTCATGGATGCGGCTCAGTCCCTTTACTCGGGAAAATCGGACAGCCCGCTTAATACTTGTTGGAATGAAGCCAATAAAATTCGTACTCGATATGAAGCCCAAACCTGGCTCCCCCCTTTACTTGAAAACCCCGTTCGGGATGTGGCGGGCTATCTTGGCGCCGCCGCCGGGGCTCAATTGGAAACCGTGTATAAATCGAAAGTACTTTCCTTTTACAATCAAAATCTGAAAGGGCGTTATCCGCTTGTGAAATCTGGCTCTCAAGAAGTAAATCTGGAAGATATGAAAGGGTTTTTCGCTCCTGATAAAGGTGCCTTTGGCCTTTTCGTAACTGGAAAGCTTATGCCTTTTGTCAAAATAGAAGACGATGGGGTGATTACCGCCAAACATTGGAATGGAATTCGCCTCCGCTTCAACCCGGCCGCTCTGGATGGTATTTCCAAAGCGTTGGCGGTCGAAAAACGGATGTACTCAGACGCAGGTTTACGCGTGTACAATTTGAATATCAATCTTTTGGAAACCCGTAATACAGCCAAGGTTACGTTTAGAATGGGCGACGACAAAATTGCGGTCAAGCCCGGTGAAGGACAGGTTCGTCAAACCTTCCGATGGCCTACAGAAACCAGCTACAAAGGTGCCGAAATCATGGTGGATAATATCAATGGAGGCTCACAAGGCAGGCGGGTAGAAGGGCCATGGGGCTTTCAAAAATTATTGGACGGTGCCCGTGCATTAAATGTGAGAACCGGAGGCTTGACAGCCAAATGGCGCTTCAATGTGGCCCAAAAATATGACGTCGATGTCGCCATCGAAGGCAATATTCCCGATCGTGAAAATCCTTTTACATTCCCTGAATATTTCCGATTCGACCTTCCTGCCAGTTTGATTTCGGGCGAAGGGGACAATCGCGTCACCAAAGCCGACCATTGATGTTCTCGCTACCTTAACGACTGAAAGGGGCCAACCACACTATGTCCTCTCTACTCGAAGACCTTTTAAAGCCTATCAGTGACACCTCCTTTTGTGGCGAGGATGGAAGCTATGATCCCGATTTTGAAGCGGCACGCGGAGAGGCGGACAAAAGTTCTGAAAATAATTTTAATCTAATGGAGGAAACCGCCAAGCGGTTTGTGCTGAAGAAATCCAAAGACATGCGCGTCCTTGGATATTTGACTTGGTCCATGGCCATGAATAGTGGTGCTGATGCCTTTGCCGAAGTTGTTATCGGCTACTGTAAATTGGTTACTGAACATTGGGAAGACATTCACCCCAAACGTCCGACGGCTCGATCCAATGCCCTCAAATGGTTGAACGGAGAACGCATCCTCGCGCTGCTGGGTGGGATCTCCACTTACGGTGACTACGAGCTTTTAGTCTCAGCCACGGAAGCGGTTAGTAATCTTAGCACCTTTTGTGATCAGAAGTTTCCTGAAGGCCCGCCATCCTTCATGGGCTTCGCAAAATTCGTAAAAGAATTAGCGGAAAAAAACAAACCTAAACCGGTGGAAGAACAATCTGCAACGACCTCAGTGCAAGGTCCCACAGTTGTGACTGGGCCTGGCGTCATGGGCTCGGTGGACGATTGCTTTATTGCGATCCAAGGTGCGGCTTCTTTCTTGGCCGAAGAAAATAACACCAACCCCCTACCCTACCGGCTCATGCGAATTTTAAAATGGGGTCCAATCGTCGCTTCTCCGCCCAGCACTGGTGGAAAAACCATGGTTCCTGCTCCCAACTCCTCCACTTTGGAAGCTTTTCAAAATCTTTTTCAAAGTCAAACCTGGCCTGACTTGGCAAAAAATGGTGAGGATGCCTTTTCGGGAGATGGCATGTTATTTTGGTTGGACCTTCAACGCTATCTATGCGGGGCCTTGATAGGGCTGGGGCCAGACTACATTCCTTGTGCCAAAACGATTCAAATAGAATTGGCTCTTCTTCTAACACGTGTTCCCACCCTCCCGGACCTTAATTTTGATGATGGCACGCCTTTCGCCGATGCCGTGACCAAAGAATGGATTCAAACCGACGTGCTCACCATTATGGGTGGAGGTGGTGGTGGGGCTGCTCCGATTAAGAAAAAAGGGGATGTGGGCGAGGAGCAGAAACAAGCGTCCGCCCTGCTCGGGGAAGGAAAATTGGACCAGGCCTTAAATGTCCTTCGGACGGGCATTGCCAACGATTCCAATGAAAAGAACAACTTCGATCGCAAATTAATCATGGCCGAATTGTGCTTCAAGAGTAATAAACCCAAGATTTCTAGGGCTTTGCTCGATGATTTAAGGCTATCCATTGAACGATATTCGCTAATCAAGTGGGATACCGAATTGTGTGTGTCGGTTTATTATTTATCACAAAAGGTCTATCTCAGTTTATTTGAGGGTGCCGATGAGGGGATGAAGTCTCAGTTTTATGAAAAAGCCCTTGAGATGCATTCTCAAATATCTAGATTAGACCCGGTTTTAGCAGTCGCATCAGATATTAACTAATGTTGCTACCTTACTGACCTTAGCATTTAGAGCCCAATTAAATCAGGAGAAAATACATGGCAGGCAGCTTCCAAAATGAAATCCCTCCAGCACGTGTAAATATCAAGCTGGATATAGACAAGGGAGGAGCCCAGAAAAAGGTTGAGCTCCCTTTTAAAATGTTAGTCTTGGGCGACTTCTCGCAGAAGGGAGATACGACCCGACTGGTTGATAAAGAAAAAAT
>JAYVCH010000125.1:0-5924 GCA_043750055.1 Fibrobacteria bacterium
CACTTGGATTACTCTGGTGGAGTTTAATGGCCGAGCCATAATGCTCCCCTAAAATCCATCTGATTACTATCCAATAACTTTTTAATATTTGCCTTAATAGTATCCCCTAACCAACAGTACAAAACTATTGAAGGGCCGAAAGGGGAGCGGCTTCAGAAGGCGTAAATCCTTCCGGGTCCCATTGGTATCCAAAACCCGTAACCGTTCGGATGCATTTTCCATAGGGTTTGATTTTTTCACGAAGCCGGGTTACGGTAACATCAACGCTACGCAGCCCTGCCTTCGACTCCATACCCCAAGCTCGTTCCAATAGGGTAGCACGGGCAATGGTCTTTTTATGGCCTTCGATCAGGACTTTTAGAACCATGAATTCCCGCGGAGTCAGGCTGATCCGAGTGCCATCCGTTTCTACAACATGGCGGTCAAAGAAAATTTCCAAACCTTGAAATGCAAACCGATCTTTCCCCCCTTTGGACCGTTTGACCAACGCTTTGGCCCGCGCCACAAGCTCTTTGGGAGAGAAGGGCTTGCAGAGATAATCATCGGCCCCTACTTTGAACCCGATTAGTTTATCGGTCTCTTGATCTTTGGCCGTCACAAAAAGCACAGGAATGTTTTCCAATCGCTCCTCACCTTTAATTTTTCGGCAGAGCTCAATGCCGGACATATCCGGCAGCATGACGTCAAGAATGGCAAGGTCAACGGATTCGTCACTGAGAATGGAAAGGGCATCCATGCCATTCTTGGCCGAGTGAACATAGAATCCTTCGGACTCAAGGCTATACGTGATCAATTCCAAAATGTCTTCATCATCTTCGGTCACAAGTACGGTCGTTTGGTTCATTAAGTTTAAATCTACTCCTCAGAGCAAGGACTGACCAAGAAAGGAGCGTTTCATCCGTGTTACAGTCCCCCAATTTCTGACAAATCCCTCAATTTTCCATCGATTGTAGCACAAAATCAAATGAATCAGGTTTCTGGAGGAAATGGGTTTGAGTATTATAAAGGAATTTTTCGCGTTACCCTGCCACGTTGTTCCGTCCCTGAGGTGGATGACATCAAAGCCCAATCCATGGTGAAGACATACATGCCCGTCTTAATAGGTTTCCCTTTAGCACCGCGAAGAAGATGGTATCGACCTTCCGCTAAAGTCATCTCACCCGATTCTACATTCCGACCATCGAGAGACCATAGGGTCCAATGCAGATGGGTAGCTTGAGGCAAGTTCAAATTCATGGCAAAAAAGCCATCGTTTGCTGCGATTTCGATTTTGAAGGCATCGACGGACAAAGGGATTGAAGCTAAACGCGATTCTAGTTCCGCCGCGGGTCCAACTAAAATCTCTAAACTATCGGTAACTCCTCGATGCAAGTGAATTGCCCCGCCCTCGCGAAGTTGAAAACGAATGTGTCTAACGAGGGAAAAAGCCCAGGCCGCATAGCCATCTGGCAAACCCAATGAGGCAAGGCTGGCCGTATCATTTAGGTTACCTAGGTCGGGGAGTCTAGCTACCACGTTCCAAGAATAGACCGCACCGGGAGTCCAATGGAGGATGTCCGTTTCCAGGGGGATGCTTTTTCGGCTCGACCACAACATTGGTCCATTTTCATTTTGAGGCGGAGGACGACTTTCATCCTCGAAACCGATTTCATCTTTGGCCAGCGGCGAAGCTCCCAAGCGTAAGGACGGGAATCGGCCCATAGCTAAAGTCAATGAGAGGCCGGCCCCTGCTGACCATTTCGCGGTTCGTGGTGAACCGGGTTGCACGGGCATGGGTTGGAAGTGAAGTTCGATGACTGTATCGCGCCCGCCCTTGTAATAAACAAAATAGCCGCGCCAGGGAGTCAGTGAGTCGGAAAAACTGTAGCCATGCAAGGTCGGGTCATAGGAATGCAAACCTTTGACGGGGGAAATATCGTAAACATCAGGTACCTTTCGAGTTACGGGCCAGTATAAGGTAGTCATGGAAGGATTCGCGACTTGATTCCAACCGGTGTGCAAGGTGATTTTGTACGCGCCCTTTTCCTTTCGGATTACGGTTTGCAAAGTCGGGAAAAGCAGGGAGGCCATACTGGTTGTCGATGCGAGCCACACAGAAGCCCCGGAATGAATCTCCTCAGTCGGGGTAAGAATTCGGTATTTATTGTTGGGTTGATCCCAAGTGACCGCATTCATTCCTGGAGCGGAATTGTTTTTTCGCAACTGAGCGAGCGTGAGCGGTGGATCTAACTCCAAGGGAATGGTGATGAGATCCCAAGGATTGGCAGCATCGGCTCCGATATTAAACAACGATGGGGTGCGTATGGGCTTGGAAATTTTTTGAGTTAGAAAATAATAGGCACCTAGGTCAGCGGGAAAGGAGGTCTTCTGATGATAATCATACACCCTAATTTTTAAGCCAAGCGGCAGTATGGCATTGCTGGAATTTTTCATCACCGAGGTCACAATTTCCGGGCTGATAATGGGCTTGCCGTTGATATTACGATCCGGAATATCCGTACGCTCTAAGTCGAGGATGAGATTAGAGACATTGTCCTTGATAGTAAATACCACTTTGGTGGAATCGCCGGGGGTGAAGGATTCTCCAGACAATGTTATCAGCGGAGGAAGCGTATCAATCCCCAGGAAATAAGTACCAGGACTATGGATTTCATAACTGTCCGCATCGGAGAGGAAATTGACCGTTGTATTTCCGATAAGGCTGTACATGGCACGGGCCTCCGCAACTGGAGAAGTAAACGTCACGTTTGGAAAAGCAGTAGCTCCCTCTGGCAATGAAAGTCGAATGGCAAATTGAATATCTCGGAAGCCTTTGACGGCACTGAGACTGTCCACTTTTAGAACATCGACAATCACTGGCGATGAACCTATCAAAGGACTTGTCAGGCTGTAATTGTTGGATAGGTCGAGTTTTTGTCCAGGTCCCAAAATCCGTTTTCCAGCAATGATGAATGTGTAGTTTTCGATCAACATCGGACTACGTTTCATTTGCAGGCCGTGTCCGGTCACCGCCACGGCTTTAAGTGTAGCGGTTGTATCCAAAGCGATGGGGCTAGTGTAGGGTTGTCGTCCCGATTCTGGGCCAGGAGTGCTTCCATCCAAAGTGTAATAGATAAGAGCCCTGGAAGTGGAGACAGACAGTTGCAGTTGAAGCTTCGAAGAATAATCGCCACCCTTGGGGGACACCTGAGGCGTTTCGGCGATCAAGCTATAGGTTTCACTTAACGTCGCGCTGGTATCGGTTCCCTTCACAGCAATGGCTCTGAGATTAGCGGAAGAGTCGAGCCTAATCGGCACACCAGGATAAAGACGGGATTTGGTTGTGGGGTCGCTTCCATCCCAGGTATAATAAATACTGGCACCTGTGATTTTTGTAGTCAATGTTATGAGAATGCTATCAGAAAAGTTTTGGCCTTTAGGCATCGCCGAGGGCGCTTCTATTCTTCGGAAGAAAGTAAATTGGGCGGTATCACTTATTTTTGTTTCCTTAAAAGCGATGACTTTTAAAATCCCAGGTTCGCGAAGGATCAGTGCCTGAGTGTATTTCAACAGCCCTCCGCCGTTGTAGGTATAATAGAGAACGGCATCGGGCGCGATCGCAGGTGGAGAAAGAACCACAGAAATACTATCTACGAAAAATCCGCCAGCTGGCAAAGCATGGGGAAGGGGTAATACAAATGCGGGGTCTTGGGTTTTCAATCTATAAATATTGGTGCGCACCTCACTGGGCAGCATTCCAAATTTAAAAGAACGTGCGCTGACCGTGGTGGTGCCTTTCACGGTGAAGGGCACAAGGTATTTTTTTTTCGTTGAATCAGGATCTGTTTGATCAAGTGTGTAATAAGTCGCGCCACCGGGCGCCCCTAGTATTGTGACTATTTGAGAATCGACAAAAGTCAATGGATCGGGCGAAATAGCCGGTGTTTGCACTTGAGGGATAAACTTTTTGGTATAGGTCCAAGTCCCCAAAATCGAAGAGTCTTCCAAGTATACGCTATAGGCTTTGAGCAAGGTAGAGTCTTTTAAAATAATGGGGGAAAGGAATTCAGTATAGGTGGATCCGTTGCGCGAGAAATAGGTTTTAGACCCCACTACCGATGGAGTCAGTATCACATGAAGAGAATCAACTATTTCTTGAGGACCAGGAAAAGGGGTGGGCGCGGGAAAATTAACTTTCACCTTGGCCCCCATAGAAGTGACACTGCCACCCATATTGGTGACTCGACAAGTGAGAGTCGCGCCGTTATCGGACAATTTAATTCCGGTTATTGCATAGATGGAATCTTTGGCTCCTAGAATATCCTGATCATCACGCATCCATTGATAGGTCAAGGGGAGTTTACTGGATGCGGATGTTTTAAAGAAGGCCGTTTCTCCGGGATATAGACTGACGTCCTTCGGAGAGCTGACGATGGAGGGTGGGGAAATGAAAATCCAGCCTAGATTTCCTCCGGCATCGTTACTTTGGAAGGCATAACCCGTAGCCAATGTGGCACGCGAATTTCCGACAGAGACGAATTTGGCCATCAAGGTGTCGGTGATGGTGACGGCGATGCTCCAGCCTTTTGCTGGAATACTTCCATTGCCAAGCGAGTTCAATCCCAATAGGGTATCCTTGGAGGTACCTTCAATACGGGCTGTTTTTCCCACGGAAATAGATCGGCCATCCAAGTTGAGCAGGGTGTTTGGTTGTCCGTTTTTAATCGTCAGATCTCCGACAAGAAACAAGTCGAAACCATTGAAATTTAATCGTCCTTGCACCTGAGCTAGGTTGGTGCCGAAAAGGGGACGAGTGTCTAGCCTTAAGGTTCCAATCCCGTCATGTCGAATGGGAGGTGCTGAAACGCCGCCGGGATGACCTACCAGAGATTGGGCCTTGGATGAAGATAAGCGCAACATGCCCCCTGGTTGATAGGCAAACTTTCCGCCCGTCAATACGGTATTTTCGGTCACCGTCAAGAGGGAAACCCCAAGATTCAAAGTTCCATCATAAAGAGAGTCAATGTCCAATGATTTTATCACAAAATTTTTATCCACTAAGCATGCATTGTTTGAATTTTGGGTAATCAAAACATGGGTTAAGCTATCAGGGGGTGTTCCCGTGCTCCAATTTTTTCCCACCGACCAAAGGCTATCTGATTCACCCACCCATTCTGCAATGTTTTCATAAGAGATATCATCGATATCGACAGATCCCGATCCATTTTCATCACGAAGAACAATTCGTGACAAGGGGCCTGCGCCGTTCATGATTGACAGACCGAGGGCTTCACGTTCATCCATTCTTAGCGAGTCACTGGCCATGTAAAGTGTATAGAGGTTGTTCGGAACATCAAGCACCATGCGCATATAGGTCCAGTTCAATTTGACCCAGCTTATACTTGAGGTCATCGAGTTTAAGCCTTGGCCTTCGATGTATCCCTTGGGGTCCATGCATACCAAGGCACGGGAGGAAATTCGAGCGCCACCCAAATTTCCCGAAACGCCGAAACACATGTGGACGCTATCGCCATTCGCTCGCCATCGCCAACGAACATCCACAAGGCCGGCGCGATAAGGTACACTTCTAGAAATCGTGGTCAAACTTTGCGTCAAGCAATGAACGACTTTGTTCCCGACTCCCGCTAGAATTTTAAAATTGTCCGGGGAGCCTCCACTTGCATCGATCGATTTGGTCCATCCATCCACATCCACTATGGTTTTATCTGCAATGTAAATCGGGGACTCGAAATCGACAGTTTGCGAAGCCGATCTGCATGGAATGGAAAGGAGGGCGAAGGTGGCCAGGGTAAAAGTATTTCGCCACGCATCAAAATTCATTCGAACCCCCGTAACTCCATTTTTACATTCCGGAAAGAGTCGGTGCAACCCTTAAGGAAATGGGGCGGAGGCATTTTTGACCCAATATAGCATTGATGCTGCAA
>JAYVCH010000126.1:0-9443 GCA_043750055.1 Fibrobacteria bacterium
AAGTCAACAATGACGCCGCAAGAAATAACCTCCGCGCCCACTTTTTTGAGGAGGTAAATGGACGCTTTCATGGTTCCCCCCGTCGCCATCAAATCATCCATCACCAATACTTTTTGTCCGCGGACAATGGCATCCTTGTGAATTTCGACACAGTCGGTGCCATATTCCAACTGGTACTCATATCTCTCCACTTCGGCGGGGAGCTTTCCCTGTTTTCGAATGGGAACAAAGCCTTTGCCCATTCTGTCTGCTAAGGCGGCGCCAATTATAAATCCTCGACTTTCAATTCCCACTATGGAATCAAATGGAACGGATTCGTAATGATCAACGAACGCGTCAATACTCAGCCGAAATCCTTCGGGATCATTCCAAAGGGTGGTAATGTCTCGAAATAGAATTCCCGGTTTAGGCCAATCCGGAATGACCCGGATTTTGGAGCGGATGGTTTGGGTGCGAATTTCTGATTTATTCCCAGTAAAATTCAAGCTTTTTTAACTTTCATATTTACGCGAGGCATCAGCTTTGGCTTCAAATAGATGGCACGGTCTTTCTCCGGAAGCGTTTGAAAAGCCTTCTTCAACAAGGCAAGCAATTCTTTTTTTAAGGGATAGTCGGGATTAAAACTGAATTGCCGACGGTTGACATCATTACTAACCACGACAATCCCACCCTTAAGCAGATTCTTCAACTGAGTCTGCACACCAAATAAGGGCAGGTGGAGGTTAATGGTCAATTCCCTTGGATAGGATACCTTATAGACGCTAAGGTAAAGCAGAATTTTGGCGCGGGTTGCAGAGCCAATCAGGGGACGAAGTGCTTTCATATTAGTGCCTCTTTGGAAAACGGAACGAGTTATATATTAACAATTCACAAAAATTTGAACTCATCATTTCCCATGATATTTTTTCATACTGGGGGCTGATGTCGCGATCAAGTCCATAATTTTTGCATGCGCCTCTTCACCACCCTTGGTTTCCCGAACAGGAACAAGTGGTAAATAAAGGGGCGAATTGAAATAAGTGGCCATAGGAATTGGATTCTTACGGCAAAATACCGATTTGATAATCGGGTCCAAGGCTTGCTGCATATCTTGCGCCGCCTTTTTATTTCCATCTCCAAAGTTTTTAATAATGGCCAAAAGAGCCTGTGCCACTTCGGGAATATTACCCGATGCGGTGATTATTCCACGACCGCCCAATTCTAAAATTGCATAAAGGGAGTCATCCTCACCACTGACTACTGAAAAGGTCTCCCCGGTTGAAGCTCTAATAACGTTCAGAGTGTCATCCAAATGTTTTCCCGGTGTCTTAAAATCAACCGACTGTTTCAATCCAATCACATTGGCATTTTTGCTGAGATGAATGAGTGTCTCAGGTTCCAAATAGCTACTCGTTCTTCCTGGAACATTGTAAATGACGATTTTAGCTCCCGTTTCCCGAGCTACGGTTTCATAATGCGCCACCAAGCCTTCTTGCGGTGGATTATTGTAGTATCCCGTCACACATAAACAAGCAAGCTCACCTGCCCCTCGCTGAATGGACTGAATCATATCTACCGTTTCGCGCGTGCAATTTGATCCGGCACCAGCAATGACAGGAACCCTTCCGTCGATATAGTCCACAGCAAATTTTATAAAATCAAGATGTTGGGTTTGGCTGACCGTTGGGCTTTGACCTGTGGTTCCAACAGGAACCAATCCAGTGACCCCGGCGGCAATTAAATCATCGATAATGAGTTTCGCTTTTTCATAATCGATCGAGTTCCGCAATCTCTTTTTGTCATCGTCTTTCAAGGGAGTGAATAAGGCGGGAAATACCCCGGCAAATTCTTTGCCTGAAGAAATCGTCTTGCGTTGTCCACGTGCCGGATTGACATTTATGGCTTCCGACATGGTTACTTCTCCACCAACAGATCAGAATGTAGTTCTAGGAACTTTGTGCTGTAATCGCCCTTTGCAAACGCTGGATGTGCGAGCACGCGTTTGTGAAGCGGGATGGTCGTTTTGACGCCAACGATCACGAATTCATCCAACGCTCGCAGCATTCTCGCAATGGCTTCGGTGCGGGTTGGCGCATGGACTATCAATTTTGCGATCATACTGTCATAATGAGGAGGCACCACATAGCCTCCATAACAATGAGTATCGACACGAACTCCGATTCCACCGGGCAGATGGAATTCGGTTATGGTTCCCGGGCTGGGCTTGAAGTCGCTAAACGGATCCTCCGCATTAATACGACACTCAATGGAATGGCCCCGAAACTCAATCGAGTCCTGAGTGAATCCCAACTTTTCACCAGCCGCCACCTTGATTTGAGCCCGCACGAGATCAATTCCCGTTACGAATTCTGTGACCGGATGTTCGACCTGAATCCGGGTGTTCATTTCCATGAAGTAGAACGACTTGTCTTTGTTATCAAAGAGGAATTCTATAGTCCCGGCATTGTAATAATTTGCGCCAAGTGCGCCAGCCACGGCAACTTTTCCCATTTTTGCCCGTATCTCTGGAGTTACGGCTGGACTGGGGCTTTCTTCAATGAGCTTTTGGTGACGGCGCTGGATGGAGCAATCACGTTCGCCTAAGTAAACCATGTTACCGTGACGATCGCCTAGGAGCTGGATTTCCACATGCCGAGGCTCGGTAAAATACCGTTCCAGGTACAGGCTCCCATTACCAAAGCAGGCCAACGCTTCAGCAGCCGCAACAGGGTAAAGCTTTTTCAGTTCTTCTTCATTCAAGGCCACACGCATGCCCCGGCCACCGCCTCCAGCCGTTGCCTTGACGATAACGGGATATCCCACCACTTGGGCCGCGCTTAACGCTTCCTTCAAATTCGCTACGAGTCCGTCTGAACCAGGAATTGTGGGGACGCCGGCAGCTTTCATGGTGGACTTAGCTGAACTCTTGTCGCCCATCGATCGAATGGCCTCAGGAGAGGGGCCGATGAAGGTCATGCGGTTTTCTTGGCACATTTCCGCGAACTTCGCATTTTCGGAAAGGAAGCCATAACCGGGATGGATGGCATCGGCATTGGTCAATTCCGCGGCGGAAAGGATCTGCTTCATGTTCAGATAACTGAGTTTGGAATTGGGAGGACCGATACAAATATCCTCGTCCGCAAAATGGACATGGAGGGAATGATTGTCGGCAGTGGAATGGACCGCGACTGTTTTGATTCCTAATTCTTTACAGGAACGAATAATACGCAAGGCAATTTCGCCTCGATTGGCGATAAGTATTTTTTTAAACACCGGACATCCAACTCCGGTCTGAGGTTCCTTCCACTCCCCGTAATTTCAATTCGAAATCATCAGGATTGGTGGCCGCGCGCATGGCTGTTTCATAACTAATCAGATCATCCGTATAAAGTCGGAGGATGCTTTGGTCGAAAGATTGCGATCCGTATTGGGTGTATCCCTCTCGGATACTGGAGTCGATCATGTGGGTATTCTCGGGTTGGGTTAGTAGGTCTCTAATGGTAGCGTTATTGACCATGATTTCACAGGCTGGGACTCGACCTTTTCCGTCTTTACGGGCCAAAAGCCTGAGAGTGATAATGGCGACTAGGGTGCTTGAGAGCATCAACCGAACTTGTTGATGCTGATGGGGTGGAAAGAAGGAAACAATGCGGTTCACTGTTTCAACCGCATTCATAGTGTGCAAAGTCGAAAGCACCAAATGACCTGTATCCGCCGCTGTTAGGGCGATGGACATGGTTTCCTGATCCCGAATTTCTCCGACAAGAATCACATCCGGATCTTGACGAAAGGCTGAACGCAGGGCGGTGGTAAAACCGGTTGTATCCGAATCCACTTCCCGTTGTGATATTATACTCTTTTTGTCTTTATATAAGAATTCAATCGGATCTTCAATGGTGACAATGTTCGATGAGGTGTTCTCATTGATATGATCGATCATGGATGCCAACGTTGTCGATTTACCCGATCCCGTCGTGCCCGTCACCAGAATAAGTCCCCGCTTGCGCAGGGACAAATCACGAATCACTTCGGGAAGCCCCAACTGTTCGAAGGCAGGGACAATACCGACAATAGCCCGGATGGCCAGGGCAGGGGTACCCCTTTGCTTAAATGCATTAACACGAAAGCGGCCGATATTGCGGATGCCGATTGCAAAATCCAATTCATGATGCTCGTCAAACTTGGCTTTTTGATTGCGGTCCGTTAAGTCCAGAATGAACTGTTCCATTTGCTCAGGCAAAATTCTCTCGTTTTGAAGTCGGTAAAGTTCTCCGTTAATTCGGAAAGCGGGTTGTCCGCCGACGCGCAGATGCAAATCTGACGCGTTCCGCAAAACCATTTCCTTAAGGAGAGACTCAACATTCATCTCAGGCGGGCCTGATACGAAAGAGCACGGTACCGTATTCTACTGGAGTCTCATTGCTTACACACACTTCCTCGATGACACCCGCATGATCAGCTTCAATTTCATTCATGATTTTCATGGCTTCAATAATGCAAAGTACTTGTCCAGCTTTGACTTGAGTGCCAATCTGGGTTAAGGCGGGAGAACCTGGAGTAGCGCTGGCATAGAAAGTCCCCACCATGGGTGAGTTGATATCCTTAAATTTGGAAGACTTTTCTACCGCCGCTGCCATGGGAACGGCTGAAATCACCGCCGGTATCGGAGCCGTGGGACTAACTTGGGCAGACGCGGCCATAATCATGGGGGCGGACGCTTGAATCGTTTGTCCACCAGACCCTTGATAAATCTCCTTTTTAAGGACGACCTTCGAATTTTCGTCACTGAAGCTGATCTCGGTGAGGCTGCTTTTATCCAGCAGTTTAACCAGGAGTGCCACATCATTCAATTGCATGCTCGTCCTTTCCGGTTTTCCGGCTTATTTTTTCCTTTTAGGTACCTTGAGTCCGGGCCTTGGTCTCCGGGGATCCGTTTCGGCTCCTCGGTTTTCTTCATCCGGTTTACTCGCTTCGATTTCCGTGATCCGTGTTCGGACGGAATCGTTTTGGGGTTCCCTCTCCAAGAGTTGGCGGTAAATTTGTAAAGCCTGCTCTCGTAATCCTTGCTGGAAATATATTTCCGCAAGGGTGACCGTGGCAACATTCGCTCCAACTCCGTCCTGCGCGGGCATTTCTTCCTCTTCGGGATACCCATCTTCCTCATCCAGCATAGGAGCCAAAATGGGAGCAGAAATGACTGGAGTTGGCAGAATTCCGGTTTCTGTAGGCGTTTCAGGATTCAGAGCGGTCTCAAACGGGTCGAAGATTTCGGAAACTCGAGAGGAAACATCATCTCCAGTAACAAAGGCACCGGGTTCTGGAGTCTGTTGTACTTGCTCAAGAGAGGCTTTAGCTTCTACCGTGCCCGTATCAGAAACTAGGCCTGTTTGAGAAGCGGAATCATCGAATTGGAACGAATCTATTTCCGTGTTAGCAGGAGCTAGATCATTTGCAAAAATTTCATCCAGGCGTTCTGTAATATCGTTTCCATCGACCATCTCAATGGAAGTTGTCTCGGAAAGATTTCCCAAATCTTCATTCGCCAACAACTGGGATTCTTCAACTAAATCCGACTGGTTCGAAGCCGGAAATTCGAGCATGGAATCGAAATCTGGAATTTCATCCATTCCTTCCACGTCTATGAGTTCATCCGTTGGCATCATCAGAGTGTCACCGTCTTGAGTCAAAGCTTCATTAGATACTTCCATGGGTCGACGACCCTCTTCGGCTTGCTTGACCAGCCAATCGGCGACTCCATCTTTGACTTCCGAATCTTTCATGATGGGCAGGGTCATAGTACGATCGGCGTCTTCGTCCGATAAACCATCTGATAATAAAGAATCCCCGACAGGATCCATTGCACCACTTAAAATGGTCTTTTCTTCGGATCCCATTTCATCCGATTTCCCCTCCATGTCGAACAACTTATCCAACTGAGATTCGATATCGGCGCCCGTTATCCTCGGCTGATCGCCACTGTCTGCCAACCATCCGACCGGCAACATCGATTCGGTAGACATCATACTTCCGCTTGGAATTTCTGGTGCATCCGCTTCGGGCATCCACGAAGCACTTTTTATAAAGGCAGTTTCAGTTCCCGTTGAGAAATCGGCCGAGGGACTCCAAGTCGGATTAGGTTGAACGGCGGAATCTGCACTTGCGGCAAGGCTTTCTTCCGTTTTCGGCTCAGTGCCAAACAAAACGTCCAATTTGTCAGCGATGTCTCCTCCCGTGACTTGTTCCTCCTGAGACGAAGCGCGCTCCAAAACATCCGTCTCGGTAGGCTCGGCTGATTTCAAGTTGGGATCCGGAAGTTTCAAGTCTAGGGAGAATAATTGATCAAGTCGGTTTTCAATATCCTCCCCTGAGACAATCTCTTCACTGGATAAAACAGGTGCTTCCGTAATGGCGCCTAGGAGGCTGACCTCTTCGATTTCGGGAGCGGTAGCTTCTGGGAGTGCGGCCGCTTCAAAAGAAGCGGCCGGTTCTGCCATAGCCAACTGACTGCTAGTTTCATCACCGACCCGTAACATATCCATTGCCGTAGCCGCGGAGTCTTCCAATAAAGGGGCTTGGGCGGATTGTAGGGCGGAAGGTACAACTTCGGCACCGAAAAGAGAATCGAGCCTGTCCTCCACATCCTGGCCGGAGATAGGGGGCTCGTCCGGTGAGAACGTAGGATTTGGTAGATATGCGGTTTTAGTGGCAATGGGTTCGGCCGTAACGTGCAAGTCAAGCGCTTCTTCCAAAGTGAATTCGTCCGTGGAAGTAGCGGTGAGCATATCGCTCTCCGCGCTCGGTAAAAAATCTCCCACGTCGGAGAGATTGACATCCATAACATCACCTTCCAACCCAGGAGGCTTTACGAAGGTTTCTTCCACAAAAGAGGGGACATGAGAGGGACCAGGTTGTGGAACGGAGGAAGAAACGCCTCGCAACAAATTTTGAATCTCGTGATCCCATGGTTCCACTGCTAAGATGGCACGATAAAAACCAACTGCTGCATCGCCCCATTGTTGGTTTTTCATAATTCCAGCCAATAGATTTAACGCGGATAAGCACCGGGGATCCAATCGTAGGACGGTTTCAAATTGTTCCCGAGCCTCGTCCAACCGGCCAGCATCGATGTAAGTCTTACCCAATACCAGATAGCCAGAAAGTTGAAAGGGACGCGACTCAATTCCCTTTTGACAGGTTTGAATAGCCTCGTCCAACCGGCCTTCCAATCGTAGCGTTTCCCCAATGCGTGCAAATCCCGGCGACCCAGAGGCTTCGGGGTATCTTTTTTTCAATTGGTCAGCAGTGTATTGGATGGTCATAAATCCCCTGTCAAACCTTCATTATATCAAACCTTCAAGAGGAATTGCCTCATCTATTAGCATTATGGGGATGTCTTCTCGAATAGGGTAAAGGAATTTTCGGTCTGCACGGACCAAACCCGCCTCAATCTTTTCCTTGACTGGGTCTCCCCCTCGATTTTGGAGTTTGCCTGCTTCAATTTTACGGTTTACTTCCGTGATCAATGCCTCATCCGCCAAGGAAACATCTTCCTTGGTTTCTGGACAACAGAGCATATCCAAGAGTTCCTTATCGACCATTTTCATCATCCTTTCAGCCGGCGTATTGGCCCATTGTGGACATTTTTTCAATTCGTTTTTGTACTAGATCATCCACTTTTATCTTAATCAAGGTTTCCAACTCTTCCGTCAGCACCCCTTTTAGGATTCGATACATTTGTTCTGGGTCCCAATGGGCGCCACCCAGGGGTTCTCGAATAATGCGATCAATGATTTTCAGTCCAAATAGATCTTCGGCCGTTATTTTCATAGTCTCGCTGAGTTCCACTTTTTTCGAACTGTCGCCCCACAAAATCGCGCTACAAGACTCCGGAGAAATAACCCCGAACCAAGCATTTTCCAACATGAGCAACCGGTCTCCGATTCCTATTCCAATTGCACCACCACTGGCGCCTTCACCGATGACAATGCAAAGTATTGGGACCTTCATGATTGCCATTTCCCGGAGGTTTCGGGCAATGGCTTCTGCTTGACCTCGTTCTTCTGCTCCGATACCGGGATAGGCGCCCATGGTGTCGATCAAGGTGATGATCGGCAAATTAAATTTTTCAGCCAACTTCATGCAACGAAGTGCTTTACGGTAGCCTTCGGGATGCGCCATGCCGAAATTTCTCCGGATACTTTCCTTGGTATCTTTTCCTTTTTGATGACCCATGACCATGACGCTTCGACCGTCTAGTTTTGCGAAACCGCAAACTAAGGCCGGATCGTCTCCGAAATATCGGTCCCCATGCAATTCCACAAAGTCGGTCATTATATTGCTGATATAATCCAGAGTATAGGGACGCCCGGAACGCCTAGCCAACTCAACGCGATTCCAAGCGGTCAGTTTACTGGCGATTTTTTTCTGCATCGCCTCTTTCTTGGCGATCAAGTCTTTAACATCATCCGATTTGATTTCCGTGTTCTTGAGTAGATCTTCAATTTTCATCGCCAGTTCAACAATGGGCTGTTCGAATTCAAGATGAGGACCTTTAGGTATCGGCATGGAGTTCCTTTAAACGTTAGGCTTCGATTTTATTTACCGAAGTTCAAATCAAGCAAAGACAATTCGCCCGGTTCGGGCTCACCAACAAGCAGCTTGACTTCAAGGTCATGGTTTGATTTTTCGGAAAGAATTTTTACAGCGGTTTGAAAGGCGCCTTCCTCCAAGGTAATCACAACGCCTTGAAGTTCAACCTTTTTAACGATCGCGGACAGACCCTGTAAATCCCCAATGAGATTTTGCATGATTTCAGGGGAGGCTCGACCGGGTCCCATACTGATAAACCCGACGAATTCATAACCCTCTATATGGTCGGTCTGTATGAGTGCAGCAAGTTTGTGCGCACGGACATTGGTTCCTAAGATAGCGACTCGCTTGGTTGAGCCCATCACCTTGGCCAAAAATCGACCCCCTTGAATGGTTAGAAAACGCCAAGCTGTTAGGCTGAGAATGCTGAATAAAGCTGCCCCTGCAAAGGCCACCCGTGAATAGACTTCTTCTCGAATGAAAAAACTCAGAGAGAAAAAGCCCAAGAACGAAACACATAAGGTGGAAAAAACCGTTTTCGGCCTCTGTACAAAGCGTCCATAATCCCCGATATAGGCCATGGGAACCAATACTGATACTGATACCAAGGCCTGCCAAAAGAAATACAATTGTGGATCAGTATGATAGGGCGATGACATTCCCAAGAAGCCCATGTATGAATAAGTCATTAGGGCCAAAATTCCGTTGACCAATACAAGATCTGCAAGCCAACGTTGCCATTTTTGGAAGCGGGAATATCCGAAGTTGGCCAAAGCAAGCGCAAAGACTCCCAAATAGAAAAACCCAAGAGGCAAGGCTCGAAGTTCAAAATGTTTTTTTGAAAAAATGACCATGGCCTCATAAAAATAAAGGAA
>JAYVCH010000127.1:0-2969 GCA_043750055.1 Fibrobacteria bacterium
TAAGATTCCAAGAAAGGGTATAAATGTCCGTTAAGCTCGACCTTGGTTCTTTCAGAGAAGCGGTTTCTTCGCTTGAAGCTGCGATAAAAATCGTAAACAATCCGGAGTGGTTTAACTCACAATCGATACCGATGCAAAATATTTTACGCGCTGGCATTGTGCAAAACTTTGAATTTGTTTATGAAATCAGTATTAAGATGATTCGTCGCCAATTACAAATCGATGCCGCAAGCCCATCTGAAATCGATTTTACCGATTTTAAAGATCTCATTCGAACGGCTGGAGAAAAAGGTTTAGTCAAAAATGTTGCGGCCTGGTTTAATTATCGTAATATGAGAAATATCACATCGCATACTTATGATCAAAAAAAAGCAATATTCGTTTATCAATCAACTTTGTCTTTTATTGATGACGCAAATAATTTATTGCAGAGACTTGAATCACGCAATGGATGAATCCATTTTAGATTCTTCCAGGTTTCCGTATTTAAAAATGCAGCCCGGTCATTGGGAAATTGTGAAGGAAATTTTGGAGAGGAATGTTCAGGATTTGGAAGTGTGGGCGTTTGGATCACGAGTTATCCTAAATGAAATATCGATTGTAAAAGTTAAGGAATACTCCGATTTAGATTTGGCAATTATTTCGGTGAATCCCATGGGGTTTGTTCTATTATCAAAATTGAATGAGGAGTTTAGAGCATCGGAATTACCCTATAAAGTAGATGTAGTCGAATGGCTCACCACATCCGATTCCTTTAAAAAAATTATTGAATTGGGCCGCATTGTGATTCAAGAGCCGACGTAAAGAAGCTTGTCCATTTTCACCATGGTCCATCGATTGGTCCCAGGGCGTCCATGACGAGGTAGATTCAGAGTTTGCAGAGCAAACTCTACGCGCGTCGCTATTTTTTATCCGACTCAGTAACCGAAATTCGTCTTGGCTTCCTTGATGTTCAAGTCCTTGATCCAGATGTTTCGATATCGCACGTCCGTGCCTTCGCTTTGGAGTTTTAGGCCGTACGGGATGGGGCTCAACTCCTCGCCGCTATGGTTTTTTATGCCGGACCCCTTCCCAGAGAGTATGCGATTGTCGTGCACCATCACCCCGTTCCACCAGACCGTAATTCGTGCGGAATCCGTGCGGTTGCCTTGGGCATCGTAACGCTCCGAGCGGAATGTGATGTCGTAGGATTGCCACTGTCCGTTGTCCTTGTTGCGATTCTTCGTGGGGGCCCAGTTGTCGACTATGGAGCCAATGCTATGGTTGTCGGGGATCATGGTCGAATCCACTTCAAAGGACACAATCTGAACCTCAAACCTGCTCTGCACGTAAACGCCGCTGTTGGCGTAGTTGCCTGGTGTTCCGAAGAGGTTAGGATTCTCGGTGTTGTCGTAATCGCCCATGAGGTTGAACTCGACGTGGATTTGCGCGTCGCCGTGGGTTTTGATTGCTTGGATATCATCATACCCCCAGGCCCTGCTGCAACAGGACTGCAGGGAAACGTGATTAGTGTCATTGGGGAACTGGGGATCCTTGACGATCTTGAATTGATCCTTGGCGGCGAGGAACTTGTCAGTCTCCGTGCCCTCCGTCACGGGAAGCCAATCCTGCCATTTGAGTTTCAATTCCGCCTGAGCCGCGGCCTTGCCGTTGCTTCCGTCGAAGAGCACATAGCCGCCATAGGGCATGGACGCACCCAAGCCGATTTTGGCCCGCTCGGGATAGTCGAGCACGATGTCGCCCAAGTCCGCGTTGTCGGCGGCATAGGGAACGGATTTTGGAAGCAACCGGCCCATAGAGACCTCTACATTGCCGGCCGCGGTCTTGCCAACACCACGTCGGGCTGAGACAGGAATGGCCGATTGAGTCCCGGCGCCGCCAGACCAGGTTGGGCCCGAGAAGCGTAAGACGCGTTGCAAAAAGGCGTCCCCGCCGGTGGTGATGCGCGCGAATCCGAAGAAATTCGCTTCGGGCCAGCTCGATATGCTTACCTGGTTCCAACCGTCATTGGCGGCGCGAAAATCCTTCACGTCGGCGATATGACCGGAAGCGTCCAGGAATTCCACTCGAATGGGCTGCGAGGCAGCCAGGGCTTCGAAGTGGAGGTTGCCGTCGCGAAAGTAAGGCGAGCCAGGCGTATAGAGGGACCCCGGTCGCAATCCCGTCACGTCCCCCTTGAGCACAAAGCGTCCATCGGCACCGGTCACGGCGGAAAGGTAAGAGCCGGAAACCTTAATGGAGGCTCCAGCCACAGGTTCCATATTGACCTTGTCCAGGACACGACCTTTGAGGCTCAAAATTTGCGCCGATACGTTCAAGGCCGCAAAGGCGGTCAGGGTGATGACGAAAAGCAAATTCCCCGGATGATTGATCCGTTTCGGCATATAATTCCCCTACATACTAGATGGTTCCATTTTACAATAAGCGATATGCTGAAAACATAAAGGCAGCTTTCTGGTGAAAAGTGGGTTATGCGTTCTCATTCCGGAAACCCAGCTTAATGTCTTCGCTTGTAAAAAGCAGACGAAGTCTTGCGCATCCTACGTAATCGTGTCCTGCTCGATGGGGCATCCATATTCTGTTTGACTTTTATTTTCAAGGTAACTCGTTGGATTGTCACCTTTTCCCAAACGGGTTTTATTCCCGCTGGTTCTTATACTCCGCCAACATCCTTTTGCGCGAAAATTCGACAACATTCTTGTCGTTAGTCGCCAGAATGAATCGTCCCCTCGGATAGCCGCATCGAAACGGTGCGATATTTACTGGGAATAATCGCTTCACTATGGATGTGATTAGTGAAGCTACACCGAGAACCCAATTTTTGCATGTGAAAGTTACTGCAATTTTTTAACACAATTTTATCAAAATTCTGAATTACCGCTTTCAATTATCGCAGGCTTGCCAAATCCCTTACCCAACCCCCTACCTTAAAAAGAAAATTCCTCCCGTTTCCTGAAAAAAAATCTTCA
>JAYVCH010000128.1:0-6950 GCA_043750055.1 Fibrobacteria bacterium
GCGAAAAAGAGAGAAAGACTGAATCATGACCCCTGAATCTTCAAACAACTTAGACCTACTCAAGAACCAACTTGGTTTGGGTGCAGTTGGTAAAATGCAGAAGGCTGCAAAGGGATTGCACGAAGCGAATAAGTCTGGAGCTTCCGATGCAGAGAAAAAGCGTTGGAAGGCCAGCTTGGATTTCGAAGCCATGTTCTTGGGTCAGATGTATAAGGCTATGCGTCAAACCTCCGCTACTGCTGGAAGTGAGCTAACCGAAGCGTCTCCGGGTCGCGAAATGTTCACGGAAATGTTGGACAATCAGTATGCCAGTTTGCATGCGAACTCTCCTTTGGAAAAGACCGACCAGGGGTTGAAGAATGCTTTAAGTGGAATTTCCAATAGCATGGCATCCCAAATTTATCGCTCATTAACCCGCAAGGAAGGGCCTGATTTGACTGATGACGGTGCGCTTAACGTGGAAGATTTATTCTCAACCGCCCCCATCATGGCCAAAATTGTAAACAGCAAGGCTCGCTCAGGACAGTCCACTCAAAACGCAGCCCTCACTGAGGAGGCGCTTAATCCCATCGTAAACTTGGCAGCAAAAACCTACGGCGTGGATTCCTCCTTGATCAAGAGCGTCATTAAAACCGAATCCGCTAATCATCCCCTTGCGGTGTCCGGAGCCGGCGCAAAGGGTTTGATGCAAATTATGGATTCGACTGCGCGTGAACTCGGCGTGCGGAATGTCTTTAATGTTCATGAAAATATATTGGCAGGAACCCGTTATCTCAAGCAACTGTTGGAACGGTTCAATGGTAATCAAGAGCATGCCTTGGCTGCTTATAATGCCGGGCCTTCTGCCGTGGAAAAATTTAAGGGCATCCCTCCCTATCCAGAGACTCATGATTACGTGAAAAAAGTGCTGAAAAACAAACAACAGTTTGATGTCGCTCAAACGGCCGGGAACTGAGGAACCTTATGAGCTTCAAGTATAAAGAATTGGTTTTGGGCGAAGAATACGCCGATTTGCTGCAGGAACCTGCCGCAGCTATCGAATCCGCACTGGATATCGAAGCTTGTAGCGAAGACCTGATCGAAAATCTCAAATCGCAATTGAAGCTCTATACTGAATATCTCGCCCAAGCCAATCGTCAACGGATGGCCCTGATTAATCGTCAATTGACTGAAAACGGCGATTCCAACGTGGAGTCCGAACGCCTGATAGGTTCATTGGCCACTCTCGAAGAAAAACGAATTTCGATCACAAAAAAAATCATCTCTGCAAGCAAACAAACTGATTTCGGCATTTCCCAGGAAATGGGAACAAATCCTGCCTCTGTAAAATGCGAAGCCATCTATCCCTTGCTTAGCCCCATTCGTGCCAGTCGGTTAAAAGAATGTCGCGATGCCCTGGTCAAGGCAACGGGCGATTTGAAACACGTGCTTACCATCAATATGGCCTTGGTCGAAAATGGAAGCAACATTATCCATACCACCGTAGGAATCATAACCAGCGTAGTGGGACGGAAATCAAATGAAAAAATGAACACTTATACGGCCAAGGGTTATGTTCATGTCGGTAAAATTCAAGTCCGCAACCTGATTAACCGGAGCGTTTGAAATGGGATTAATGGATGCATTAGGCATTGGAATGAAAGGGCTGAATGCAGCTCAGACTTCCATCGACGTTGCCGGACAAAATATTTCGAATGCCAATACTGAAGGGTATTCGCGCAAGAAGGTTGACCTTCAAGCCGCTTCAGTCAACAATGAAGTTTATGGACAAAAGGGCTATGGCGTTGACGTTACGGCCATCGTTCGAGTCAGAGATGCGTTTCTTGATCGCCAGATATGGGAACAATCCGGCGATTCCGGCATGACCACGGAATTGGATAATGCGTATATCCATCTTGAAAATATCCTTAAGGAACCTACGGACAATGGATTGGCCGCGACTTTGAACAAATTCTGGGCTTCGTGGCAGGACTTGGCCAATGCACCAGCTAATCTTTCCGCTCGGGAATCAGTCAGGTCGGCGGGAACGATCCTTGCAAGTTCCTTTCATGATGTTTATAAACAAATTGAAGACTATGGTCTTTCCATGAACAATCCTTTGGCGCAGAATGCGAAAACGGTAAATGATTTGACCGGCCAAATTTATTTGCTCAATGAAAAAATTTCCGGCGTCGAGGCTCGTCCCGGTGAAAAAGCAAATGATAGCCGAGACCAACGCGATATGCTGGTGGCTAAACTTGGCAAACTCATCGATGTGCAAACGGTAGAAGATGAGCATGGACGAATCCTTATAACCTCGGGTGGAAACCTGATTGTCGGCACTTCCGAGTCTTTGAAAATTTCCACCTATGGCGTGGATGAAACGTTGTCCGACGGTTCAAAATCCACCAGCTTGCGCTTGAAATTTGAAGAATCGGGAAAGGCCTTCACGCCTCGCAGCGGCGCACTGGCCGGAATTATGACGGCCCGTTCCGATGTATTGGCATCCTACAAGGAAAAATTGAACACCCTTGTGAAATCCATCGTGACCCAAGTTAATAACGTGCATACCCTTGGCTACAATTTGAACAAACAAACAGGCGTTGCCTTTTTTGATGGGGCTCATACCAAGGCTTCCGACATTTCGATTTCCGACGCGGTGGCAGGGGATGTTTCGAATATCGCGGCGGCAGCCGGTGGAAAAATTACCGACGTTGCCTCCTTTCAAGTTGCCGGTGGCGTCCCTTCTTCCCTAACCCCCACCCTGGATTTAAAAGCCATCAATTCTTCTTATCAGGACTTGGCGCAGGGTAAGGTACAGGTTACCCTGACAGGAGCTGGTCCAACCTTCACTCCAAGTACCGTGTTGCAAGAAGGTGCGGGTAAGGATTATATCATTGATTATGCCAAGGGCACGATCACTTTTATTAACTATGCACGCTATGCCGCTGCTGCCAATGTAAAGGTGCAGTTCTCTTACAATACGACCGGGTTTCCTGGAAATGGTAATGGCGAAAATGCCGCCTCCTTGGCTAAAGTCCGTTTAGTCAAAGCCATGTCCGCCGATTCAAACGGTGGATTTACTCAGAGCGTGAGTGAGTTCTATGCCGCAGTTGTGGGAAAAATGGGTATCGACAAAAATGAAAACAAGTCCCGCAAAGAAACCAAAGAATTTTTAATCACACAGATGGTATCGGAACAAGCCAGTATTTCTGGAGTGTCATTGGATGAAGAGATGACCAATATGATTAAGTATCAAAACAGTTACAAGGCCTCAGCCAAATACATTCAGACCATCAGTCAAATGATGGAAGTCTTGATGAGCATTCAGTAAGAATTGAAGGAGTAGATTATGGCAAATAGAATCAGCTTTGGACAAATCAGCTCTCGCATTCTCGACCGGCTCTTTACCAACTACGGTAAGTTGGAAGGCATTCAACAACAGTTGGCATCGGGAAAGAAATTAGAAAAGGCCTCGGATAATCCCGTCAGTGCAACCAAAGCTATGCAATTGCGTTCCGAAACCGATCAATTCAAAAGCTTCCAACGCAACATTGAAGACGGCCTCGCTTATTTGGGAACCGTCGATGCCACTTTGCAAACCTCCACCAACCTTTTTCAAAACATGCGTGAACGCGCCATCCAAGCAGGCAATGATACCCTTACCGCCGAAAGCCGTTATTATATCGGTCAGGATGTTCGAGGAATGTTTGATCAGATGGTCGCATTATCCAACACCGACTTTAGGGGTGAATACGTTTTTTCGGGTAGTAACACACAAGTTCCCCCTTATGAAATCCGCAATGGCAACTCAAGAATCGTCACCACTCCCGGCGCACTTACCGGTGACATGGCAATGGCCATTGGAACGCCAATCCGAATAATCGACAAGAACGTGGATGATTCCAAAGATACGATCACCAGTGATGCCAATGCCTATCATATTATTCCCGGCACCTTGAAGGTAAATGGATTAACCGAGGGAACAGATTTTACCGTGGATTACGTAGCAGGAACCCTTACCTTTACCGCGCCCGGCGCGGCGGCCCTTGCGGTATCAGGATCCGTTGCTGGACTGGCTTTGAACTACAATTGGCTCCGTCGAAATGAGTTGAGCTTGGACGGAATCGCAAATCGAGAAATCGAAGAAGGTCAGGGCGCGCGGATTAATTCCACTGCGTCTGACGTCTACGGTAGCAATGGCGTTACCAATGCTTGGGAAGCGATGATCAACCTTTTGGATGGGACCATCAACAACCATCCCGACAAAATCAAAGACAGCATCGACAAGATTGACGTTTCCGTCAAGCGCCAGCTCACCGCTCAATCCGCCAATGGGTCGCGCGTGCAACGCTTCGATTCCACCCAGAGTCGAAATGACGAACGTATTGTTTATACCACTCAGTTGTCTTCGGAAGTAGAAGACGTGGATTTTGCCCAAGCTATTTCGGACTACAACATGCAGCAGGCCGTTTATGATGCATCGTTGAAGATGGGTGCGCAGGCGATGCAGAATACCCTGATGAACTTCTTATAATTCTAGCAGGCATCTTAAACCGGAGGCTCCTCTTCCAACTCTTCTGCCTCTTCCTTGCTCAATGGGGGCGGGCTTTTTCTTAACTTTAAGGCAAATTCCGCGGCGCGAAGGGTTTCTTGATACAGGGGATTATCGGGGGCGACTTTGAGCAACCGGTCTTCGAGAATGGTTTTGGCATTTTCGGGACGATCCATGTCATGCATAAAAATGGAGGCGGTTTCCCAAAGTGAACCTTCATGATCGGGATCAATTCGTAAGGCTTTTTCGAATTTCAAAAGTGCCTGTTCCACTTCTTCCATAGCGGTCAAACAGCGACCCCAATAATAAAATCGATTCAGATCGGCATCGGTACCGGTCAGTTCTTTTTTAATGGCGTCTATACAACTTTGGAGAATTCGTTCTGCTTTTCGATTTTCGCTATCAGCGAGCAAGTCGAGTGCTTGGTTCAACGTGACTTCATAATCCATACAAGACTCCGGTTTAGAAGAGAGAAAAAACAATTCGGAGTGTAAAAGCTAGGATTATTCTTTGATCGCCAAACCTTGGGAATGGAGCCGTTTTTCAAGTGAATGCCAATCGAGGAAAATATTATCCCCCATAAAAACATCGCATCCAAATAACTGGAACAATTCTTGAACATAAGGTGATGAGGAGACTAGCATAAGCGTTGACTCGTTGTCTTGGTACTTTCTCACATTGTGCATGATGGAGCCCACGCCAGTACTGCAAATCAGGCTCACTTCACCCAAGTCCAGGGCGACCCAACGATGGCCTTTGAGCAGCATGGTTTCTAAATGCTTGTCCAGAACGCGCCAGCTTTGCAGCCTTATTTTCCCTTTGACTGTAAGGATTTGCAAATCCCCCTTTTTTTCGATATTGATTTCCATTAAGGAAATGTTACAGCATGGCAATCAAATCCCAATCAACCAGAGTGAATGGTGCTTTGGGGTTCTAGATTTATTTGATGCTCACCGGTGGGTCAGTCAGGCGAGTTTGCTACTTTTTTAGTCAGAAAATTGGCTAATCGAGGTTTTACTCCCCAAGTAGGATGGTGTGACCATGAAACAGTTGAAGCGAGAACACATCCATAAAATCGATTTCAAACCCTGGTTGACTGCTAGCTCCCTAATCCTTGCAACGCTGCTCTTGGGCTGTGTGGGCACGACTCCTGTGCATAAAGAGGATGGTGCTGTCGAAGGACACGAAAATGGTTCGTCTATGGCCAGTCCTGGGAAGCAGGATCCATCTAATGGTAACAAGCGCTTTGAAGAGCCAGGAGAGTTGGACAAATTATTGGATGCGAAGCCGCTGGCACTTACCGCGGTGAAATTAAACTCTACTTCATCCTCGTCCACGGGTATGGCCGGCAAGCCCACTGAAATGGCTGTTCCTGGTAGGGGAAAATTTCGGATTCAAATCGGATCCGAATCAGACATGGATGCGGCCCAGGCGAAAAAGGGAAGCTATGAAAAGCAACTCGGCGGGACGGTGGATATGGTTTTCGATGCGCCCTATTACAAATTGCGCTGGGGTTCCTTCAATACGAAACAGGATGCCGAAGACAAGATTCTGGAATTATCGGAATTTAAAATCCAGGGATTCGTCGTTAAGCAATAAGCGGCCATTCTCCGGAAAAGACTTCGATTGCAGGTCCGGTCAATATCACGCTTCCGGTTCCATTATACTCAAGCAATAAGTCGCCTCCTGTGAGGTGAATGGTCAATCGAGAATCCGTTTTTCCTAATTTGAAACCGACCACGGCCACGGCGGAGGCACCTGTTCCACAGGCCCAGGTCTCGCCAGAACCGCGTTCCCATGTGCGCTGTACCACCTCGGTCCTAGACAGAGTCTGTACAAATTCCACGTTTACCTTACGCGGAAAATAGGGATGGCTTTCAATCAAGGGTCCGATTTGTTCCACCGGAAAGTCTAATACATTATCCACGAAAATAACACAATGGGGATTGCCCATGGAAAGGGCGCTGAAAGTTAATTCGCGACCCGCCACCGCTATTTTTTGTTCCATGATTTCGGACATGTCCAAAGTAGTGGGAATTTGTAGGCCAGGTAGAATCGGTGCACCCATATCGATTCGAACCAATTCGGCATTGCCGTTCCCATCGCGCTTAACGATACGGGTTTGACGCCAACCCGCGCCCGTCATAAGTTTCAAGTCATCTTTGCCTCGGGCATAATGATCATGTACATATTTGGCCACGCACCTTAGACCATTACCGCACATTTCAGAAATAGACCCGTCGGCATTGTACATTTCCATTTCACCATCGGCATCTTTTCGAGGCTTAATCAAAATGAGCCCGTCTCCGCCTACTCCAAATCGACGATGGGAAACGGCAATGGCCAGTTTAACGGGGTCGACTACTTGTTCCTGGAAAAGATCGACATACACATAATCATTGCCTGCGCCTTGCAT
>JAYVCH010000129.1:0-7760 GCA_043750055.1 Fibrobacteria bacterium
GGGTAAAGGTACGGATATATTGGTTGGAGACCATTAGGATCCAAATGGGCACTAGGATCAATTTGTGCACTAGTTGTTACAGTCCGTAAAATGAAATTATTGTTTCATAGTCTTCCACAGGTTGAGATTTTTAGGTAAGGGGCAATATGGGATTGACGGAAAATTTAGAACTTGGCCAGTCAAGGCGTGGTGGGTGGACTGAGGTATGATGTTGATTTGAAGGGAGATGGGGTTGGGGAAGAATGCCGCTAATTGGGGCTCGACTTAATTAAAAAAAATGAGATTTCAGGTCCTTGGAATATTGGATTGACTAATAATAATCAGTCGTATCAAAAATCGGCAAGAAACAATCTAATTGGGGCTTAAATTTCTGCGGATAGAGTCCTTCATAATTTTATTCCAGATATCTAGATTGAAAGGAGCAAGGTTTACGCCAAAATGTTCGGCCAAAGAATTATTCTAGTTAACTTCGAATGCGCTTTAGGTCAAAAAAAATTTAGAAATACTTTTGTGATTCTATCTGTTTACTTACTCAGTTTCTCCAAAACAGCCTTCCCCCTCTTCCTATCCCCCGCATTAAAATACACCGCCGCCACGTTCTCAATCCCACTCCTCCCCTGATTACTCCCCAGCTTATACCCCGCTTCAAACTCCTCCAAAGCCCGGTCATATCTCCCTTGCGAAAAAAAGATCAACCCCCGCTTCACCCGAATCTCCGGCTTCTTAATCCCCATCCTAACCGCATTTTCCAAAGTCAACAAAGATAAAAACTCATCCCCATTCTTCTCATGAATCCCCGCAATCCGGATATAGTATTCCGTTCGCTTAGGGTCGATGAGCAATCCCTCTTCATAAGCCCGCACCGCTTTTCGGGAATTCTCTCCCAGTTCGTAGAGTTGTCCTAAATAGAAATAAGCTTCGGCAGGAGGATTGAGAAGAATGAGCAAGGCTTCCTCCATCACCTTCTGCGCGCTCGCATAATCACGAATTCGAGTATGGGCTTCAGCCATGGCCAAATAAATGTCCGCCTGATCGGGATCGATTTTTAGCGCCGCCTCAAAATTTTGTAAGGCCTCGGTGACATCGCCCCCTTGCAAGGCCAACTCCCCGAGCATTTGATAAGCCCGTAAATTGGGGCCATCAATTTCGATCACGCGGTGAAAACAAGGAACGGCATCGCCAACAGCTCCAAGGGTATAATAAACTTCGCCCAGTACCATCCAGGCGCGGGTAAAGAGCGGAGACTCCTCGATACTGCGGCGGTAGGCCACAATAGCTTTCTGATAGGCTTTGGATTGCACATGGCAATTTCCCAAGTTGAACCAAGCGAAGGCGCGGTTGATGACGTTTTTGGATTTTAAGGCTGTCTGGCGGTATTGATCCGCTGCCGCGGCATAATCCCCTTTTTCATACAGTCGATTGCCTTCAAGTAATGGGTCTTTGGATAAAGAGGACTCGATTCCCGAAGGCCCGGAAATATTTCGCTTGTCTTGCGCAAATACAGGGCCAACGGCAGCCAATACCACACAGGCTCCAAAAAGAAAACGATAAGTCTTAGCCGCGATCATTTACCTTCCACTCCGAATCGGAAGGTTTGTTTAAACCGTTGCCTTACAGGAGTTTTTTGCACACTGGCGGGCTTAAAACGCAACTGCCCAGCTGATTCCATGGCCTTGCTAGCGAACCCGTAACCGACAGGTTCCTCCTTGAGAATGGAAATTTGTTCGACATTGCCGCGTTCATTCACAACGAAGGTCAATTCCACGACACCGGTTACTTCTTCCCGTTGCGCGCGCGGAGGGAATTTGAGCGGAGGATTGTTTAGAGCCTTGGCATCTACATCCGTTTGACCTTGTTCATAAGTCTGGGCGGATATTCCTTGGCCCACACCGCCACCCGTACCCGAGCCGATACCCCCTGTCCGATCTCCTCCGGAAACCAATGCAAGTCCTTCGCCTCCAGCGGGGCTGAGATCGATTTTAAGTCCCCCTCCCGGCGTAGAGGGGCGAGAGGGATTGGGTTGGGGTGGATTGAGGGATTGGGTTTTGATTTCTTTGATTTCGTGTTTGATTATTTTTTCGGTTTGAGGCGGAGCCATGACTAAAACCGTGGTGACGACATGGGGGGATTTCGGGCCACCACCGGAATGTTTCAGGATTAGGATTTGGATGTAGGGAACGAGCAGGTACAAGCCTAAGTTGACTCCAAGGGCCAGGACAAACAGCGCGGATTTTTCCAGAAGGGAGGTTACGCGCATGTGACTGCCAAGATTTCCTTGTACTTCTGTATTCCTTTATTCGTCTTCATTCCCTTATTCTTTCAACGAGGAAATGGAAACCTTTTTCACGTTGGCCAGATTGCATTGATCCAAAACATCGACGGCTTTGGAAATGGACGCATCGCGATCGGCGACGATGACAACAGCTCGGTCTGGGTCTTGACTCATGTAGGATTTTAAAACGGTACCCAAGGCCTTTAAGCTAACGGGGCTTTCATTGACATGAATGCTTCCATCCTTCGTCACGCCGATCAGCAAGGGCTGACGGGGTAAGGATTTAGAGCTGCTGGCCTTGGGCTTGTTGATGTCGATGCCGGTTTCGCGCGTGAAGCTGCTGGTCAAGACAAAAAATACCAAGAGGAAAAACAACATGTCGATCATGTTGATGAGGTTTATTTCTGCTACGCGACGGGGTCTTTTTCTCAACCCAAAATCATCGCCGCCGAGGGAGCTCATGCTTTCAAGCCTTTCTCTGAGTACTGACGGATAAGGCGTGTGGCACCGGCAATGCATTCATCTTCAATTTTGTCCGCGCGCTTCTGCAATAAATCATGGAGGATCAAAAGCGGAAAGGCTACAACCAATCCCGCTTCCGTTACCATTAGGGCTTGGGCGATGCCACCGGCCATCATGGAAGGGTTTCCGGCGCCATAAAGTGTGATTACGCCAAAGGTTTTCATAATGCCAAGCACGGTTCCTGTAAGGCCAAGCAGAGGCGCGACACCGGCTAGAACTGCCAGGGTTCCAAGGTGAGAGGATAAGAGTGGAATGTCTTTGTGCATCGATTCGCGGGCACGGCTAATCATTATTTCTTTACCTTGAGAGTGAACCTCAGTGATGGAGTTGGCAACTCGGCTATACAATCCGTTTTTCCGCTTGCTATCCATTTTTCGAAAATGCCACCAGCGTTCCAGGATCAAAAACCAGCCCAATTGGCCCGCGATGAAAATAGCCCCCATCACCCAACCGCCTTGGGAGACGATATGCCATAGATCGAATAGTGTTTGCGATGCCACCGTGTTCATTTGCTCTATCCCTTAGGCCAAACCGTGTTCAAGGCTTTGAGGGCATAGAACTCCATATCCGAGACAATATGGTCGATACGATTGGCAAGCCAGTTGTGACCCAGCAAGGTAGGGATAGCGATAAGAAGACCCGTTTCCGTGGCGATGAGGGCTTCGCCAATACCGCCTGCCAAAAGTTTCGGGTCATTGACGCCATGTTGGGTGATCACTTGGAACATGGCAATCAAACCCGACACCGTTCCGAGTAACCCCAATAGCGGGGCGGCGGCCGCGAGCACAGACAACGTTGTCAAATGGCGTTCCAACCTTGGCACTTGTCGCAGCAAGACTTCCTTCACGTCCTTTTCCGCAATTTCCCGATCCTTGTCTCGATTGGCGGCCACGGCTTCGATGACTTGTAGAATGGGACTATGGGGTTGTTGTTTGCAAATCCTCTGAGCCTCTTCACGATTTTGGGACAGTAATTTTTCAATGGCTTGGTCATACAATTTTAGGCCGCCCGCGCGGCTCCTCAACACGGAGAATAATTTTTGCAGGAAAAGTCCAATGGCGATTAAGGGGATAATCAGCAAGGGCCACATGAAAATGCCGCCGGTCTTAACCGTATGAAACAAGGACTTAAAAAAACTTTTCTCTTCTTTTTGGATGTAAGACTTTCCTTGAGTTTGATTGGGAAGAATATCCAAGGGGACGGAAACGGCGCCTGCACCGACTGCGCCTCCCGTTACCGTTTCTCCTTTTTCCATTTTTTCGAGATTTTTGGAAAGGGCAGCACTGGCTTCGGCAGGCAAATTTTCGCGCCAATCATAGGGGTTCACGGCACCGGTTCCTGCGTCTTTAATTAATAGTCCCACCGCTCCGGTTTTATCATCTCGATAGGCAGAGGCCGCCATTCCAATTCGCAAGAGCACGCCTTCACCAGGGCTTTTATCTGCACGCACGAAGCCACGCTTTTCTAGCGATATTTCCCGCGTTAGAGTTAATTCAGAGGCGTAGTAACCCAGGATATCGGCCAGGATTTCGGAGGGCGAATCTCGTTTGGAATCGGCGCCTTTTAATATTGTGTTATAACGTTGGAGCCGTTCTGGAACCTTGGCGGGAAATCCTTTTTCAACTTGGGTGGACATTTCCGAAATTCGGTCTCGCAGCAAGGGTGCGAGTGAGAGGAATTGAATTTTCGCGTTCTCCGCTTGGGCTTCTGCCTCTTCCGCGTCCTTAAGCAGGGATTGAATTTCTTCATGCTCGCGGTCGGCGGCCAAATTTTTGGCTTCGAGTTGGTTTTTTAAATCATCATACGCGGAATTAAATTTTTCCCGCGCTTCCATATCCGAACGTTTGTCTTCCCAACGTTTGGCGATCACTTTATCGCGCCCTTGACGAGCCTTTTCCAACTCTTCTTTCAGCGCTTCCAGCTTATCGGCATTTTCATTGACGGAAACTTGAGCGAGGATGGGACGGGCCATAAGTATCGTGCACAGGACTAACAAAAATAGGAAACGAGTCGTCACGCGCGTCATTTACCGGTCTCCACGGGCTTTGGGGCTCTGAAAGGAATATTGACTAATTGTGGTGCCACTTTTCCTTGCGCCACTTTGACGGCGGTGAAAATATCCTGACGAGTTTCCGGGGATAGATCCTTTTCCTTCCACGCATAGCCGCTATCTTCTTTGGAAAGGTAGGCGGCGATTTTACCTTCTTCATCGGCGAAGGCGAGTAAGGCAGCGCCCAGGCGCACAAAACTACCTTCATGCGCCGTGCCATCGGAGCCCAGGTAACTTCCCCGGTACACTTCGGTGTCGTAGGCAAAATCAAGTGAAGTTTGCATTAAAGTGAAAAACCGGTTCAACCCATCTTCCACACCCACTACGCCATTGTCAATGGCCGTAGCCAATTCGGCAAGGTCAGAAACTCGCTTATCCTTATCATAGGGAAAATCTTTGGCCAACAGGGTCGATAGATCTCGAACTTGTTTAGACAATGCCTTTGTGAATTCTTTTTGTTTAGCGGAGAAAGCGGTGCTTTGCGATTTGAAACTCACTTTTTGTTGACGCGCACGTTCGACTTGGCGTTTAAGACTGTCGATTTTTCCTTGCGTGAGGCGAATCTGATCTTGAAGGGCTTTCAATTTCGCCCCTTTTTCGAGATCGAATTCTGCAGCCCGTTTTCGTTCGGTTTTATGCAAATCTTTTTCGCGCTCGATTTCCTTGTCCACTCGATCCAGATCCCGTTGCACGGAAGAAAGCGTTTCTTGGGCATGGAGGCCAAGGCTCGATAAACCTAAAATCAAAAATGCGTTGATAGACCACTTATTCAGCAAGGGGTTCGCTCCTTGGTTAGATCAAAAAAATAAGGTACAAATTTAGGGATTACGAACCTCGGGAGTCGGAGGGGTTTTCCTGGCTGTAAAAGCGGAGTAAATCTTCTAGATCCGAAACACAACCCCCACAACCTGTAGCGACTCGCAGGCATGCGCTAAGTTCCGGTACAGTTCGGCAGCCCGCCTCAATGGCCTCTACAATGGCGGGTTTTTCTACTCGAAGGCAATAACAAACAAGCGCGGCCATGAAATCCTTTAAACTGAAGACAAGTTGCACTGGGCCGTTTTCTAAGTCCCAGCTAATTTCGCTTTCACGACTTCGCTCACCAGTTTCCCATCCGCTTTTCCCTGCGTCAAGGGTCGGAGTACGCTCATCACCGCGCCCATGTCTTTGGGTGAAGTCGCGCCTGATTGTGTGATGGCTTGAGCGACTAGGACTTCGATTTCCGATATGCTCATTTGGGTGGGCAAATACTTTTCGAGTACAGCGATTTTAAATTTTTCTTGAGCGGCGATATCATCTCGAACAACACCGGCGGCATTTTTACCGGAAGCATTGTCTAAGGTTTCCCTGAATTGTTTAAGGGCTTTGGCCAAAATAATGGATACTTCTTGGTCGCTGGGCTCTTTACGGTTGGTGACAAGAAAGGTTTTAACTTCGGCCAATAGGGTTCGAAGAGTCATGACCTTGACCTGATTATCCTCTTTGCGCGTGGGTTCGCGATCTTTCATGGTCGCAATGAGATCCGCGTTGATTTGTTGGAGTATCATAGTGATCCTTTTTCCTTGCATCTCAAAATTTTTGAATAGTCTGCAAGGATTCTATTTGAACCTTAGCAGTGAGAGCGCTAAATGTAGGAAATCCGGGGGTACGATTGAATCAGGGGAGGGGATGGTAATTTCGGTTTTTGGGAGTGCTGCTTGGTCCCAAACTCAATTTTCTTAAATAAATCTAGGATTGCCCAAGGCTTTCGCAAAAAGGTATGATGGGAGAGATTAACGTATAGTCGTCGAAGGAGAGGGAATTGGCATGGAAGCATCGGAACGTCGCACCCAAATATTCGTCTTTACCAATTTATACGGGCTATCCCGTTATTTCAATCGAGTTCTGGCTCGAGAGATCATTCAGGAAGAAGTGATCATTGCCACTCGTGATTTTCGTCACCGCCAACATGCCAATGCAGATCAAACTCAATTGGAATTCGTGAAGATGGTAGAGGCGAGATTGGTGCGTAAAGCCAGGCAATTAAATGTGGAAGTTTAGTATTAGGCAGCATCCACTTTCCCGTGACATTTCTTGAATTTTTTTCCGCTGCCGCAATGGCAAGGATCATTGCGGCCGATTTTTGGACCCTCTAGTTTTACAGGTTTTGCCGACGGAGTTCGTCCATCTTCAAAGAACCAAGAATCTTTTATTTTCACAAACGAAGCCAACTCATGGTGCTTTTGCACTTCTTCCTTTTCGCGAAAACGCGCGATGAATTCTACTTGACCCTTGTCATCATTTGGTCCGCCATGTTCAGTGGATATGATTTCGAGCCCGACCCAATCGGTATTTCGTGACCAATCTTCAATGCCTTTTCGGTCAAAATCTTTTTTCCTACTGGGAGAAATCGAGTTCACAATGAAATCGATTTCATGTCGGACGAAAGCTGTAAAGCGAGCACGCATGAGATCGGCAGGCGATTCGGCAATTTTTAAGCCCTTTATTATTGGCTCACAGCAATTGGAATAGGTCTTTTGGGTATCACATGAACAAAGAGTATTTTCCATTTAATATTCACTTCCGTAAATCAGCAATGTTTTTGTAGGGTATTCTTCGCCTAGTAGAAAAATTGGTCGGGATGGCGGGATTCGAACCCACGACCCCTACGTCCCGAACGTAGTGCTCTACCAGACTGAGCCACATCCCGCCGACCAAGGGCCAAAGAATTTAGTTCCCAGGGGTCGAACTGCCAACCAGAGGCCCTGAACAATAAGGAAAACAACAAAAAAAAGCAGTTCCATAGGAACTGCCTTAAGGAGAGAAAATCAAATGGAGAGAAAATCAACTCATTTAATTTTCGTCGTAATGATATCCGGCTTCGCCGTGGTCGATGAAATCCAAGCCTTGAAGTTCTTCGTCATTGGTAGGACGAAG
>JAYVCH010000130.1:0-8667 GCA_043750055.1 Fibrobacteria bacterium
GGTCGCTTCGCAGAGCCTTTATAATTCCATGCTTAAAACTGGGGGCACATTCCGATTCACTCCCGAACAGCTTGAGGATAGCCTCGAATTTGTGGCCGCGACCTTATCTGCGGGTATTTCCGATTATCAAAGCAGCTTGGGACTGGATGCTTTGAAAAAGGACGCCTATGCGCTCTTTGATCTCCTACCCGAAATCGCTTTACAACCCCGCATTGATGCGGAAGCATTCAAAGTCCAAAAACGTACCTACCTTGAAAATATCAAGCACCGATATGATACTCCGCATGGAGTGATGGGTGTGATGTATGAACATGTCATGTACGGAAGTCATCCCGCAAATTGGATGGCGAAAGAGAAAGAAGTCGAAGCCTTAAAGCCTGAACAACTGAAGGTTTGGAGCGGAACGGGTTTTTCGGTCAAGAATATGGTGATAGGAGTCGCAGGACAATTTAATCGTGCTGAAATCATTGTGCAGCTAAATAAACTGGTCGCGAAGTTTCCAGAGAAATATAAAGGTGGCATGGATTCCATCCCTCCATTCCGCGGACCTGAAAAGCCCGGGGTTTACATGTTCGATAAGCAAGTTACTCAGGCAACGGTCAAGCTGGGAGCGCTCGGCGTCCAAAGGCCCAATCCAGATTATTATCCCTTGGTTGTCGCAAGTTATGCTTTTGGAGACGGAGGGTTTACATCCCGCCTGATGGAGCGGGTTCGTTCGAATGAGGGGTTGGTTTATGGAATCGACAGTGATGTTGGTAGCGATTACAATCGTAAGGCAACTGTGGGCGTTTCGTTGCAAACCAAGGTGGAAACGGGAGCCTATGCGGTTAAGCTCGTTCTCGAAGAAATGCGCAAAATGGTGAAAGACGGAATCACGGATGAAGAATTACAACGTGCGAAGGACGGGTTGATCAAGAGTATGCCGTCTTTATTCGACACTCATGCGGCCACGGCACGAATTTTCGCACAAGGTGAAATATGGAAACGCAGTCCGGATCACTATAAAGAATATATCGAAACTATTCAAAAAATGACCAAGGCTGATGTGAATGCGGTTTTCAAGAAATATTTTATCGCCGATTCCATGCGAATCATGGTAGTCGGTCCGAAAGCTGCTTTGCTTAAAAAAGATGAGCGAGGCAATTCCCTTACTGATTTTGGTCCGGTGACTATTCTCACTCAGGATGAAATCGAGACACGTAAGTAATAAGGAATAGATATGACTCGAAGAGTTGTGATTACGGGATTAGGAACGGTCAATTGTCTCGGCTTGACCGTGGATCACTTTTGGGCCCGTCTGGCAAAGGGCGAATCTGGAATCAGAATCGTAGATCGGTTTGACAATTCCACCATGAGCACCCGCATCGGGGGCATGGTCCCGGCTTTCGATCATTTACCTTGGTTCCAGGACCAAAAGATGGCCCGTCGCTTGGATCGTGGCGTTATTTATGCCCATGTTGCTGCCACACAGGCTATGAAGGATTCGGGTTTAAGCGCGGGGATGTTTGATCCCGAAATGGCCGGAGTTTCCATTGGCACCGGAATGGGTGGAATAACGACTTTTGAATCCGATACGCGCGTGATGATAGAAAAGGGACACAAGCGCGTGTCTCCTTTTTTCGTTCCGATGGTTCTTCCCAATACCATCCCAGCCTATTTTGCCATTGAGAATAATCTGCAAGGCCCAAACTTTACTGTGATTTCGGCATGCGCCAGTGCTAATCACAGTATGGGTGAAGCTTTTGAAATTGTGAAACGCGGAACGGCGGATATCATGTTTGCCGGAGGCTCTGAATCCACCTTGACGGAAATGATTTTCGCCGGATTTGGAAATATGAAAGCGCTATCGACTCGCAACGACGATCCCGCTGGTGCATCGCGTCCGTTCGACATGGGTCGTGATGGATTTGTGATGAGTGAAGGTTCCGCGGTTATAGTGCTGGAAGAGTTGGAACATGCCAAGTCGCGGGGTGCGCACATTTATGCTGAGTTTGCTGGTTATGGTCAAGGTTGCGATGCCCATCATATCACAGCACCTTGTTCCGATGGTGCTGGTGGATTTCGTTCCATGAAAAAGGCTTTGGCTTCCGCCAAAATGAATTCTTCCGATATTGATCTGGTCAATGCCCATGGCACCTCGACTCCGCTAGGCGATGCGGGTGAAACCATGGCCATGAAGAGTTGCTTTGGGGCTCATGCGAAGGAAAAATTATTGGTTCATTCTACGAAATCGATGATTGGACATACTTTAGGTGCAGCGGGTGCTTTAGAAGCGGTGGCTTTGATGATGGCTTTAGTTAAAGGAATTGTGCATCCGACTATCAACCAGCAAGAATCCGACCCAAATTGCGATTTGAACTATGTTCCAAATGTGGCCATTGAAAAACCGATTAACGCCGTATTATCCAATTCCTTTGGTTTCGGTGGTCACAATGCAACTCTAATTTTTAAAAAATTTGTGTAGGCTGGGAAATATCGAAAGTCCATTCTAGACTACTAGATTCGGCGGCGAATGAATATAATATAGGAGTGAAGAGATTTTTTTTCATGTTCCTGATTTTTGGATTGCTTCCGCCGGACAGCGTGGCCAGTGGAAGTACTAAGACTGCCCCAATAAAAGCAACTCCTTCAAAGGCCCCACTTTCCGCGGCTACACCTATTTCATCCAAGCCAGAGCCATCGCCAGCGCCCACAGTGAATATCATTATCGTTCCCGCCAAATCGGCCAACGGCAGAATATCAGATGCCCAAAAAGAATACTGCAATTTGGTTTGGGGTTGTGGACTTCCGGTTCCGGATGGATTTTGTCCCGATCGATCTTCCATAGAAAAACCCAAGTTTGCTTACGATAGCACCCGTTGTTTGGAAGCGCGTATACTTAACCTTCGTGGCATTGGACCTGGACATCCTCTTTTGGGATTCAGGATCTATCGATTTCTGGGAATGGAATATCGAGTGGTGTATAACGTCGAGGAAGATTTGCCCATAAGTGAAGCACGTTTAGCCTTTTTATTGGCCGAGCTTCCCTTGGCCGCGCATTTAATGCGGTATTTTCAGAAAGAACCCTACACAGCGGTGTATGTCGATGCGGAGCGAAAACATTTCCAAGGAACCAAAGGCAGCTATTTAAAAGGCGACGCGACCCTGATATCGGGTTCGTCGGATGAAAAACGGTTGTTCTATTTTGGCTACGGAACGGCAACGGTGGCTTGGTGGACGCTTAAAGGCCCGGCATTGATGGATTTCACCTATAGCCCATCAACCACTAAACCCAATAATCTCCGCTATCGGATGAAGCTTTTGGTTTTTCCTGGGAATGGAATCATCAATGGGATAATGAATTTGGGACTCTTTAAAAAAATTGTACTGGGCAAAATCAAAGAAGTCCTAGAGGATATAACGAAAACTGCGCAAAAATTGGCTGTTACCCCTCGCGATGAGCTATTGAAAAACAAAGACTGGTCGCCAGAAGAAAAACAGAAAATTGAAGCCTTTCTCAAGCTGCCTTAGGGAACTTCCTATATTCCAATTCCCATGGAATCAGAAGCCGTTCAAGCCCTCATCGAAAAATTCGGATTCAAGTTGACGCCCCATCGGCGTGAGCTTTTACAATCGGTCGTGAACCAACGCGTCCGGCATTTCAGTTTGGTCTTAGAGGATCTAAAGGACCCGCATAATATCAGCGCTGTGATTCGCACATGCGAAGTTTTTGGATTTCAGGATGTGCATGTCATCAATGAGGTGAACCCCTATCGGGTCGGCCGCTCTGTACTCAAAGGCAGTTATAAATGGCTCGACATTCATTGCTATTCCAAGCGCGCGCGCTGTATGCAAGGCTTGAAAGCCAAGGGATATAAAATCGCCGTGGCCTCCACGTCTTCGTCTTCGATGACCTTGGATGAAATCGACCTTTCCCATCCTACCGCTTTCTATTTAGGATCCGAAACCATGGGTAACCATCCCGATACCCTGGCCACGGCCGATATTCGTTTTCGAATTCCCCAATACGGGCTCACAGAAAGCATGAATGTGTCGGTCTGTGCCGGAGTGCTGGTGGCCAATCTAGATCGCTGGCTAAAGGATCATGGCCGCGAAAATTTCCGTCTCTCCGATTCGGAGCGGCAGGAACTTCTAGCTACTTTTTATGAACGCAGCGCGGTCGGGGTAGAGCGCAATTCACCGATTCATTTTATCGACTGACGTCGTCCAGCCGATTCCTTTTAATGAATCTCCCTATTTAGCTGAGGCCTACCCGTGGATGGACTACCAAGCTGACGCATGCCAGATAGCTCGACGCCACAGATGCTGGCGCAGTTTTTCAAGCAGCGGGTCGGGTAGATTGGGCAAATCGGATGCACCCAGATTCATCGTCGCTTGGGACTCGTTGCGAATGCCGGAGATGACGGTGCTTACGGCCGGATGTGCCAGACAAAATTTAAGCGCGGCCTGGGCCATGGTATATCCAGTGCCGTCTACATCCTTTTTAATTCGGTTCACTCGGTCCACGGTACGACCTAAACGTTCGCCTCGTAAATAATCCGATCGGAAATCGTCTTTGGGAAAAACGGTGTCACGGGTGTATTTACCCGTCAGTGTTCCCTCGTCAAAGCCAACGCGGACAATTATCCCGACTTGATTTTCCAAGGCGGCGGGAAGAATTTCCGCGGCGGGGTCTTGTTCAAAAATATTGTAAATGACTTGTACGGTATCGACCCAGCCATTGCGAATCAAATCGACCACGCTGTCTTGATCATGCTCTGGAGTGGAAACACCGATAAAGCGAATCTTGCCTTCTTGTTTTAGCTTACGCAAGGTTTCGAATGGTTTCGGATTTCGGTTCCAAGCTCGAGTCCAGGTATGCAATTGCAAGAGGTCCAGGCAATCGGTTCCCAGGTTTCGCAGCCTTTCTTCCACATTTTTTCGCAGGAATTTTTCCGAAAAAGATGTTTCTGTGGAATCGTAGGGGGATGGTGGCCAGGTGCCTGCATCCACCGGACATTTGGTGGCGACAATTATTTCGCCTTTCCATTCTTTGCGAAAACGGGCGATGAGTTTTTCGCTTTTTCCATCGCCATAAACCGCTGCGGTGTCGATAAAGTTGGCTCCCAATTCAGCGGCCCTGTGCAGGGCTTTGAGGGAATCGGCATCATCTTGCTTTCCCCACCAGGATTCACCGATAGCCCAAGCGCCGAAACTGATTTCTGAGATCGTTAGTCCGGTTTTTCCTAATTTTCGAAACTTCATTTAGTCCTCACCTTCTCCAGTCTCAAACATAATCTCAAACCCACCTCGTGCAAAGTATTGAGGCCAAAAGACCCTTACCCCAAAGGCCATTTGGAGCCCTTCCTTGCTATCTTTTGGCAAAACCAACAGTCAGGTGCAAAGTGTCCAGGTACAATCCCAAAACTGTAGAGCCCAAATGGCAGGAGTATTGGCTCCGTAACAAAACCTTCAAGGCCGAAATGGGTTCATCCCAAAGCGGGTCCGGGGCCCTTAAGCCCAAATTTTATTGCTTGGATATGTTTCCCTACCCTTCAGCCAATGGGCTCCATGTAGGCCATCCCGAAGGGTACACGGCCACCGATATTGTATGTCGTTACAAACGGGCATTGGGGTTTAACGTCCTTCATCCTATGGGTTGGGATGCCTTTGGTCTCCCTGCCGAACAACATGCCATCAAAACCGGCACTCATCCTGCTGAGACTACCAAAAGCAATATCGATAACTTTCGTCGCCAAATCCGTTCCCTGGGTTTTTCATACGACTGGGATCGTGAAATTAGCACCACTGATCCTGGTTATGTCAAATGGACGCAATGGATTTTCAAACAGCTCTTCGAAAGCTTTTATGATTTCAAAGCCGACAAAGCTCGTCCCATATCGGAATTGCCGATTCCTTCCGAACTAAAAACCGAAGCGGAAATCATTCAATATCGGGATGAAAACCGACTCGCCTATTTGTCAGGAGTGCCAGTTTGGTGGTGTCAGGAGTTGGGTACCGTTCTCGCGAATGAAGAAGTGATTGATGGTAAATCTGAACGGGGTGGTTTCCCTTGCGTTCGTCGACCCATGCGTCAATGGGTTTTGCGCATCACAGCCTATGCCGAACGTCTGATCAAAGATTTGGATGGATTGGATTGGTCCGATTCCATTAAAGCGATGCAACGTAATTGGATTGGAAAGTCCACAGGTGCGGAAGTGCAATTCCAGATTGATGGGGGAGAGACCTTAACGGTGTTTACCACCCGTCCCGACACTTTGTTTGGCGCAACCTATATGGTTATTGCCCCAGAGCATCCTCAACTTGATTTGCTGTGCACGGTCGAAAATAAAGAAGCGCTCTCAGCCTACCGACGCAAGACCAGTGCCAAATCCGAAATGGAACGCGGCTTGGATAAGGATAAGACCGGCGTATTCACAGGCGCGTATGCGCTGAACCCAGTCAATGGAAAACGGATTCCGATTTGGACCTCCGATTATGTGATGATGGGATATGGCACCGGCGCGATCATGGCCGTACCCGCGCATGATGAGCGCGATTATGCCTTTGCCAAAGCCTTTAAGTTGCCGATTGTCGAAGTGATTTCGGGTGGTGATATTTCCAAGGAAGCGTATACAGGCGACGGTACACTTGTCAATTCCAGTTTTCTCGATGGTTTGGATGTGGAAAAATCCAAGGCGAAAATCATTGTCTGGTTAGATGAAAAAAAACTCGGGCGTGCGCGCATCCAATACAAATTGCGCGATTGGTTGTTCTCTCGCCAGCGATATTGGGGTGAACCCTTTCCGCTGGTGCATACCGATAAGGGCATTCAATCTGTTCCCGATTCGGAACTTCCCGTCACCTTGCCTCCCATGGAAGATTATAAACCTACCGGAACTTTTGAGCCGCCCCTTGCAAAAGCGAAGGAGTGGTCCGAATATAAAGGTCCGGGGCCCATTGGCCGTCGGGAATTAAACACCATGCCCCAATGGGCTGGATCGAGCTGGTACTTTCTGCGTTACTTGGACCCAAGCAATGATTCCGCCCCTTTTTCCAAAGAAGCCGAAAAATATTGGATGCCGGTTGATCTCTATATTGGCGGGGCTGAACATGCAGTCTTGCATCTTCTCTATGCCCGGTTTTGGCACAAAGTGCTTTACGATTTGGGCCATGTGTCCACCAATGAACCTTTTCACAAGCTCGTGAACCAGGGTTTGATTCTCGGTGAAGACGGCGAAAAAATGTCAAAGTCTCGCGGCAACGTGGTCAATCCCGATGAAGTGGTGGAACGCTATGGGGCCGATTCCATGCGCCTTTATGAAATGTTTATGGGTCCTCTAGAACGCATGAAGCCCTGGCAAACCGCCGGTATCGAAGGTTTATGGCGTTTCCTAAACAAGGTTTGGCGGATAACCATGGGCGATGATCGTGTAGAAATCAAAATTGTCGATATCGATCCCTCGGCGCAAATGATCAAGCGCGCGCATCAAACCATTAAGAAAGTGACGGATGATCTCGACAATCTCCGCTTCAACACTGCCATTTCTCAACTCATGATTTTCACCAATGAATTGGCCGATGACATGGGAAGTAGCGGAACCCTTCCCCGCCAGTCCGCCGAAACCTTAATCCAGTTGCTCGCTCCTTTCGCACCCCATTTGGCCGAAGAAATCTGGGAAGCACTGGGCCATAAAACCACCTTGACCTACGATCTCTGGCCCATTTACCGCGAGGAATTGACCGTTGAAAATACCGTGACCGTAGTCTTTTCAACGAATGGAAAAGTGAGGGTTGAACAACCTGTGCCCAAAGGTACCGCTTGCGCGACGCTGGAATCCTTGGCTAAAAGTCATGCCAAGTTTCAACCTTTCCTCGAAAACATGGATGTGGTTAAGATTGTTTTCGTCCAAGACAAGTTGCTCAACTTTGTGATTAAGCCACGTTGAGTTTTAGGTTATGGATCAAAATGCTAAGCCAGCTCAATCTCAATCTCACTCTCCATCCCAATCCCAATCCCAATCCTCATCCCAGGCGCCTTCGATAAAATCAACGCGGCCATTGGTTTTGGCTACGGGGAATCGGGGCAAGGTTTTGGAATTTCAATCCATCCTCGCCCCGGCGGGATTTACACTTTTGACTCCAAATGATATTGGTTTTACCGACGATGTCGAAGAAACCGGGGATACCTTCATTCAAAATGCATTGATCAAGGCCAAGGCTTTGGCCGCTCACACCGGCTATCCCGTCTTGGCTGACGATAGCGGACTTGAAGTGGATGCCATGGGTGGAGCGCCAGGGGTTTATTCAGCGCGATATGCGGAAACGAGTTTAGACAAAGCCATTCCTCAAGCTAAAGCAAATCGGAACAAACTTATGCAGGGGATGGCCGGTCAATCAAATCGGTCCGCGCGGTTTCGTTGTGTGCTTTGTTATTTGAGTCCAGGTCTAGAGCCGGCATTCTTCTTTGGCGTCTGTGAAGGGGAGATTGCACAATACGAAAGCGGGAAGGGGGGCTTTGGTTATGACCCGATTTTTATTCCTAAGGGATATGAAAAAACCTTCGGTGAACTTTCCCAAGTTCTAAAAGATCAAATGAGTCATCGTGGTTTGGCTGCTTCTCAATTTTTAGCGAGCCTGACTTAGGACCTTTTCTCTCCGGATAGGAGTCATTAAACTCAGATTATT
>JAYVCH010000131.1:0-20664 GCA_043750055.1 Fibrobacteria bacterium
TCTGGGACTATTGTCCATTCGGCCGGAATAGACCAAAACTCCCTCTTTGCTAAACAAAAAATAATGCGGCGTGCGCTCTGCGCCAAAAGCAAGGGCCACGGTTTGATTTTCATCGTTTAGGGATAGCCATCGAAAGCCCTTTTCACGCATGCGAACCAAGACTTGTTCAAACGAATCACCGGCATGTGCTTTCGTTTCATTGGAATGGATAGCAACCATCGAAATATCGAGGGACACACATTTTTCGAATAAAGCTTGCATCCGCTCTTCACTCCCAATGACATGGGGACAATGATTGCAGGTAAAGAAAATTAAGGTTCCCTTTTCACCTGACAATTCCTTGAAACTGTGATTTTTTCCATCACTGCCGACCAAATTAAATTCTGGAGCCACTGCATTCGTCGCCAATGTAAAACTCATTGATCTCGTCCTTTCAAATTAAGACACTTTGGCTTAGGAAATTGGTTAGTTAGATTTCCGATTGAAAATTCCACTCTAACGAATCCCGATGGTTAGTCGAAGCTCATCGAGGAAAACCCTAGATCGTTCCCGAGCCTTATCGCGTCCCTTCGCCAGGACGGCAAGCAAACTTTCCGAATCCTGCATCCACCTCTGATATTCCCCTCTAGGCCCTTTTAGTTCAGCGTTCAACGCTTCAAATAAATCTTTTTTTGCCTGACCCCAACCTAAACCCCCTGCCAGATAACGCTGTCTGATATTGTCTTCTTCTACTTGGGGAACGAGAAGACGGTGTAAAGCAAAAATGAAACTTTGATCAGGATCTTTGGCCTCTTCTGGTGTTTGGGAATTGGTGACCACCTGATTGATGCGCTTGAGCAACGGTTTTTCTTCCAAGAACAAAGGAATAGTATTGTCATAACTCTTGCTCATTTTACGTCCGTCCAACCCCACGATCGTTTTAACTTGGTTGTCAATTTGAGGTTCCGGTAGGACGAATAGGTTGGTCTTGTAGTTGTGATTTAATCGTTCGGCAATATCTCGGGCAATTTCAACATGCTGTTTTTGATCCGCACCAACTGGCACCACATGTGCGGAAAAAAGCAAAATATCGGCGGCCATTAAAATAGGGTAGGAAAAAAGGCCCATATTAATATTAAAGTCCGGATCCTTCTCAGCCGTCAAGTTTTTGGCAACCGAATCTTTATAGGAATGAGCCCGATTCATTAATCCCTTAGGAGAGAAACAGGCCAAAATCCAAGCTAATTCAAAGACCTCGGGGATTTCACTCTGACGATAAAAGATGGATTTATCCGGGTCGAGCCCAAACGCCAAGTAAGTTGCGGCAATGGACAAGGTGTGTTTGCGAAGGGCCACGGGGTCATAAACACTGTTTAGGGCATGGTAATCGGCAATGAAATAGAAGGTTTCGTATTCGTTTGCCAAAGCCAGGGCGGGTTTTATAGCCCCTAACCAATTACCTATATGGGGTTCGCCAGTGGGTTTAATTCCCGTCAGTGCCCGCAATTTCATCCCATGCCTCTCCTCTAAGTTAGCCCCTGCAATAACAGAACAGGCTGAATCTAGAATTCTTCGTCATTCAAGAAATGGGCTAGAAAATTGCCTTCCCAAAATTGATTATTGCTACCTTGGAGTTACCCTCCTTTCTTGCGTAGGAGAATGCGATGGATCACGTAACTCATTGAAATACAAAGTCTTATAAAATGCAGAGAACCTTGTGACCAAAAGCATGGCCCGATGACCTTTCCTGTCCAACCTCTATTTCCAATTGAATACGTAGATAACCCCATAACAATGGTGCGTCTGTTGGAGCAGATGGACAAAACCGATATTGTCTTCCTCGATTTGGAAGCCGATAGCATGCATCATTACTTTGCCAAAATTTGTCTGATTCAAATTTTAGTGGAAGACCGGTGTTACCTAGTCGACCCGCTAAGCGAAATTGCTCTCGATGGCTTTCTAGCCAAACTAGCATCGAAAATCTTGGTCTTGCATGGCGCTGATTATGACCTCAGAATGCTTTTTCAACTGAATGGATTTAGGCCCCTAAAAATATTCGATACCATGTTGGCCGCCCAACTTCTGGGAAAGCCTGGCTTTGGATTAGCCGCTTTAGTGCAAGCCTATTTTGGAATCACGCTACGTAAGGATCAACAAAAGGCGGATTGGTCGGTACGCCCCCTTTCTCCAAGCATGTTGGAATACGGCGCCCAAGACACATTTTTTCTTCCTGGCCTCTACCAATTTTTAACCCAAGAGCTTAACGAAAAAAACCGATTATCATGGCATCAAGAGACCTGCCAGGAATTGGTTAAAGCAACGGCAAAATCCAAGGAAATCGACCTCGAGAATACATGGCGAATCGACGGGTCCTCTAAGCTTTACCCTCGTCAATTGGCCGTTTTGCAGTCTGTATGGAAATATCGAGATCAAATTGCAAAAAGCCTGGATCTTCCTGCGTATCGCATCCTGCCTTCCGACATCTTGCTGAGATTTGCATTGGCCGTTCCAGCTGAAGGTGACCCTGAAAAAACACCGTCCTTGCCTTCCAAACTTTCGCCCACTATCCGAACAGGATACCTGGAGGCTTTTAACCGTGCTCTTCTTACGAACTCGAATGATTGGCCGCAGCCACAGAGAGCGACCAAAAAGTCTGGTCCCAGTCCCAGCGCTGTAGTCTTGTCTGAGCTCAAGGAGATCCGAGATAAAATTGCTGCGGAGTTAGGCCTTGATCCCTCCTTATTAGCGACCAAATCCACTCTGACCAACGTGGCTTTGACAGGATGTCACTCGAAAGAGAAAATGAACGATGCGGCTCGTTGGATGAAATGGCAGGAGAATTTGTTACTGAATGCCTGGATCAAACCCAAAGAAGGGAAATCGACCTAGGCCCAGTATCGTTGTTTGAGTGTTTACCGCCAATCAATTAGCTATATTTAGACAGGTTTCAATCGGAGGTAATTATGCTTGGTGGAATCGGTCCCATGGAATTAATCATCATTCTCTTGATCGTCATCTTGCTGTTTGGCGGTAAAAAAATCCCTGAAATTGCAAAAGGTCTTGGCAAAGGGATTCGCGATTTTAAAAGTTCCATGAATGGTACGGATGAGGAAGCTGCCAAGAAAATAACAACTCCTGAATCCAAGCCAGATACCAATAACCCTAAAGCATAAATAAAATCGACATTTTGGGATCATATTTCGGAACTTCGTTCCCGATTGGTCAAAATCATTCTTGGCGTGGTCCTCGGTGCCTCCGTGGCCTATTTCTATTGGGAAAAAATCTGGACTTTCATCGCCTATCCCCTGACCAAACAACATTTGAAGGTGGACTTGATCGCGACCTCGCCGATGGAAACCTTCATGACCAGCCTCAAGATGTCCCTTATCTCCGGAATCATTTTTTCGTTTCCATGGGTGATGTGGCAGGTTTGGCGGTTTCTAGCCCCGGGCTTGTATAAAAAGGAACGGCGTGTTTTCGCGCTCTCGTTTTTCTTCTCCATAGTCATGTTCTTAATTGGTGCAGCGTTTGCCTATTTTGTAGTACTGCCGAGCGGACTCCAATTTTTAGCCACCTACACTAACGGCGCTATTACACAAAGTTGGAAACAAGACGAGTTCGCTTCCTTCATCAGTCAATTCATGCTGGCCTTTGGGGTAATTTTTGAGCTTCCGGTGGCAGCGTATGTTATGGCCACCTTGGGATTAATCACGGCTCGTGGAATGTGGAATTTTTTCCGCTATGCCATCATTGCCATCTTTGCTATTTCGGCGGTGCTTACTCCCGGGCCCGATCCCCTGTCCCAAATATTAATGGCCGTGCCATTATGTATTCTCTATCTCCTATCCATTGGTATTTGTGCAATCGCCCAAAAGAAAACGGAGCAGGAAGCATGATATTCGATTCGCTTGGCGTGGGTGAAATGGGTGTCGTATTGGCCCTAGCCATCCTGTTAATCGAGCCCAAAAAACTTGGCAAGGTTATGAAAGAATTCGCAAAATTCAAACGCAAAGTATCCGACATTCAGGCCGATGTCAAATCTCAGTTGGATGCCATTACCCGCGAAGAGGATGCTCGGGAAAGAATTGAAAAAGTCCAGGATGACAAAGAAGGCATGCGAAAATGGGGACGGGATCAGGTCAAGACACAGTCCTCCGTTGACCGAGCCGAAGCCGCTAAATCTCTGGTTCAAAAAATTGTGGAGTGGCCAACCTATGGGCATGCGAAGGTTGTCGCCTGTTTTGCAGGATCAATCGATGAACTCGATACCGAGCCCCTACTTCAACGCATTCTGGCGGATGGGAAGACCCTGCTTCTACCCTTTATCCAAAAGGATGAAAGGTTTCCCGAAACCTCGCACACAAATAACGAAAGCTCAAAAGTGACGATGACTTCGGCCATTTGTATGGCTCCCGTAAATGACTTAGAACGAGATTTAAAAGAAGGGACATTTGGCATTCTCGAACCTGTCACAGCCCTAAGGCCCTTGGGAGAAAGACTTATCCCGGACTTAATTTTTGTCCCAGGAACTTGTTTTGACCTCCGTGGGGGGAGAATCGGCCAAGGAAAGGGTTTTTATGATCGGTATTTGGTCGATCAAAAAGCCATCAAGGTCGGACTCGCCCTTGACGTCCAAATCACCCAGAAAAATTTAACTTTGGATCCGCACGATCAATTCATGGATGTGCTCGTCTCGGAGAAGCGAATGGTCTTCTTCTCCTCCCCCCGCGTTGACGTGGGACCATGATATGACACGACGTTTCGGAGAAATTGAATGAAAGCCATTTTAGCACTTGAGGACGGTAGTTATTTCGAAGGGGAATCTTTTGGTGCGGACTGTCCAATCCATGTTCCATCCAATGCTCCTGGTTCAGGGGAGGTTTGCTTCAATACCTCCATGACTGGCTATCAAGAAATTTTGACCGACCCCTCCTACTCAGGGCAAATAGTGACGCTGACGTATCCGGAAATTGGAAATTACGGCGTCAATCTCGAAGATGTAGAGTCCAAAAAAATCCAAGTTGCCGGACTCGTGGTTAAAAACTGTTGTCAATACCCTTCCAATTGGCGCAGCGATGAACCGGAAGGAGCATCGAAAAATTCCCCCTTATCCCTTTCCGAATATTTGAAACGAAATGGCATTCCCGGTATTGAGGGTGTGGACACGCGCCGATTAACTCGCATCTTGCGTGAAAAAGGTGCCAAGAATGGCATCATCGTTACCGGCGAATATGATTTGCAAGCCGTATTGGCTAAGGCAAAAACCGTTCCTTCCTTTTCGAATTTCGATTTTGTGAACAAGGTAACGATTTCCGAAAACGAAGAATGGAATGAACTGGAAAACGCATTATGTTTTCGAGAAATTCCAACTCATAAGGCAAAGTACACCATCGCCGCCATCGATTATGGAATCAAATACAATATTCTCCGCAAGCTGCAGACCTTGGGAGCAAAGGTTATTCGGCTTCCCGCCACGGTAAAAGCCGAAGAAATTTTGGCGCTCAACCCCGATGGAATTTTTCTTTCCAATGGACCTGGCGATCCGGCCCTACTGGATTATGCAGTGAATACGATTAAGGCTGTATTGGGCAAGAAACCCATTTTTGGAATTTGCTTGGGGCATCAACTGCTTGCTCGTGCCTTAGGTGGCAAAACCTTCAAGCTCAAATTTGGTCATCGGGGCGCGAACCATCCCGTTCAAGACTTGCGTACTGGTAAAGTGGAAATCACAGCCCAAAACCATGGCTTCGCAGTTGATCCGGACAGCTTGGATCAGGGTAACATTGAAGTGACCCATATTAACCTAAATGACAAAACCGTAGCTGGCTTACGCCATCGTTCGCTGCCTGCCTATTCCGTGCAGTATCATCCTGAAGCCTCTCCCGGCCCCAAAGATTCTCATTATCTGTTTGAGGAATTCTACGCATTGATCGAGGAACATGCCGCTGCTGTTAAGGTGGTTCATGCCTAAACGAGTTGATGAATCTTCCATTGTAGCCGGTATTCATGCCGTGGAATCTTTGCTACGCGCTTCCCCAGGTAAAATCAATCATTTGGTATTACTTCAAGGCGGACAAAATCGCCGTCTTCACGATTTGCAAAAAATTGCCGAAGACCAGAATATTCGCATTCATCAATTACCAAAGCAGAAACTCGACTATTGGTATAATGGGCCTCATCAAGGCATCTTGGCATTTTGTAATACTCGCTCTTGGGACGATTGGGAAAAACTGAAATCCGATTTATTAGCTGCAAAAAATACTGGCTACAATCCTTTAATCATTGTCCCCGCCGCGATGGAAGATCCTCATAATTTGGGCGCCTGCATCCGGTCGGCAGTTTGTTTTGGAGCCGATGCGGTACTGACCCATAATAAAGGTGGCGCAGGACTCACTCCCTCGGCCGCAAAAGCCGCTTCCGGTGCACTGGAACATATTGCCATCGCACAAGTTGGAGATATTGAAAAAGAATTGAAAATCCTTCAGGACGAAGGGTTCGCTATTGTCGGCCTTGAGGCAGAAGCGGAAATTGAAATGCAGCAAGGTGATTTTCGCGGCCCTCTGATTTTGGTCGTTGGCGGAGAAGACCGTGGCATACCCCCGCATATCCGGCGCTGCTGCACACGTTGGGTTCGAATTCCCATGGCCCAGGGCGGGGCGGCGCACTCCTTTAATGCGAGTGTGGCACTTTCCCTCCTACTTTATGAGGCCAATAGAAGTACTGGATTTGCTCGTCTAAAATCGGAACGACCCAAATTCACCCAACAACCACAGATTCCACAACTTGAGATATCTTCTATTCCACCTCCTCAAGTCGAGCACCCGTTTCCCAGGTCCAAAGCAAAGCGATCCTAAGATTTACAGGGTCGCCTTCCCCTTTCCGCTCTTGTTGAAATAGTCTTCCAGCCCCTAAAATACGGAAGTCCGGGGATGGATAATAATTATGATTGAAAATGTTTGGACTCGAATTTCTAATAAGCGGCCGAAAGGCAAGCAGCTATTTAAGGTGTTGGGAATTCTCTCCGGAACTATTTGGGTGGTTTCATTTGGCGCCATTTTTTTATTCCGCGATAAAGCCTTGCCTCATGCATTGACCCATGCCGCGGGGGTAGAAAATGATACCCTGGATATTTCAGGGCATAAAATTGAAAAAAAATCCACGGCTAACTCATCTGATGAATCACACGCGGTTTTGACCGTGGATATGCCCACTAAATCTGAAGCGCAAGCGCTGCGTGAGTTAGCAGAGATGCATGTCGTCAATGGTGATTTCGAAAAAGCGGTAGACCCGATTCGCAGGGTGTTAACGATTCCCACGAGAGATGCCATCCTTTTAACCCTCGCGACAAAAGTTTTTCTTGCCACAGGGAACTATTCCGAAGCCTTGAAGATGGGGAAGCAAGCTCGACTTTTGCTTCCTGCGGATATTCCATTAAATACCATGGTAATCGATGCTACCTATCGTCTAGGGCAAGTTGAAAAGGCATTTGCAGCGGGACGGGAGGCGGTAAAAAAGGCACCTACAAATTTACAACTTCTGATTCAATTGGGGACCATGGAAGTAGAATTGGGGCAGGCTCAACCTGATTATGGAAAATCCCTAGAAGCGGCCCTAAAAATAAAACCGGATTATCTGCCGGCCCTTTACCTATTGGGCCGTAAAGAACAATTGGAAGGAAATTATAAAGGCGCTGACCTGGCATTTAAGCGCTTGTTGAAGCTGGATCCAGAGTGTGCCAAAGCGCATGGGCAAAGAGGAATGGCTTTATATCATCTAGGTCAACTCAAAGAGGCCCAACATGAATATGAATCTGGCTTGGCCAGCAATCCTAAAGATTACAATACTTGGTTCAACCTTGGAGAACTGCATTTATTGATAGCTGATCAGCAAACGTCCATAAATTCAATTCAGTCTCATCATGCTTCCGCCATGGACTGCTATCTAAAAGCACTATATCTTAATTCGAAGCATGCACAAGCCCACTATCGAGTTGGAGTTCTCCTAAATGGAAATGGACAGTATAAAGAAGCGATCCGTCACTTGGAAAGCGCCTTTAAATTGGACTCCAGGCATGTTCCGACTTTGGTTCAATTGGGCCTAGCTTTTGAAAACCTTAAACAACCCGAGCGTGCCAAGGAGTTTTTGACCAAGGCATATGAATTGGATCCATTCAATAAAGTGGTTCTTTTCAAACTCAAACATTTAACCTAGTCCTTAAAGTCTCCAACTCTCCCCTTTTTTACCTCCGCCGGACCCTTTTCCTCGAAAAATGGGTCGCGGATCTTGCTTGGGTATTTCTAAAGTGTTATTATGCCTTATGTTACGGCTAGAGAAGAACTTCAACTAGTCGAGGAGAACTATGGGGAACGTCACCAAAAAAGACATCGTTGATGAAATCGCAGCCAGAACTGGCCTAACCCAGGTCGATACCAAAATCATCGTTGAGTGTTTTTTGGATGCCATCGCCAAATCCTTGGTGCAGGGGAAAAACATTGAAATCCGAGGTTTCGGACGATTTAAGGTTAAAGAAAAAAAAGCGCGTACGGCTCGTAATCCAAGAACGGGAGAAATGGTTCATATTGATGCAGGCTTGAAACCCATTTTCGAGGCCAGTAAAGAATTAAAAACTATTCTCAACGCTGAAGAGGAAGGCATATCAGGCGATTTGAAAAAAAAGGCCTGAGCGTTTATCAGAGACATTTTCCTTCAGCTATTTCCTTCCCGTAGTCTTACTAAATTTTTAGCATGTCTAATCATTCCCCGGTTATTCAAAACCGTAGCGCACGGCACCATTATCATGTCCTTGATACGTATGAAGTAGGAATCATGTTAAAGGGGACGGAAGTCAAATCCGTCCGGACCGGTAAGCTTGAGTTAGCCGAGGCTTTTGTAATAGTTCGCAAGGGTGAATTGTGGCTGGTCAATGCCTATATCAACGAATATACCCAAGGAAATATTTACAATCATCTGCCACGACGCGAACGGAAGTTACTTGCCCATAAAGCCGAGATTGTAAAAATCGAGGATTTAACGGCCTTGAAAGGTTTGACCATTATTCCGCTTAAGGCCTTTTTCAAGGGTAGTATTTTAAAAGTGGAAATCGCGATTTGTAAAGGCAAGGAGGAGCGGGACAAGCGTCAGGATAAAGCAAAGCAGGAAAGCAAACGCGATATTGACCGAGCCATTCGTGATGCCAATCGGGGCCGCTAAGATCATGGCTGGAACCTTTTTAAAATTCTGGTTAGGTGTGATATTTTGTACGCTCCCTGCTTTTTCAGCCATTACTTTAAAGCTTGCTCCCACTTCCAGTTCAAATTCCATCCCAAATTCTAGTCCAAATTGGAAAGGTGGATCCTTTCCAGATACGTCTTTTGAAAATATCCTGTATGTGTCCTCCCAATTTTTAGAAAGCGTTTTTGGCCATGAAGGAAGTTGGGTTCCCGATCGTCAAAAATTAGTGCTGACTGATGTTACCGGAAAAAAATGGATTTTCACTTTAGACAATCCCTACATGAATATCGGTGACGAAGTTTATAACCTGGGATTCCCCGTTAGACGTGGACCCGAATATTTATATCTACCTCTTCCCTCTCTCTTGCGCATTCTAACGCTTCGCGGCCTTTCAATTGAAATGGAAATGCCGGTCGAAAACTCGAAACACGAAGTAGAGAAGGTTTCTCAAAAACCAGAGACGAGCGCGAAAAAACCGGAAATGCCAACCGACGGCTCTAATATTTTGGGTATCGGCATCGAAGAGCGGGATAACGGTACACTCGTCATCGTCCACACCACGGGAAAATTAGATTGGGAAAGTTTTTGGGTTGCGCCACATTTCCTTTTGAAATTACAGAACGCAAAATTTTCATCTCATTATCCACTCAAAGTAAATGGGAAGGGGCTTGTTAAAAGAATTGTTTCCATCCAAGAAAAAGAATTGGGGCAAATCACTTTATATATCCCCAAAACAATCGACACCGTTGAAGCATCTTACTCACCTGAAAATCAAGAGTATCAAATCCTTATTCATCCCAAGTCAGCGCATAAACCCGAACCCGAAACCCTGACCATTTCGGAAAAGAGTCGCAAACCTGGCAGTGGCACCATCATCATTGACCCAGGACATGGCGGCAAGGACCAGGGCGCTCAAATCAGTGGCGTTAATGAGGCACAAGTTACCTTGGCGATTGGAAAGCTTTTGAAAGCCGACCTGATCAAAATGGGATACAAAGCCTTAATGACTCGGGAAACGGATGACTTCGTCAGCTTACAAGACCGTCCTAAATTTGCTTCTAGCCAAGGAGGGGATCTTTTTATCAGCCTTCATTGTAATTCCCTCGCCGGATCGATTAGCCATAAAAAAGCGGTGACCGGTTTTACGGCCTATATCCTTCGTGAAGGCGAAAGCGAAGAGGACAAGACATTGGCCCGCAGGGAAAATGAGGCGGTTAGTGAGGAAAGCGGAAAAAGCAACAAAAAAGAAATCTCCCCGGTAGAATGGATTTTGCTTGAGCATCAGCTCAATTTGTACAGTAAAGAAAGCGAATCCTTCGCAGGCAGTATCGTCAAGGAATTCGAAGGGTTTCCCATTGCCAAATATGCAAACGGCGCCGGCCAAGCAGGCTTTTATGTGCTAGTGGGAGCTTATATGCCTGCTGTCTTATTTGAAATGGGTTTTTTAACTCATGATGAAGATCGACGAATTCTAAGCTCGGAAAAAGGCCAAAAACAAGTCGCGGAAAAGCTCTCAAAGGCCATTCAAAAATATCGCCAAAATCAGTTCGGAAAACCGATGCCTATTGAATCCAAAAAAAGGTCCAGGAAATAATCGTACGATTCCATGCTCCTCCACCCCCATTTTCATTTTCCCATTCACGAGCTATCTTTACCAATCTGTCCTAAAGGGAGATTTCATTATGTCCGGCCATTCCAAATGGGCTACAACTAAACGTAAAAAGGCCCGCATAGACGGTGTACGTGCCAAGGTATTCAATCGCATTCTTCGTGAAATTACCGTTGCGGCCAGGATGGGTGGATCTGATCAAGATGGAAATCCTCGTTTACGTTCTGCCGTATTGAAAGCCAAAGGCGCCAATATGCCTGCCAAAAATATCGAAACCGCCGTTGCCAAAGGCGCCGGTGAATTGGAAGGCGTCACCTACCTGGAACTTACCTACGAAGGATATGGACAGGGTGGTACTGCCATCATGATCGATTGCATGACAGACAATAAAGTTCGGACCGTGGCGGAGATTCGCAGCATTTTCACGAAGAAGGGCGGGAACATGGGTGAATCCGGTTCCGTGTCCTGGATGTTCAAATCCAAAGGGATTATCACCCTTGCGAAGGATGCCATCGGAGAAGACGCCCTTTTCGATCTAGTCACCGAGGCAGGCGCAGATGATTTAGACTCCTCCGGAACCGAATATGAAATCAAGGTTGAGCCCAATCAGTTTCATGCCTTACTAGAAGCATTACAAGCCAAAAAGCTGACCCCGATCACTTCCGAAGTAGTCAAGATTGCGGATAATCTGGTTAAGGTTTCGGGCGAGGACGCGGAAAAGGTTTTAAATCTGCTCGAAGCCCTCGATGAACAGGATGATGTTCAAAACGTGCATACCAATGCAGAGTTTGATCAAAAGGAATTGGAAGACTTGTGATCGTTCTGGGGATAGACCCCGGCACGCATCGCACCGGTTACGCCTTTCTAGAGGAACGGGAAAATCGGATTCGAGTTCTTGAGTATGGCATTATCCGATGCAAGGCCACGGATGCACTACCCTTGCGTCTCGAACAGATTCACCGAGAATTACAAGCCCTTATTAAAGTTTATAATCCCGTTTCACTCGCTTTGGAAAGTATTTTCTTCGCCAAATTCCCGAAGGCGGCGCTTATTCTTGGACATGCCCGTGGCGCCATCATGGTGGCTGGACAGAGCCTTGGCGTCCCTATCTCTGAATATGCTCCCAGAATGGTCAAACAGGCAACAACGGGCAAAGGCAATGCGTCCAAAGAGCAAGTGGCCAGCCTCATCCAAAGCCATCTAGGATTAAAAAAACCACCCACTCCCGCCGATGCTGCCGATGCCTTAGCCATTGCCTTTTGCCATTTGATTCAGACCAAATCACCGGGCAGTTAAGACCCAATACCCCGGCCCCAAACTTGCCTGCTCTTGCTAACTTTTTAAGCCATGATCGAATTTCTAAAAGGCAAATTAGCCCAGACTCATCCCACTAGGCTTGTCGTCGATGTGGGAGGAGTGGGATTTGGAATTGACGTTTCCTTGCGCACGGCCGAGTCCTTCCAAAAGGTCGGCGAACCCATCGATATCATTACCTATTTACATGTTAAGGAGGATAGCCTCGAACTCTATGGGTTTCAAAATTCAGTCGAGAAAATGATTTTTTTGAAATTGTTAGGCGTGTCCGGAATCGGTCCCAAATTAGCACTGCGAATTCTTTCAGCCGTCCAACCCTATCAATTAGCCCAGATGATTGTCTCGGGAGATATTCGCTCGCTGACCGCGCTTAAGGGCATTGGTAAAAAAACCGCCGAAGTCATGGTGGCCTCTTTGCGAACCTCCCTTGGTAAGCTCGATATCCAAGGCCCAGACGGCCCAAGTCCCAATGTTTCTACCGGCAATGAATCGGCTCGCGATGCCATCATGGCTCTTGTCTCACTTGGGGTCAAAGAGGCGGCAGCGCAACAATCTGTCCAAAAAGCCTTAGAAAAACTGGGTGAGAAGGCAAACACCAGTCAAATAATCACTCAAGCCTTGCAGGAAGTTTAGGGCATCGATGACTGAACGTATTATCGCTCCTGAACAATTTGGTGATGATTCTGATCAAGATATTTCCTTACGTCCGGGAACACTTTCGGATTTCATTGGCCAAGAAAAGTTGAAAGAAAGTCTCTCCGTGTTCTTGCAAGCTGCACGCGAACGAAAAGAACCCATTGACCATATTCTATTTGCGGGACCACCAGGATTAGGCAAAACCACCTTAGCTCATATTATCGCTAGGGAAATGGGCGCAAATCTCAAAATTACATCCGGGCCAGCCTTGGACAAGCCATCCGATCTTGCAGGACTACTGACTAACCTAGAAACGAATGACGTTTTATTTATCGACGAAATCCATCGTATCAGTCGCGTGATTGAAGAATTTCTTTATCCGGCCATGGAAGATTTCAAAATCGATATCATGCTCGAATCCGGCCCATCTGCAAAATGCATCAACTTGCCATTGAAGCGGTTTACGCTGATTGGAGCCACCACGCGAACGGGAATGCTTACCTCTCCCCTACGCGATCGATTTGGATTGACCTATCGTCTGGAAATGTATTCCGAAGCAGAAATGAAAAAAATTCTGCTCCGATCCGCGCGCATTCTCAAAGTCGAGCTATCTCATGAGGGTACGGACCTGCTTGCGGCCCGTTGCCGCGGGACACCCCGAATTGGAAATCGCGTGTTACGTCGCTGTCGAGATGTCGCCCAAGTAAAAGGCACAGGAAATATCGACGCCGGTATCGTGGAAAAAACCTTAAGCATGTTGGCCATTGATGCCCGTGGTCTGGATGATATGGACCGGACCATATTGAAAACCATCATCAACAAGTTTGATGGAGGTCCCGTTGGGCTGTCAACCTTAGGTGCATCTATCGGCGAAGAAATGGAAACGTTGGAAGAGGTTTACGAACCCTTTCTCATCCAAAGTGGATTTTTGAAAAGAACCCAACGCGGTCGCCAAGCCACCGCCGGAGCCTACAGGCATTTGGGCCTCATCCCACCGACCCCATCGGCGTCGCAGGAAGAGCTTCTATAAAAAAAGGCCCACTCTGTTGAGTGAGCCTTTCAATTTTGAACGGGTCTGCAAGTTTATTTATTGGGCTGCGGTGTCATTCTCAAATACGGTTTGATAATCTTGTAGCCCTTAGGAAAACGCTTTTTCAGATCTTCTGGATCTTGCAAGGCCGGGGCAATGACGACATCCTCGCCGTCTTTCCAATTCACTGGGGTCGCTACTTTGTAACCATCGGTTAATTGTAAGGAATCGATGACTCGCAAAATCTCAACGAAATTTCGACCTGTAGAGGCAGGATAGGTAATGATAGCGCGGATTTTTTTGAGGGGATCAATGAAGAATACCGAGCGAACGGTAAACTTATCATTGGCCAAAGGATGGAACATTCCATAGGCGATGGATACGCTTTTATCTTCGTCCGCAATTATCGGATAGTCGATAAGGCAATCCTGGGTTTCTTGGATATCGGGAATCCATTTCTTATGCGATTCTTCGCTATCCACAGATAGTGCCAAGACTTTGACATTGCGCTTGGCGAACTCAGCTTTGAGTTTAGCGGTCATGCCCAATTCCGTGGTGCAAACCGGAGTGAAGTCAGCAGGATGGGAAAAAAATAAGGCCCATTTTCCTTCGATATATTGGTGAAATTGAATTTTACCCTGACTGGAATTTTGGGTGAAGTCTGGTGCGATGGAGCCCAATTGTAAATCGGCCATGTTGTCCTCCGGGGGTGGAAAAATTTGAATCCTAAAGATAGAAACAGACCCCTGTGAAGGGGTATTTTGAAAATGGGAGCCACGGATTAATCGTCGTTTAGGCCAGAGGACAAAAAGGACTGTAATTCTTCAGGATTCATGAGAACTTCCCTGGGCTTACTTCCCCGTTCCCGGCCCACTATCCCGGCCCTTTCCATTTGGTCAACAAGTCGGCCCGACCTGGCATATCCAATCCCTAAACGCCTTTGTAACAGGGAAACGGAGGCTTGTTTGGCCTGAACCACCAGTTCGGCGGCCTCACGGAATTTTTCGTCTCTCGGTTCACCCGACTCCCCCGCCATTTCAGGATCGTCTTCGAGGTTGAAGGTTTGAATTTGCGGATAATTGACATGCTGATCACTGGCACAAGATGCCAGCTTCTCCGCTTGATCATCATCCAAGTAACACCCATGTAACCGTACCGGCTCGGGAAACTCAATGGGTCTAAATAGCATATCGCCTCGACCCAGGAGTTTTTCCGCTCCCATTTTATCCATGATGGTTCGGGCGTCGATTTGGCTGGCGACTTGAAAAGCGATTCGTGTAGGTAAATTGGCCTTGATGGTACCGGTAATCACATTCGTAGAAGGGCGCTGGGTCGCGAGAATGAGGTGAATTCCCACGGCACGTGCTTTTTGAGCAATGCGCGCGATATTGGTTTCCACTTCTTTACCAGCCACCATCATCAAGTCGGCCAACTCGTCAATGATAATGACGATATAAGCCATTAACTTGATATCCTCCGGATCCAAAGTGTCTGGCAAGGTACCGGCTTTGAATTTTGCGTTAAAACCTTTAATGTTACGCACGCCACATTGCGCCAAAGTCTCGTAGCGACGATCCATTTCAAAGGTAGCCCATTTCAAGGCGCTAACTGCAACGGGAGGTTGGGTGATCACCGGATAAAGCAAATGGGGAATGGCATCATAAGGCTTGAGCTCTACCACTTTGGGATCGATTAATATCAAGCGCAATTCATCAGGTGTTTTGGAGCATAGAAAGGAAGCCATGATACTGTTGATGCAAACGGATTTTCCTGAACCCGTTTGACCCGCAATCAAAAGATGCGGAGCCCGCGTCATATCCATGACATAAGGTTCGCCCCCGATAGATTTACCCAGGCAAACTTTTAAGGAATCTTCCTCCAAAGCGAATTCGGGAGCGCGAAGGATTTCCTTGATGTAAACGATTTGGGCCTTACGATTGGGCACTTCAATGCCAACGACGCTTTTGCCTGGGATGGGCGCCAAGATTCGGATGCTTTTGGCTTTCAAAGCCAAGGCTAAATCGTCCGCCAAGGTACTTATGCGGCTAACCTTAACTCCCGGGGCTAACTCAACTTCGTAGCGCGTAATCACGGGTCCGGGACAAATTTGGGTAACCTTGCCCATCACTTTAAAATTGATCAATTGATCTTCTAAGACCTTGCTTTGTTCCCGTAATTCTTCTTCGGTAAATTCAAGCGGTTGCTTAGGAGGCTCGGGAAAGATGTCATCGAGGCTTGGCACACGATAGACATCGTATTTGATTTCAGGCTTTGGTGCGATAGCCCTTTGCGTGACATTGGCCATGGGTTTTAGAATTGGACGAGTCTTGGAAATATTTGGGGCCCGGTTCCCATCAGGGTTTCCTTTATCTACATTGGCGTCAATATCCACGGACTCGTCATCCGTTTCTTGATCAGATTCTTCACCCTCGAGAAAGTCTTCCTCAGCCATAGTGAGGGCCAATGGTGTTAACGTTTTGTCTTCCTCTCTCGCTTCGAATTTGTCCAAGGTCTCATCAAGAGCCGGCTTTTTCTTGGACTTTTTCTTCCCGGCCGATTTTAAGGCTTCCAACGTTTCTGCTTCGGTAATTCCAGCGGAAGTTAGGGAGGAGTCCGCTGCTTTTTTTTCCTTTTGAAGCATCCCGGCTATTTCGGGATTTCGGGTTTTAATTTCCCATTCATTTAATTCCGAAACTCGTTTTCGCTCTAAGTTTAAGTCTCTCGATTTTCGGACGGCTAGGGGATCGTTAAGGTCTAACTCATCCAAATCCTCTTCAGCCTTTCCTAAGTCACGTGCTTCATTGCTCCGCAGGACTTCTTGGGAAGAAGCACCAATTTTAGTGGTGCCGGAAGGGATGCCGAGTTCTAGAATAAGAGGTTTGGGAGTTTTGTCCTTCGTTCCTTTTAGAGGCTGCGTTTTTAAATGGGCTGAAACAGAGTCGGTACCGTAGGGTTCTCCCTCAAGGACTTCTTCAGTCTCTTTATCCCTTTTTGCCCAAAGTTGTGAGAGCCCAAGGAAAAAAGGTCGCATGACAAAAACCATGGTGGCTGCGCTTTTTTCGGAGAGGTTAACCACACTCATTCTAAAGCCCCAAACCAGAATAAAAAGAATGACAAGGGAAGTGATCAGGTATGGTCCGAATTCACTCTGACCAAAAATGGGTTGAAAACATTTTTGCACCAAAAAATTTCCCAAATAGCCGCCAGAGAGCTGATAGTCGATAGAATTGAGATTCACTTTAGCGATATTCTTGATACTCAAAAGCATGCCGGCGGATAGGAATAGTAGGGTTAAAGCGAGCACAATTCTTACCTGCAAACCTCCGCGGTCCAAAATCAGTTTGAATCCTAAAGTGGCCGCCGCTGCTACTAGAAACAAAATGGGCATGCCACCGGCGAATTGATTCAATTGATCCGCCCACCACTCTCCCAGAAAGGGCCCCAGAATATTTCCATTTCCCGGCTTGGCAAAATTGGAAAGCAGAGCGATGACGGTAATGAGGGTAATGGACAACAGTAATAAGCCCAGACCTTCACGGAATAAGGAGATACCGTTCTCCGCGTTTTCGCGATCGTCTTTACCCTTGGATTTTGCCGACGATTTCTTCGGCTTGGGCTTCGCTACCTTTATGGACAAAGGCAACCTCCCATCATGTTTTCGACCTTTTGTAGAAATGCCGCGATACGACTTTTGCCCGCTTGGGAGTCTCGCGAATGATCACATCCAGCTCGGTACCAATCTTGGCGAATTCCGATGCCACGGAAGCCATTGCAATGCCTTTGTTCAGGGTTGGAGACATCGTTCCCGAAGTAACCACTCCCACGGCACTTCCACCGGCCTTCACTACGCAGCCTTCGCGAGGAATCGCTAATTCTAAAAGTTCGATGCCCACCACTTTTCGAGTTGCCTTGCCACCGGATTTGGCCTCCAAAGCGGCGCGGCCCACAAACTCGCCTTTTTGAAAATCCGTGATCCATGCTAATCCGGCTTCGATAAGGTTGGTTTTATCTGTCAGTTCATGACCATAAAGAGAATAGCCCGCTTCCAGACGGAGCGTATCGCGCGCACCTAGTCCTATAGGGATAATACCATAAGAAGATCCTGCTTCCAATAAGCGGTTCCACAGTGCGGGTAAAGCCTGATTTTCAGGAAAAAATTCAAACCCGTCCTCACCGGTATAACCGGTTCGGCTATAGAGCATTTCCACTCCATTCACCTTACCTCGTCCTGACTTATATGTCGCGATGGCACGTGGGTCGGTGTCCATAAGCTTCGCGGCGGTATCCAAAGCCTGCGGTCCTTGCAACGACAAAATGCCAAGTTCTGAACTAGCATTGATTAAATTCACATCACTTGATTTTTGAGCCATGAGCCATGTAAAATCTTTGTCGATATTGGAAGCATTGACGACCAGCTTGTATTGATCCGGTCCTACACAATAAACCAGAATATCATCGACAACGGTCCCATTTTCGTAGCAAAGGGCAGAATAATGCACATCCCCAATACTGAGTTTATCCACATTATTGACCGTCACCTTTTGAAGAAAAGCGCGCGACTGTTTCCCGGTAACAAAAAAGTTACCCATATGGGAAACATCGAATAGTCCCACAGCTTTACGAACCGCCTCATGCTCCTGACGAATTCCTGAATACTGGACAGGCATCAAAAAGCCGGCGAAGGGAACCATTTTTGCGCCTAAAGTCACATGTTGATTATAAAGTGGAGTCTTTTTTTCGGCAGTCAATTTTGTTCCTGGTTGGGCACCGCGTTCGGCTTGGATGAGACGAGAACATAAGCGAGCTGGATTGGATGAAATATACTTTAAGCCCCAGGGCTTGACAAAGCATTGGGGCGATTCAGGAGAAATCGTGTTTGAAAATAGGGGACGGAAAATGGATTAACGGATTTCCAATACTTTGTCCAAAGAAGTGGTACGAAGAATTTGCCGCATTTCATCTGAGGGAGAAAGCAAAACAAGTTTCGCATTTTTCTTAGCTAACTCATTCATATTAAACATGATAACCCCAAGTCCTGCGCTGTCCAAATAATCCAATTCCGTCAAGCGAAGAAACATGCGCGATTCTACTTTGGGGACGCCTTTTTGAAAAGCTTTGACGAGTGAATCAAGGCCAGCCTCATCCCACTCTCCCTTGATATCAATGCAGGGTTCACCCTCGTGGTTGGTCAATTTGATATTGGACGTTGACATGTTTGTTAACCCGATCACGTTAAGGCTCCTTTATTCTAGTCTTTTTTGTGGCTTCGGTGCAATACTGTTCCGACCTTCTCCTACGATAGAGAAAACCGTCTTGTTATAATTATCGGACACATTTTTATTCCCATGAGGAAAGAATGAAATGACTTTACCCTCCGCATTAGTTCTTTTAGCTCATGGTAGCCGTGCACCGCAGACTCTGGAGGAAATGGAGAAATTGGCCTTAAAACTTCAACACGGTCGTAAAGAATTGATCGTAAAGCCCGCCTTTTTAACCCTGATAAAACCTGATCTCGCTCAAACCCTATTCGAATTATCCAAATCCGGTGTTCGGAACGTCGAGATTCTACCCCTCTTTTTATTCACTGGGAAGCATGTTTTGGACGATATTCCCGCACTGATCCAGGAAAACCGTCGGTTACATCCAAAATTGAAACTCACGCTTCATAAACCAATTGGACGTCATGCGGGCTTTGTTGAGTTTCTGTTGAAGGCCGGTGGCTTGCTTTAAAGCCTGCAAATCACACACAAGACCCACAATTTCCTACCTTGGCGATTCTCATGCCAAAACATAAGCCCTCGAAAAAAAGTACCCGATATGCCCAAAGACCCGGGGCTATGCCTCGCAAGGGGGCGGAATCCCGAGGCAATCCCGATAGAAGTGAATCTATTCCTGGAAGTTGGGAGCCCGAAGGAAGTTATCAAGCCAACCGTTTACAGAGAAATTCAAACCCTTCTCGACGTGAGGGACGTCCAGGTCAGAAGCCCTCCGAAAGCAAACGGAATGTAGATGGGGAGACTGCTTTTCCAGGCCGGAAACAACGTGGCCAAAAACATCCAGGAAATCAGAACTTGGGCAAAGCCGGACAAGGTAAGCGAACCCCGTTAAAAAATTTAAAAGGAAAGCCCATTTATCGCGGGGGAAAAACGGAACGGATTCCCGTGATCCGCGAACCGGAAAAAGTAATCCGTTTTTCCGATATCCTTATTCAACTCGCCCGCAAAGAATCGCCTACTCTTGTTGGACCCTCCACCTCGCCAGAACCATTGGCTCGTATGGATTATGCCATGGAATTGGATTTTAAGAATCGAGCCTTCCAACAATTTTGGTCCGCAAATGGATTGCCCGACAAACCCAATCGCATTTCGCCCTCACCTAAACCCAGACATTATCGCACGACAACAAAGCGTAAAGTGATTCATGAAAAAGGGGCGTTCCATTTAGACTTTATTCCTGATGGACGCGGTGGAGCCGAGCGTCTTGGGGCAGCATCTGCGTTAGAGCCTTCTGAACATGGCGCCATTTATGCTTTCATCTTGGCGAAACTGAATCTGACCCCTTACTCCCAAATTGCGCATGCTCTTGACTATGTGGTTATTCGCGGGGACTACACTCATTTTTCTGTTCTATTCAATGTGCATCAACTCAATGGAAACGTGGTTCGCAAGGCCAAGTTACTCAGTGAGCATTTGCAAACCATGACACCGAAAACCACATCTGCCTTTATTTTTTATGATTCCGGAAAATCGCCCTTCTACCTAGATCAACGCAGTCCAGATGGGCCTTGGAAATTCAAGAAACTTTTTGGCCCCGACAATTTGCGTGTTAAGGTTGGCGATAAACAATACGCTTTTCATCCGACCAC
>JAYVCH010000132.1:0-8653 GCA_043750055.1 Fibrobacteria bacterium
CGCTTAAAAAAATCGTGAATATACCTCCGACTTTGTCGGCGCTTGGGATGTACGTCGATATTACCGCCGCAAAAAAAGTCACCATGACAGGTATCTATCATTTTGATGTAAACTCCGCACTTTGGAGTGACGATGCTCACAAGAATCGTTTCTTTTTACTTAGGCCTGGCAAATCCATAGGCTTTGAGCTCACGAACGATTATTGGAAATATCCAGATAGCACAGTCTTTCTTAAAAACTTTGCCATTGATACCATCATCGGTGATACTACCTCCCGCGTGCTATGGGAAACTCGTGTTTTGATCAACAAGAAAGAATCGGTCGTATCTAGCGAGGGAAAAACCCGCATGGACGAGCGCTGGTATGGCCTAAGCTATAAATGGAATCCGGATCAAAAAGATGCGCGTCTTGTTCTCAAAAATGGAATGGATGATTCCATTCGTGTTCATAATGGAGTCGGGCAGCCCGGTTATATGAAAAAGTGGCATTTTCCTAGCCGTAGGGAATGCAACCAATGTCACCGCGCTGAATTTTCTGACACCATTCATGGTAGGTCGGTATTGGGTTTCTTCACAGCCCAGTTGAATCGTCCCCATCCCGATTTTCCCACCATGAATCAATTGGAATACTTCTTTACGAATAACCTATTGACCGGCACCAAACCCGCCGAGTGGAATGCAGTTGGAGTTCCAAAATGGGCAGGAATTGAAGACGCGTCCGCTTCGGTCGATATTCGCGCTCGATCCTACATTGCTGCCAATTGTTCTGGTTGCCATGGCACTCGTGGAATGGCAAACAGCGCCACTTTCGGTGTAAACCTGAATTATGATTTCCACACCATGGAATCGCAAATGGAATTCCGTCAACGCGGCGTGTCCTGGCCTTTTTCCTTGGACACCGTGCCTCCGTTCTATTATAGGAAAACGGATCTTGTTGCGAATCCTTTGGCTAAAGATTCCTTGTATATTGAACCGGCTCTTGTCATTCCTGGATATCCTAGCAAATCCGTTATTCTCTTCCGTCAAATGAGCCGCAATACAAAGCCCGGTAACTATGACTTTATTCGAACCCAAATGCCTCCACTTGGATCTTTCCAGGTCAATCAGAAGTCTGCTGCACTTATAACGCGGTGGATAATGGAAATGGAGCCTATCGAAGCGCCCCACGCGACTGCCGGTATTCTGCACCGCCTTGGTCGCAGCGAGATTCTGTCTCCGGTTATTGAAGGCCATATTCTCCGTTTGCCTACTGAGCTTGCAAGCATCGGTAACGTGAGGGTTACCTTGACCGGCATTTCGGGACGCTCGATGGAATTGACCCAGACGGGAAATGGAAATTATGCCATCCCGTATTTCATGTCTCCGGGTATTTATATGATTCGAGTCAATGGCAAGAGCTATCGAGGTTACTTGTTCTAGACAAAAATTAAGTTGGAGGGCATCACCCCTTCAGATTTCACAAAGGCTTTGCCACTGGGCAAGGCCTTTTTTTTTGGCTATCACTTAAGCGATGGGAAGAAAATAAATTTTTTCTCTCCCGGCTTAATATCGAGGTTGTCGAAAACCTTATTGCCAAGCGATTCGCCCGAAGCACCGTGGGCCTCAACGGTGACTGAATGGACTCCCGGTTTCACGGGGATGCGCGCGATTTGCAAAGTGCGGGGTAACAAAAACCAGGCTCGTGTATCGGCTTGTTCTAGTTGGTCGGAAAGCAGGTCGGTGCCGATATTGAGAATCAAATTGATCAGCGGGTTTCCGCCTGAGATTGCTGATTTGGTTTCTTCGGCTGTGAATGTGCGTAACACAACGCGGATAACCGTACGCGTCAGAATGGCGGTATAATGGTCATCCAAATCATGAGTGAGAAGAGGATTGAGATCGGTGAGCGCTTCGGTGCGAACGGGATTGGGTGAGGCCTCACCCGCTACAGTGAAGAAGCTGGTTTGCGAGGCGACTTCTTTAATAGCCGGCATTGCGAACTTCACGTGGAAGGTCGTTCCTGAGTTGGAGCGTCGGCCCCGGTTGGCTTTGGAAATTTCTGAGGCCGGTAATCCTGGCGCGGGTAAGACCTCGGTGATAATCTCCCCCTTGGTGTTGTGATAATGAATGACAAGTACGCCATCGCGTGCATAGGTCCCCCAGAAAACGTTTTGACCCAGATTCGGACTTCGACCAGCATGACCAATGACGATTATTTCTGAACCGGAAGGGTCGGCATTGATGGGGTCGGAATTATTTAAACCTAATTCCTTCGTATCATCACGGCGATCCTGAGCTTTAAAAAGAGCGGCGGCTTGCGAGCCAACCGAGGGCGGCATAGGCACGGAGCCTTGCCTATAGGCTTTCACAGCCTGATACATTGAAATTGCGGCATCGTCTTTTTGTCTCGCAGCTTGATAGATAATGGCGGTTAAATAGCGGTACATTCCATCATCGACGTATTCCTTGCTTCCCTTCCCCGCCTTGCGCTTTACCTCATCGAGAAATAATTGCGCTTGTCTCGCTTCGACAAGCGCGTCATCGTACTTGCTCAGTGCGAGATAATCGAAGGCGAGGATTTGATGGAGAAAGACAATTTCATGGGACCTACCTCGATAAGGTCGAGAATTGTCGTTTGTTATAAAAGCGGCCGCTTCGTTTGTCACAGATTTGGCGAACAAATCGTCGTGAATGCGGACAGCTTGGGACAAGGCTTCAATGCTGGAATCGTATTTTCCGGCATAGTGATAAAGCAATCCGAGATCCATAAAATACAGGAGCTTGTTTTCGTTCCCATATAAAGATTTGTTTTTTTTGACTTCCATGGCCGCTTGGGCATAGTCGTCTCGTCCAGCCGCTTGCGCGATTTTTTGGAATCGCAAGAGGCTGCGATCAGCGCAGCCCTGTAATAAAAGGGCCGCGCAAGCGATAGCTAAAATCGAATTTCTGGATACGACAATATGGGAAAACAAGCCGGGGTCAGAACTTTGTTTCGCTGCGTTCTACGAACTTCTTGATTTTCTTGTCACCGATCCACAATTTTTTATGCGATTCAATTTGGACCAGTTCCAGATTGACTTGATAGAAGATCACAGCCTTACCGCCCTCTTGATCGACAATGGAGTTGAGTTCTCCAATCATCATCAACTGTGCTCCGCTTTCTTCTCCTGCATCCTGCTTGGTTTGCACGGTAGAATGACCGGCTTGGTCTTCCTTCTCATCACGAATCTGGCCGCGTTCGACTTTGTTTGCTACGAATTCAACCTTACCGCTGTTGATGAGCGAGCGTTGAATATCGTTGATGAAGGTTTCGGTGCTGATATGTTCGTGACTTTTGTTGCGGATTTCCCCAACAACGACGGTGGGGGTTTTCTTATCTGCAGCATACTTGTTATACCAACCTCCCGATAAGGCATCCTTGACCATTTCTTCCGCCACGAGACGGGAATCGGTATCGTTCCACTTTCCAGACAGGTCAATGGTGGAGTCATGCGTCACACGAGTGACCTTGGTGGAACAGCCAGCCAGGAAAAAGACGGCCATTGCGGTGCGGATGAAATCAGAAGCAAAACGGGTCATAGGACCTCCTATAGCGGAATTTGAAGAATTATCCAACGCGAAAAATATACATTCTACCCAGGGACCAGACCCTATTGAGGGATTCCTCATTTGATGTCTTGGGTTCCATAGCGGATTAACGTTTCTCATGCGTAGATCCGCTACGGGCAACGAAGGTCCCGGAATGACCGCGAAAGCGGTGAATCAAGGAGAAACTTATGCGAATCTTGAATTTATCAACCCTTGGACTTTTTTCTCTTTATAGCTTGGCCCTCAGTGGCCAAAGCGAAAATTCAAAAGAAAAGGCCCAACATAAAACCGTCACCATTATCAATGCCGAAGGCAACGCAGACGGTAGCACCGTTGTCAGTCGCGAAGCCGTCAAGGAATGCATCGTAAACTTACCCAAGGTCGATGCCTTGGAGCCGGAAGTAGTTTCCGATTCCAGGTTCTTAAAGGAAATAGGCGGGGATCCCAACAAAAACGATTGGACCAAAATTTTTACCGCCAAAATCCAGATCAATTATATGGTCTATCACAAGGACATTCTAATCGTGGCCACGAAGTCGGTAGAAGGCCGGGATCCGGTGCTTAAAGATGTGGAGAAACACTTACCGATGACAAAAGATTTTGTTTCCAATCCTGCCGATGGCGATACTTTTGCGGGTCGATCGAATCGTGAATATTATTTCACCAAACAAGAAGACGCCGTGAAGGACGTGAAAGCGCGGGCCTTGGTTTGGCTCAAGCAACAGGCGCCGCTGGTTTGTACTGATGTGAAGTAAGGAGTGGGTCTCTCGGGGTAGGGTTAGTATTTGAGCTTGCGTACTTTTGTGGTTCTTTGTGGGCTGGAAAAGAAAACGCCTACGTCTATACTGAAGCCGCGATCTCCTACATCGTTTGCGACAACGGTGAAGGGGGCGCGGATGCGAAGTTGCATTTCGTCCATCACGTCCAGAAGCAAGCCCACATGGACGGTACCGGAGGTGCCGAGATCCCGACCGAAATCGGATCCGCGTTTGTCGAAATAGCGGATGCCTCCGCCAGCGCCGATAAAGGGTTGGAAGGCCCCGGCGCCCATTAAATAATCAAGGCAAAGTTCACCACCCCAATTTTGGCCCGGGAGCAGCCAGTCCATGTCCAGGCCCGCAGTCCATCGATCTGCAAAGGAGATGGACTGCATGATGGTCAACTTCAGGAAGGCTGGACTTCGATCGCGGAGCTCTTGGTTGATTGGCGAGAAGACTCCGGTGCCAAAACCCAGGCTATAGGGAGAAAGGGAAACCGTGGTGGTATCCGCCTTTTCTGAGAGGTTAACATCTTCGGCTCTTGCACTTTGTCCCAACAGGACGATGGAGGTTGCTAGGGTTAGAATGTGATTTTTCATGAGATCTCCTTGGGTTGGGCCATATTCCCTTAAAATACAATCTCCGCGAACCGGAATCCGGATTTATCGGTTTAATTGCCAAGGTCCACCGGACCTTGTAATCCTTAGACGTATAATAAGTTAAATTGTGCTATGCTAACCGCATTTTCCTTCCCAATGAGAATACACGTTTTTCAGCATGCGTCTTTTGAGGGACTGGGCGCGATGGAAACTTGGTTTGCGGCTCATCAATCTCAAATAACGTACACTCGGTTTTATGCGGGAGATTTTCCGCCTGGAATAGAAAGTTATGATTGGCTGGTTGTGATGGGCGGGCCCATGGGCGTTTATGACGATGCGACCCTTCCGTGGTTAGCCTCTGAAAAAGCGGCGATTGTGGCGGCGGTGGAAGCAAAAAAAATCGTACTTGGCTTTTGTTTGGGCGCACAACTCTTGGCTTTGGTTATGGGCGGGAAGGTTACGCGTAATCCAAACAAAGAAATCGGATGGCATCTGATTCAAAAAACAGAAGCTGCGGATAGCATTTGGATCGGAAGAATTCTTCCCAAGCTGCTCCTCACTTTTCATTGGCATGGGGATACCTTCGCGTTACCCCCAGAGGCGATACCTCTGGCGACCTCGGAGGGGTGTATGCAACAGGGTTTTGTGATTGGGAATAGAGTCGTGGGTTTACAGTTTCATCCCGAAGCAACGCCCTCCAGCATTCAGGCCTTGCTGGGAGCGTGCGCTGAGGATTTGACTGAAGGACCTTTTGTGCAGCCTAAACAAGCGTTAGCGGGAAAGCGGGAAGATTTTTTGGCTAACGGACAATTTTTAGAGAAGCTTCTCTCGGGGCTAGAAGCCTGCGCTGGGGACTAGTACCCGATTCCGGTTTTGGCTTCGGTAAGAGTGAGTGGCTTGATCCACACATTGCGGAAACGAACGTCACGTCCTTCATTCTGTAATTTGAGACCGTAGAGAGTCGCATTTAAGGGTTCGCCGCTGTGAGCTTTTGGACCGGTTCCCGTAGCAGGAGCGGTGCTTTCCACATTGTCATGAACCAGTTTTCCGTTCCACCATAAGGATATTTTGGCATTGGCCGTTGCTCCTGCATTGTAGCGCGCGGTGCGGAATGTGATGTCATAGGACTGCCACTCGCCATTCATCCGGTTGGGGTTGGCGGTCGGAATTCTATCGCCCACAATGGCAGCCATCCAGGTGTTATTGACATTAGGTTTGGCATTGGTGTCCAAAGAGGAAGAATTGATTTGCACTTCATAGCGGCTTTGGATATAAACACCAGAATTACAGTAGCCCTTTGACCCGGGAGTGAAGGCATCGGAGCCGTTAGTGTTTTCTGTCTGGTCATATTCGCCCATGCAGGTAAACTCAACATGGAGTTGTGCGTCCCCGTGAACAATTTTTGATTGTAAATCGTCATATCCCCAGACGGTATCACAACAGCTTTGTAAGGTGACATGGTTGGTGTCGGTGGGGAATTGCGGGTCGGGCATTATCCTCCAAGTGTTGGTGGCGGCAGTGTACTTGGCTTTTTCATCTGTGGACACTTCAGGTAACCAATCTTGCCACTTCGACTTGATTTCCGCGGTGGCGGCGGCTTTTCCTTTTGTGCCGTCGAAAAGCAGAGTCGCGCCATAGGGAATATTAGCTCCAACACCAATTTTTGTACGGGTGGGGTAGTCGAGAACAATGTCTCCAAGGTCTGAAACATCTGCGGTAAACGGCGCGGTTTTGGGGAGTAGTTTATCCATGGTCACATCCACGCTACCTGCGGCCATGGTTTTTGAAAGCGGATGAGAGGCGGAAACATGGATCGGTGACCAAGGCATCGCGGGCTGACCCACGAGATGGAGAATGCGTTGAATAGACGTGGCTCCGGAGGTGGTAATGCGGGCGAATCCAAAAAAATTGGCTTGAGGCCAATTTTGTATGGCCAATTTATTTAACCCCACATTAGGCAATCGATATTCAGAAACACTAATACCTTGTCCCGATAAACCGCAAAATTCTAGTCGCACGCTTTGCGATTTTGAAATGGCAGTTACAATTAAATCCGATCCTTGTATGAAAGGGGATTGGGGCACTGATTTAAAACCGGACTGTATTCCTGATGGCCCCGCCTTTAAGCTAAAACGACCATCGACTCGAGTCAGGGCAGTAAGCGATTCTCCGGTCACTTTTACCGTTGCCCCAACTACGGGAAGCATATTCACCTTATCCAAAACCCGGCCTTTAAGGTCCAAGGTTTGGGCCATGGCCGCTCCACAAATCCAAATGGAACCGATTGAAATTATTCGACTGTATTTCAGAATTGTTTTCATTTTGACTACACCCTTCATCGTGCTTTTAACTTCGATTACCAAAGAAAGTGCATTTCTGGTCTAGCCCACACCAAAAGTGCGATGGAAAGATTGGTGATAGCGTGAATCACGATGCAAACTCGAAAGGATCGAGTTTTTGCATAAACCCAGTAGGTAAATAGAAAATATAAGGCCGCGGCCGCCCAAGAAGCGACGTCATGGCCTAAGGTAAAACAAAGTGTGGAACCAATCACACTGAGTTTGGAAAGCGGTGGGCCTGATAGGGGTTCGGGAAAATGATCCCATCGTTGTCCTAAACGAGACGTAAAAGAACCGGCCCCTTCAGGAACCTGGAATAAAAATTCCCCCAAGTAGGCACGCAAGAATAGCTCTTCAAAAAGGGGGACGAGAAGAGTCGAAGCGATGGCCCGGAGAACCCAATAAGAAGTCGAAAAAACTGTAGTCTGTGACGCGATCAGGTGCCCCTTCCAGAAAGGGAGAGCCAGGGAAAACCGGACAGCTAAAATCCAAATAGCGGTCGCGACTATGCTGGCCCCGATTGCGATTCCCATTTGGGATAAATTAAGGCCTGGACCCCATCGATAGAATTTTCGGAAATACCAAAGCAGGGCAGCTACGATCCCCAGTTTAAGGGCAGAAACAATCTCGATAGGAATATAACCCTGCAGTAAGGATCCTAAACCCACATAAGCGATATAGGGTAACCCAAAGGCCAGACATGTTTGTGCAAAGGTTTTGTCTATTGGCAAAAGTCGAAAGTCAACGCCCTCTTTGCCCGTTGGCTGCGGCTCATCGTGTGAAGGCCGATTGGGTATCTTCAAATCACTCATGGTCAAACCTTCTCACTCATGGTCAGACCTGCTTTAACCCGACGGCTCTTGCATACTACTGCAATGAATGGCTCCTTGACCAAACACCAAACTACGACAATCCACGGGAACAATTTTTCGCGTCGAAAAATAGGTCTCGAACAGTTGTAGCGCATGATCGTCGCGCTTGTCCTGAAAAACTGGAACGAGGACTGCGCCGTTTAAAATCAGGAAATTCAAATAAGTTGCAGGCGTACGCAATCCCGATTTTACTTGGCGGGCCGGCATCGGCAATTCCACTACTTCAAGATCCATTGTTCGACTGTAGCGATTCAAAACCTCAATATTGGATTTGAGCGGCCCATAATTTTCATCCGCGGCATTGGTTTCGATGGCGCAAAAGACCGTGCGTTCATCTGTGAAGCGAGCCAAATCATCGACGTGACCATCGGTGTCATCCCCGTTGATACCCGATTCCAGCCACAGGGTTTCGGTAATCCCCAGATACTGGTTTAAAACTTTTTCAATGTCGTCTCGGTTCATATCAGGATTACGATTTTGATTGAGAAGGCATTGAGTGGTAGTTAGTAGTTTCCCTTT
>JAYVCH010000133.1:0-9813 GCA_043750055.1 Fibrobacteria bacterium
AGGATTCCAAGTTCCGGGTCGGGTGGTTTGATATTGACTATCGATCCAGGAGCAAGAGAATCACATGACTTCAATGCCGCATTCACCTTAGTTGAATCCAGAGGTGATGAGGCGCTTCCTGCGCTGATAGGTTTGCCTGCCGAGACAACCTGGGTAACGGGTAAGACTTGGATAATTTTAACTGCCGAATCTTTGGCAACATCATTACAGGTGTAAACTACTTTAAGGGAATCGGCCTTCACGAGGACAACGGGAATTTTGGTCGAATCCTTAACAGAATTATTTGGGATAAAAGTTTGCACAACTTGGAGCACGGCGGTAGGACTGGCTGCATAACGAATACCTAGGCCCATGTGTTCTACCGTGGTAGGTAAAGATCCCAGAGTGTAGGCTCCGGAGACATTGACCCTTACAAATCGTTGTGTGCCACGAATGAATACCAATCCCGAGTCGATATGCATGCCCGAGGCCAGTTTAATGTTTCCAGCAAAGTTCCCCAATGGACTTGCTGTGAAATTAAGCGTTTGTGAAACTGGGTTATCCGTGATCTTTAGCGTATCAAAAAATAAAGGCGTTCCGTTTATGGAGCCTTCTATCAAGAAGGTTCCCGAAGACCGCAGGGTGAATCCGGCCCATCCTTTGGCATCACTGACAACCGTTTTCTGACTTGTCACGAGAGGAACAATTTGGTTGAACATGTCCACGTTCTGATTGGAATCGGGCCGGAACTCGACAGGTAGCGCTATGAGTTTAACCCCGGCTAAGGGTTTATGAGATGCGTCGAAAATCTGTGCAGAAATTGCACCAGCGACATCTTTTGGATTTTTGTTCATTGTCTCGTTTGGACCTACGCCATTTTCAGTATCCGTGCCGGTACCTCCAAAAATACAGCCTGATAGCAATACTCCCACAAGCAGGGCTGCAAACGCATGAATAATAAAAAAGGGGCGGAGTTTCATGATTTACCCTTCCTTTTGGAAGCGGCGGCAGTGAGTGGGAAGAGTTGCATATTAAGATGATAGACTCGTTCCGGATCTTGATCTTCACCGACTCTGCGAAGCACTTCTTTGCGCGTCCCACGAATGATTTCAATGATATCGTTATAAGTTCGCTCGGAAATACTCACAGTAGAAGAACTGAAATAGCGCTCCGCTTTGGAAAAGCGGGTAATGGCCTCTTCGGCCAAACGAGCCATGGATTGATGGAACTTGGGGATGAGTAAGGATTGTACATCGGCATTGGTGTGGACAAATTGCGAGGAGGCCTTGTAGGAGCCATCCGCAGCTTTTTCGACCAAGTTAAGTGCTTCTAAAAGCTCTACTGCCTTTTTCACCTGCTTAGGAGAAATGGGTGGCGCCAGACGCTTTCCCACTTCCAAGGCATTGTCCTTAAAAGGCAAGAAGGAAAGCATTTCGCGAATGGCGATATTGTACCAGTCTTTATAATAATCGTATTGCGCTTTTTCGAGCACCGTATGTCGATGTGGAGTTTTTAATTCCATCAGAACATTGAAACAGCGATCCTTCTCTTCTAATGTTCCGGCCTGGTTAAAATAAACCAAGTGCCGAAAAAAATTCGCCTCCGATTCCGTAAAATCCAGCGCATGAATAAATTTGGGGATGCTATTGTCGGTCAGATCGTGAACCCCGTCCATCACACGCTTGAAATAATTCGGTCCGGACATTCCTGTTTTTGCCATGAAAGCACGATGCGAAAAGCTTCGCTTGTTTTCCTTCGCCCACTCATAATATTCCCGGAGAAATTTCCGGTAATCGGTGAAGTCGAATATGGATTTCATGGCGACTGCGTTCAAAAAAATGCTCCTGTATCTGTAGTGTATTATACTAAAATTATTTAGGTAAAGCATCCAATAATTGCTCAAAAATGACAAAAAATGGTTAAATGGTAGTGCCTTTATATGTAAATATGCAGTCGAAACCGCGGAGGGGCCCACTTCGGGGATGACGCCTTGAATAAGCTACTTTTCTAACCATGCGCCTCTATTTTCACGGATTAGCGAAAGCGATTCTAACGCTTTCCCTAGTGCTTTTTTCTCTCTCTCTTGTGTTTTTTTCCATAACCTCAACGGTGCAGGCTGCGGATTTAGATCTGAAAGTGCCGAGCCCGCAGAAAAAAGTCATCGTGATTCCTGTCGAGGAAGAGGTTGATTTTGGTTTGTATGCCTTTTTAAAACGAGCCGTGGCCGAAGCCGTTTCCCGACATCCTGATGTCATCGTTTTCAAAATCAATACCTATGGCGGAGAATTACAATCCGCTTTTGAAATAGTTGATCTCATGACTGGGATCACTCAATGCAGTACTTATGCCTTTGTTGAACAGAAAGCCATTTCCGCCGGCGCGCTTATCGCCTTGTCTTCTAATCGCATTGTCATGGGCAATAGCACCACCCTCGGCGACTGCGCCCCCATCAGCCAGGGTAAGGACGGCATCGTGATGTTGGGCGAAAAAATCCAATCACCGCTTCGTGCCAAATTTAGAACCTTGGCGGAGCGCAATGGTTATCCTAGCCTCATGGCGGAAGCCATGGTCACCAGCGATATCGGTATCGTCGCAGCCGAATCCGTTACCTCAGTGTCAGATGCAAAAAAAACACCGGCGGGCGCGGTAGCCTATTTCACCGTGAAACAATGGGATGCTTTAGGCGAAAAAGAAAAAGCGAAATTCAAAATGCATAAAACCCTGGTCCGTGATGGGCAACTCCTGACCATGACCGACCGCGAAGCCAAAGAGTTTGGCTTTTCGCAAGGTTCCTATTCCAATTTGGATTCGTTTCTCAAGGAACGCGGATGGGAAAAAATGGCCGAGCTAACCACTACATGGTCGGAAGATTTAGTGCGCGTGATCGGAAAATTCGCGCCCATACTCATGTTGATCGGATTCGGTGCTTTGTACCTGGAATTTAAAACCCCCGGTATGAGCGTTTTTGGTTTTATCGGGGTCGCTTGCTTGGCCATTGTTTTTGGTAGCAAGTATGCCGTGGGGCTGGCCAACCATATGGAACTGATCTTAATTCTCGCCGGCTTCGGTTTGTTTTTTGTGGAGATGTATTTATTTCCCGGTACCTTCATCGCGGCAGGGATAGGCATTGCCCTCGTCATCGCAGCCCTGACATTATCCTTGCAGAACTTCACCGTGCCAGATCCCAAAATGCCTTGGGAATTTAAAAGTCTGATCGATAATTTATTCGTGACCGTGGGAATGGCTACCCTAGCTATTTTTATTCCACTGTTGGCCATTCGTTTTGTTCTGCCCTATTTGCCCGCACGAGCCAGAGTTATCTCGGATGTTACCCTAGCCGATGCCCGCAGCGTCTATCCCGAGACCAAAAAAATCTCTATTGGAATCAGCGGCGTCGCCAAGACGGGACTTCGGCCCACGGGAAAAGTCCAGTTTGCCGAGATCACACTTGAAGCAACCTCCCGGGGAGAATTTATTGAACCGGGTCAAACCGTGGAAGTTTGCCAAATCCTCGGAAATAAAATTGTAGTTCGTCCTAAAGGAATCGACGCATGAAATTTCTCTGGCCCATCGCACTTCAAACCATGACCTTTGCCCTCGCAATGGCGGAGGTGGTCGTTCCTTCCTTTGGAATACTGGCAATGGTTTGCGTTGCATTGGGCGCCTATTCCTGGTATTTCATCGTCACGCGCCTGGGTCATTCCGCCATAATCGGATTTGGTATCGCAGACTTGCTATTAATCCCAGTGGGCATCAAAATTAGCCTGTCGATGCTGAGTCGCTCACCCATATCTCACAAAACAGATTTAGGATCCGGATCGGGTCTTGAATCCATAGACTTGGAATTACAAAAACATGTCGGTGCCCTCGCCCTAGTCGATGCGCCCTTGCGCCCCACGGGGCGTATTCGCATTGGTGAAGACACCTTTGAGGCCCAGACATCGGGAGATTTCGCAGATCGAAATACACAAGTGAAAGTGATATCCGTAATAGGCAGTCGCTTTCAGGTCGAAAAAATTTAATTCAACAGGAGATTTCGTTATGGATTTCAAAATTATTTTCCTTGTAGCATTGGGCTTAGCCGCGCTCGTAGTTGGCCTCTTTCTTCTCAACTTCTTAAGCTTGTGGTTCCAAGCCTTAATGTCCAAAGCCAATGTGTCCTTGATGGGACTGGTTGGAATGCGTTTTCGGAAGGTCCCGGCCAAAACTATCGTTGAAGCAAAGATCATGGGCATCAAAGCCGGCCTGCCGCTTTCAACCGAAGAACTGGAAGCCCACTATATGGCCGGAGGCCATGTACTCCGAGTCGTACAAGCACTCATTGCCGCGGATAAAGCGAATATCCCGCTTAATTTTAAACGCGCGGCAGCTATCGACTTGGCGGGTCGCAATGTTTTGGAAGCTGTGCAAATGTCCGTCAACCCGAAAGTGATTGAAACACCCTTGGTTGCTGCGATGGCGATGGACGGCATTCAGCTCAAAGCCTTGGCTCGCGTGACTGTACGAGCCAACCTTGATAAACTCGTTGGCGGCGCAGGGGAAGAAACCATTCTCGCACGCGTGGGTGAAGGCATTATTTCCACCATTGGATCGGCTCGTAATCATAAGTCGGTCCTTGAAAATCCCGATCAAATTTCCAAAACCGTACTCAGCAAAGGATTAGATTCGGGAACCGCCTATGACATCCTGTCCATCGATATTGCCGACGTGGATGTGGGCAAAAATATCGGAGCAGGTCTCGAAACCGACCGCGCAGAAGCGGATAAGAAAATCGCCCAAGCCAAAGCCGAAGAACGTCGCGCCATGGCCATCGCCCATGAACAAGAAATGATTGCCCGCGTCGCGGAAATGCGCGCCAAAGTGGTGGAAGCCGAATCACAAATCCCCCTCGCGATGGCAGAGGCGTTTCGCGAAGGAAACATGGGCATCATGGACTACTACCACATGAAAAATCTGAATGCCGATACGGCCATGCGCGAAAAAATTGGCGGCGGTTCCGATCAAAAGGGCAAGGCATAAACCTTGGAAAAAATTGTCCTACTTTTAGTCATCTACGTGGTTATGGCCATTTATAAGAGTGTGGCCAAAAAGAAAAAAGCAGCGGAGGCGCGCATGGCCTCTCTCCCTCAAGCTACACAGACGAAAGTAAAAGAATCCACTCAAAGCCTCTTTTCACAATTGGCCAAAGAATTGGGATTAGAATTTCCCCCCGAAGCTCCTTCATCCCAACCAAAACCCACCGCGTCCCAACGGTCAAGAAGCGTTGAAACCCCAAGCCGTGCTGTTGTAAAGGACACGGTTGCGGTTGCAGTTCCGGCCGCTGCAGCCAGGGGTGTTTACACTTCACAATCGAAAACCGCGGTGTCGAATGAAGATTGGAATGAGCGTATCGTTGCTGATTCGGATTCGGGTAAGGATATGACTTCAGCTCCAGGTATTGCGCGTGTTGAATCCGCCAATGCTGCTGCTTATTTTTCTCGGGATAAACAAACAGCCATAGACATGGCTACGATCCGGGCAGATTTTTTGGATGGCGAGTCTTTACGACGGGCTTTTATACTAAAAACGATTTTGGAAAAGCCGCTCTCGTTGCGATTGTGAACACGTTCCTTTGTTTACAGGCTTCTCTTATTAGATCCTTCCTATGTATAATTAAGTAGATGGGGGCTTTCTAAACCCTGGAGGTATTTTCTTGGCTAAAAATCCTGACTCCGATGCCCTCATTGCGTTCTTGAACGCCAGCCCTACCCCGTTTCATGCCGTGGAGACGGCCATTTCCAAACTGACATCTTGCGAGGCCATCTCCTTGGATGAAAAGGCTCCATGGAGCCTTAAAGCGGGGCAGACGGCTTATGTGGTTCGTAATGGTAGCAGTATCGTCGCCATTCGTATTCCAACGTCGATTCAAACTTCCAAGCTTGGGTTTCGCATTGTGGCCGCCCATACTGACAGCCCCTGCCTCAAACTAAAACCCCGCGGCCCCGATGCCACGCTCAACTATCGACAATGGGGTGTGGAAGTGTATGGCGGTGTCTTAAATAATTCCTGGTTGGATCGCGACTTGGGTTTAGCCGGTCGCATTTCGCATAAGACCGAAAGCGGCATTCACTCACAACTAGTGCGAACCGAAGATCGACCGATACGCATTCCGCAATTGGCCATTCATTTGGATCGGGGCGTGAATGAAAACGGTTTGGTTCTGAACCCACAGCGCCATTTGGTACCGATTCTGGGACTCATGATACCGCCTGGACGTGGCTTGGAATCGTGGCTCATGGAAATGTCGGGAACGCAATTGGAAAACCTGGCTTTCGAACTTCATCTTTATGATAAAACGCCTGCCTGCTATGGCGGTTTCGAAGATGAATTTATTTATTCCGGACGTCTCGACAATTTGGCCATGTCCCATGCAGCTTTGGAATCGTTTTGTGGTGAAGATGCTGCTGAGGATCACATTCAAGTCATGGCCTTATTCGACAATGAAGAAGTGGGTAGCACCTCGGCGCAAGGCGCAAATTCAAATTTGCTTCCAATGATTTTGGAACGCTGCCTTATCGCTTTAGGTCAATCCAGAGAGCAAGCCATGGCCACGCAAGCACGTTCGTTACTTATCTCCGCTGACATGGCCCATGCCATTCATCCCAACTATCCGGAAAAACACGAACCCAATCACTTCCCACTTTTGAATCGCGGACCCGTTGTCAAAGGCAATGTAAGTATGCGATATGCGACTTCAGGTGAAACGGCCGCGGCCTTCAAAGCATGGTGTCGAAACGCAGGCGTTCCGGTGCAAGACTTTGTAAACCGTACCGACCTCACTTGTGGAACTACCATTGGGCCTCATGTAGCCTCAGCATTAGGCATCCCTTCTGTGGATGTAGGCAATCCCATGCTTTCGATGCATTCAGCGCGAGAAATGTGCGGCAGTGAGGATCATGGAATGATGATACGCGTGATGCAGGAGTTCTTCGGCGCCTAAGAAAAATTTAGCCGCGATATTCAGATCGCGCGGTACAAGTTTCGTACAGAATGACCCCTGAGAGAAGCGGCAGCGACGGCTTCAGTTGATCCCAAATCCATTTGCAAATAATTTCTGAGGTGGGATTTTCTAGGCCGGGGATCTCGTTTAAATAATGGTGATCGAGAACGAGTTCGACAGGCTTGAATGCCTTTTTGATATCTGCGAAGTCCATGACCCAACCGGTTTCCGAATCCACTTCACCAGTCACTTCAATCTCGCAGCGAAAACTATGACCATGCAAGCGACCGCATTTGTGTCCCGGGGGAACCTTGGGTAGAAAATGGGCGGATTCAAAGCCGAAGGCTTTATAAAGTTTCATAACCGATGAGTTTTTCACTTGGGGAAAATTTAATTAATTCGCATTGATTAGGAAACACCCAAAGCCCTTAGCCCCTGCACCAAAGCTACCGAAAGCACATAGGCGCCACCCGTATATAAAACCAATTGCGCGGCGGGTAACTTCCATCCGCCAGCCTCATGTTTAGAGACCGCTACCGTTGACAAACATTGCAGCGCGATCATAAAAAACAAAATCATGCCTAATACAGAAGACACCGTAAAAATTCGTTTTCCCGTATCCTCAAAGCGAACCTCGGACATGCGGGTCAGCATCTTGTCCGCGAGACCACTACCCGAGGTTTCATCGATACGATACATAAGAGCCATTGCGCTCACAAACACTTCACGCGCCGCGAAGGCGCAAATCATTGCCACTCCCCCGCGCCAATCCAAACCCATGGGCCGCATGATAGGCTCAATGAGGTGACCCAGTTGCGCCGCATAAGAATTAGATACAGCCACATACTCCCGTCCTGTGGTTTTTCCTTGAACCGAGATTCCTGTTTCGGAAGAAAGTGGATCAGGCACAGGCGTATGCGTCAGAACCCAAAGCCCCAGAGAAATGACCACAATCATTAGCCCCGCTTTGCGGAGATATTGATAAGCCTTATGATATGTGGAAAAAATCACAACTTTTGCCACAGGCATACGTAAAGCCGGCAGTTCCAAAATAAATCCCGAATGACCCTTTGTTCGACGTAACCTGCTGATGACGGTGGATACAATCGCACCCATGAGCATCCCGGCGATGTAAAGGCCAGTCAAGGCAAGCCCACCAATCCAGGGTTGATTTCTGGGCGTGATAAAAGCCAGCAGTAAGGAGTAAACGGGAAGCCTCGCGCTACAGCTCATCAATGGAATAATAAAAATGGTCAGGTTACGCTCAAATCGATTTGGAATAGTACGGGCCGCCATCATAGCCGGAATTGCACAAGCATATCCTGATAATAAAGGCACAAAGGATTTTCCGTTGAGCCCAATCAGGGATAAGGGTTTGTCCACCAAAGCCGCACCCCGCGCCAAGTATCCTGAATCTTCTAAATAACCCATCGCAAAAAACAGAATTAGAATCTGAGGTAAAAAAACCATCACCGATCCAATTCCACCCACAATGCCATCGGCCAATAAATCCGTTATCCAAGAATGCGGCAACGCCAGCTTGAGGCTCGATATCATCCATCCGAATCCGGAATCGATCCCATCCATAAAGGGTGTCGCCATCCAAAAAATCGAAGTAAAAATCACGAACATAGCGAGTAGGAAAATTCCCAATCCATAAACAGGATGCAGAAGAATTTGATCCATTGTCAATTTTTTCTGCGATCGCTTTGGTGAATTTTTCAACTTGGATATGACCAAGGATTCAATCTCATCCAGGGCGCGATAATAACGCTGCACCTTTTCCTCCGTCATCTCCGAAATAAAAAATCTATACGCCGTGATACTGGGTAGAACCGGAGTTACACCTGGTAACATTGGCGCTTCGGCAAGTCGATTGGTTTCTCGAATTTTATTGGCTACCAGAACACCCAATTCCTTGGCTTTATCTTTACGCCTTGGATCCAAGGCAAATACAGGACAGTCCAGTAACTCCGAAAGTTTGGTCGCAGAAATTTCCTGTCCTTTTTTTTGCAGTAGGTCCGACATAGTCAGCGCGACCACCAAATTAAATCCCAAATCCTGAAGTTGTTTGGCCAAATACAAATGGCGGGAGAGTTGATTCGCATCCACAACCACAATGGCTAGGTCGGGACGATTCGCGCCGAACAAAGCATCCACCGTGACTTTTTCATCCGGGGAAGCGGGGACCATACTGGTGATACCGGGCGTGTCCATAACACTGCAGGCCAGTCCTTCAAAAACCTTACCTTTACCTATGGCGAATTCCACAGTAGCACCGGGATAGTTGACAGTGTTGTAATGCGAACCGGTCAATAAATTGAAGAGCGTGGTTTTGCCTGAATTGGCCGACCCAACCAGGGCAATTAATGGCCCAGGTGTTACATCATTTCCGACTTTTGAAAAACGGGAGGGATTTAAATCTGGATGCGAATGCATTTGGCCTCACTCTTCCGAAGCGCAATGGACGTTCCACGCAAAGAGTAGATGTTGGGATCGCCGAAGGGAGTGGACATGAGAAAAGCAATGGGACTGCCAAGGACAAAACCAAGTTCGAGTAAATGCATTTTGAGAGTCGCGTCTGCAGTGATGGCCAGGATGATTCCCTTTTCACCTGGGCGTAGCGAATCCAGACTCACCTCGGTCTCTAGAGTGCGCTTTTCACCCAAGACAGTTTGATGTTGGGAATTGTTTATTTTAACCATCAGAATCCGCTTTCATAACCTTCTAAACCGTCCTTAAGTATACTTAGCTGCCGAGCCAAAATCAAGACTAAGTCTCAATCTCGTTGCAAGTTAAATGAAATTAAGACCTAGTCTCAACATACCCTAATAGTAAGGCTTGGCGGGCCTTTG
>JAYVCH010000134.1:0-4105 GCA_043750055.1 Fibrobacteria bacterium
TTCTTCCACTGATATATTTAGCGCCTTAACAGTACTTGTGCTCGCTACGCCAGTAATATCTAGTCCATGGCTTTTTTGGAACTTCTTGACCGCTTTTTCCAATTCCGCTGAATAATTATCTCCACAGGCGCCCCAACCCATTTCACCGCTAACCTTCAATCGTGCGCATAACGCAACAACTCTTGGCCCTGTACTATCGCGTCCCATTGCTGGGCCATCGGGTATCAATTGCCAGCCTCCTTTTTTAGCCAGTTTCTGATATTCCCCCAACCAGTATTTCATCTTTCCATATTCCACTTGTGGGGGAGTCAATGCCTTAAGGGCCATTCCGACATCTTTCTTTTCATTCAAATTTTTTTCCAGGTAAGCGGGAAGCTCGATTTTTTCCTGGTTGACATGCCAGATGTCCTGAGGAATTTTTGGTTGCGTCCGTCCGGACAGAAGATGGCGCGCAAATTTCAAATAGCTGTCGGTAAGCAAAATTTCCAAACTTGCGGAAGTGAAAGGATCATGGCGTCTTTGCCAGAAAATCTGTCGATTGTATTTACTCAATAAAGAATCCAAAATCCGTAAATGGTAATCCGAAGGCTCCAATCCCTCTCTCTCACAATTTCGAACCTCGTCCATCAATTGCCACGCAGCCAATTTCGGCGAATTGCCTACAATCCAGGCGGCTTTACGATTGCGCGCTTCATAGAAATCCATGAGATCTTTGCTTCTAACAACGGTTTCGCCGAGCAATAAGATTTTCGCAGCAGTATCCAGGTCAACCAATTTGCTTTCTAAAATGGGTTGAACCGGTTCACTTGTGGTTGAATCTGTGATACTGCTAGCAGAAGTTGGCTTTGCACTTAAAATCAGCGACGCAAATATGATGCAAAAAAAGATCAACTATTTTTGGGCTTGATTATGTGCCTCCACGAACCATAGCCATTTATCAATCCCTCTCGAGATTTCGGTAAATACATCAGCGGTTACCGGGTCTTCCAAATCGCCCGCCTGAACAATGGTCGTGCGAACTTCATGTCCGAAGCTTGAAAGTGCCTTCGTTACCGCATCAACATGGGCTAAGCCGTCCGCAAGTCGAACGGGATAGCCTTGTAGTCTGGATATTTTTGCGACAGTGCGCACTGAACCATCGGCGATTCCGCCAAGTTGGACAATCCGTTCCGCAACCAAATCTACGTAGGTCTCCACCGCTTCCGCTACCTTGTCAAATAATTCATGCAGGGCGATAAAACTTGGTCCCTTTACGTTCCAATGCGCTTGTTTCATTTGCATCTGGAGGTCAATGGCATCGGAAAGGCGCTGGTTCATTAGCTCATTGAGTTCTGACCTTCTAGATTTTGCAATATCATTTTCTGTTGCATACATTTCAGGAGATTTTGTTTCCATTGATGTCTGATTTTTCATGGTTTTCCTTGCTTTTATTGTTTGTTCGAAAATTTATCTACAGGATTTTCTTTCCGCCTATTATCTGCACTAGAAAAAGTATCAAGGCAATAACCAAGAGGACATGGATAAATCCTCCAATTGTATAGGCGGAAACCATTCCGAGTAACCAGAGGACAATTAGAACAATCGCGATTGTGTATAGCATTTAATTTATTTCCTTTGAATAGGTTAATTAGGTAAAAGTGAAATTTGATTAAGCAGAGGAGAGTGCTTTAACTTCTGGAGGCCCGTTTCCTTTATTTGACGGATTCTTTCCCTGGTTAAATTAAAGCGAACTCCAATTTCACCCAAGGTCCATGCCCGGTGTGTTCCAATTCCGTAAAAAAGTTTCAGGACGTCCCGTTCACGATCTTTCATTCCGGAAAGCATACGGCTGACTCTCTTTTCAACAATCCATTTTGTGGCGGAGTTATCCGTGCGTTCTGTATTCTGGTCCGGGATGAAGTCCATCGCATTCCCTTCCCCTTCAAATATGAATTCACGGCTGAGGGAAACGGACGACTTGGCAATGAGTAAGCCCTGCAAAACTTTACTCTCAGAAATATTCATTTCCGAGGATAATTCATAAGTGTCTGGTTGTCTTCCCAACTCTTGTTCCAATTTCCGCTTTGTTTTACCGATTTTCTGAGCAAGGCCAATTTTATTGGGGGAAACATTAAACACCCTGGATTGTTCCGCCAGCGCCATGAGAATGCCTTGGCGAATCCACCAAACAGCGTAGGAAATGAATTTAAAATCGCGGGTTCCGTCGAAGCGTCTTGCGGCCCTGAGTAGACCTAAGTTTCCTTCGCTAATTAAGTCCACCATGGACAGACCTTGATTTTGGTAGTTGCGGCACACCACTATGACGAATTTCAAATTCGCCTCAACTAACATTTTGACAGCTTTACTGTCCCCTTTCAAGATCCGTTCTGTAAGCTCTCGTTCTTCCGGCTTGGTTAAGCTTTTAAGCCTCTTTATTTCTTTCATATAGGCGGTAAGCGAATTGTCGCCTTTTGCGATGGTTGTCCGATTATTTATTCTGGCTTTGGCAACCGATAAATCTGAAGTCAATTTGGACTTACCCATTGTCGATGATTGAAACATTTTTAGTCCTTCTTTCTTGGCCATATTTCAGACCTACTCGGTTTTTATTTGTGAGGTATTGGATATCTAATTACCGACTTGTGGCGGAAGTATTATCAACTTTCGGATTGGCTTCACCATAAGCGTGATAGACTTCACCATAATCCTGATAGACTTTTTTTTTGGCCTAACCGGGAAAGCCATGAGCTTGACTAATGAGTTAGTATAAATTTTCATGAGATTCTTTCGACAAAGGAAAACATTATAAAGGTGAAAAAATGGCTTCTTCTTTTCGGATCCGAAACTGCGAATATTCAAGGCCCGAAAAGCCAGAGCTGGAGGCACCATCAATGCTTTGATCAAGGAAAGCATCGTTCTGAGATTCAGTTCGAAACAGAGACTGCCTGGTTTGAACCTGGAATGGAAATTTTCCATTATTCAGCTTGATGGATAACTGTTTTGTATTTACCATGCCCTTATATATAATTTGGCACCGCAATTGAAACTATAGGGTCTTAACCCCATATAGACTGTAGCAGCCTGAGCGAAAAACCACCACCGTTTTCGAATAGAATCGCAACCCTAGGGTTTCAATTTTATTTTTTCGGAAATATTCATAAAAGAGCAATGTAAATGAAATGTAAATTTTGAGTCCAGTGCTTTTCAAAAAGGAGCTCCATGAAATCAGCAATTAAAAATCCAGTCGTAAGCATCCATTCACAAAATATTACGGTGCCTCAATCACAGGATGACAATTAAGTGCAGTCCATTTTGCGAGTCATCCTGTTTTTCGGCGGACTGTGGCTTTTGGTTTTCACCTTTTATTCCATCGTGCGGACATTCGTTGTCCCCCGAAACGAAAAGGTTTTATTGGTACGAATCGTCTTTAAGTCGATCCGTTTCCTTTTTGATTTGATGCTAATGCCTTCTAACTCTTTTTTTTATTGGGATCGAGTTCTAGCGCTTTACGCGCCCCTATGCCTGCTTGCGCTTTCGGTGACCGGAATCGGTCTAATGTGGATCAGCTATTTCGCCATGTTTACCGGCTTTGGCATTCCTTGGAATTCTGCCCTCACCGTGAGTGGTTCATTTTTGCTCACACTGGGAGCGGCCAACAACCATAGCCTTTGGGTCAACGTGCTAGGTTTTTCGGAATCGGTATTCGGTTTACTCATGATAGCGATGCTGGTTTCTTTTCTTCCGACAATCTACTCGGCCTTCTCTAAAAGGGAGGTCATGGTCACTCGGTTGGAATATAGAGCCGGATCCCCACCCTCCGGCGTGGAAATTGTCGCTAGGTTACATCGCCTTGGAGAGGTGGGACATTTGAATCAGCTCTGGTCGACTTGGGAAAATTGGTTCGTAGAGGTCGAAGAATCCCATACATCGCTTTTCGCCCTCGCCTTTTTTCGATCCCCTAAGCCTCAACATTCTTGGGTAAACGCAGCTGGTGCTATTTTGGATGCGGCTTCATTGGTTTCTTCAACGGTGGATCAAGATCTCAATTATCAAACGGAAATGTGCCTGCAAGCGGGTATCGCTTCACTCTTATCCATCGCGGATTTTTTTGATTTGTCTAAAAATC
>JAYVCH010000135.1:0-3493 GCA_043750055.1 Fibrobacteria bacterium
AGCTCGCGAATCCTCCGCAGAACGACGCTTGACCATTCTTCGTCGCTCGGATTTCTTTTCCATTCTGCCAGAACCGGCGCTTCGCGTTTTGGCTAATGAAATGAATGATCGAGTTTATACTTCCGGAACGGCTATCGTCCGCGCTGAGGAAGAAGGAAACGGACATCTTTACATCGTCGGAGAAGGCGAAGTTGCCGTGGTGATGGAACCGGTAGACGGCAAGGAAACGGTTTTAGCCACGCTGCAACCGGGAGATTTTTTCGGAGAGATGTCCTTATTGGATGAGGGGCCATGCTCGGCCACGGTACGCGCCATCAAATCCGTGCGTGTGTTTATCCTTCGACGGGAAGATTTCCGTCGCACCCTTGAGAGTCATCCCAATTTATTCATGGGATTACTAAGCGAGGTCAACCGTCGACTACGTCACAGCAATCGTAAAGTCGCGAGCCTGTCTTTCAGGTCGATGGAAGGCCGCGTGGCCAGCGCCTTGTTGGGATTGATGGATGACAAGGGAATGCGAATCCGAGAGGATGGTAATCCTCGGGTGCTTATCCGCAACCTGCCGACGCAAAAATTTTTGGCGGAAATGGCCGGCACCACCCGTGAATCCGTGTCCCGAACATTAGCGGATTGGGGGCGTCGCGGGCTTCTCCGTGCACATCGACATGACTTGTTTATTTTGGAAGAAGCCGCCATCCGAGCGATGTAAAAAGGGGGAAGGTGAAAAGAAGAAAAGAACCGAAGTGGGGCTTGAGGGGGACGCCTGCTCTTTTAGAGCACCGCGACCCTTTGGTTCCGCTCGCTCTAAATGGCTGATGGCAAGCCGCCCCGAGATGCGGCCTTTCAAGCAGGGGCTTACTCGCAGCGAAACTTGGAACTGCCCTCAGGAATTTGTTCCGGATATTTGCCGTCAAAGCAAGCCGAACAATAGTTTTCGGCACCACCCGGTGCGACATTGAGAAGGCCTTTGATGCTTAAATACTCCAGGCTATCCGCACCCAGTAACTTGCGTGTTTCCTCCTGGGTGAGGTTGCTGGCGATGAGTTCGGTTTTAGATGGAAAATCCATTCCGTAAAAACATGGATTACGAACAGGCGGAGAGCTGATGCGAATATGTACTTCCTTGGCGCCAGCATCGCGTAACATCTTGGTCAGGAACTTTAGCGTGGTTCCACGCACAATAGAGTCGTCCACCAGCACAACGCGCTTGCCTTTCAATACCCCTGCAATGGTATTGAATTTGAGGCGGACTTTTTGTTCTCGCACATTTTGAGACGGATCGATAAAGGTCCGGCCCACATAATGATTCCGTAGGAGACCGATGTCGAACGTGATGCCCGCTTCCTGAGCATAGCCGATGGCGGCCGTATTGCTGGAGTCGGGAACGGAAATCACCACGTCGGCTTTGACCGGATGCTCTTTGGCCAAGGCCTTACCGATGCGACGGCGAATTTTATCGCAGCTTTCTTCAAAAATGCGCGAGTCCGGTCGAGCGAAATAAACGAATTCAAAAACACAGTGAGCGCGATGGGGTTTGGTGGTAAAAGTATGCGATTCGATGCCGTTATTGTTGATGGCGATGAGTTCGCCAGGTCTCACATCGCGCACATAACTGGCACCCAAAAGATCCAAGGCGCATGTTTCCGAGGCCACCACCCAGGCTTTGTCGAGTCTTCCCAGACAAAGTGGACGAATGCCGAATCCATCGCGGGCCACGTACATTTCATTCTTGGTTAGAAAAACCAGGCAGAATGATCCGGTGAGTTGCACCAAGGTTTCGGAAATGGCCTCAACGAGGGATTCTTTTTTAGAACGAGCAATGAGATGGAGGATGATTTCTGTATCCGATGTGCTTTGGAAGATATGTCCGTCTTCTTCCATTTGTTTCCGAATTTCAGGAGCATTGACAATGTTGCCGTTGTGGGCAATGGCGATGGGGCCGCGTTTGGTGGACACCAACATCGGCTGAGCATTATTGATATTGGAATTTCCGGAAGTCGAATAGCGTACATGGCCAATGGAGGCGATGCCAGTCATGGAGGCGACTTCTTTTTCTTCACGGTTGAGTTCAGTGACAAGGCCCATGCGTCGTAGCAAATGAATATTCTCACCATTGGTCGTTGCCACTCCGACGCTTTCCTGGCCCCGATGCTGCAGGGAGTATAAGCCCATCACGACACGACGGGTAACTTCAGGCCCGTCGAAAACTCCCATGATGCCGCATTCTTCCTTAATTCGTTCCAACCAGCCCGCCTTGTTTGAAAGACCGAAAATATAGCACTTATAAAAAGGTGACTTTCTTCGCTTTTCAAGTGGAATCCTACTTGTTCTTCCCCTATACTTGAATAAGATCGGATTCGGGATGCAAAAAACGGTTTTCTCCGACATCGGTAGGGTTGTTGCCATTGGTGATTTACACGGAAATTATCCGGGGTTTTATAAAATTTTGACCGAAACGGGCTTAATCGACCAACGAGGCCATTGGCGAGCCCGAAATACTCATTTAGTTCAATTGGGAGATATTTTAGGACGGGGTGGAGAGCCAGGAAAAATTTTCAGTTTGCTACGACGCTTGGAAGAGGAAGCGCCCCGTTTAGAATCAGAGGTGCATGTTCTTTTAGGAAACCATGAAGCCATGTCGATGAGCGGCCTGCTGATGTACAATACCATGGAAGAATTCCATGACTTGGCCGTCGAGAATTTCCTTCAACCCTTGGAAGCGATTCGGGGTTCAGATCAAGATTCGACCCAAAGTGGTAAACCCCTTCCCGATTGGACACCCGTCGTGAATGAAAAGTTCAATCGACGACTTGAATTGTTGGGGTGTAGAGAATTCCGAGCTTCATTATCTCCGTGGGGAAAGGTGGGCCATTGGTTGATGTCTCACAAGTCGGCGGTGATAGTCAATGGCACGCTTTTCGTGCATGGCGGTCTCAATCGGGAACATGGCTGTCAACCCTTGGATCAACTGAATAATAAAGTGAGAAAAGCCTTGAGCAACTTCGCCGCACCGGATGCAAATCGTGATATCATGCTGATGCGCCATGGGCCGCAATGGAATCGTCAATTTACTTTGGGACAAAATCCTGATCGCGAATCCGAATTGCAGGAAGTTTTAGATTATCATCAATGCCATCGAATGGTGGTAGGCCACACACCCACTTCTTGTATTGATCCTAGCCAGGCAGGAAAAATCATTTCGTTATACAATGAAAAGCTGCTTTGCATTGACACCGGAATTGGTAAATCTTACGGTGGAAATTTGAGTGCTTTAAGCCTGGAATCAGGCGAGGCTTCGATTCTTTACCTCTGATTCTCCAGGATTCTGGCCTTTACCCTCCATTACTATATTTCATCGCGACTCAAATAGGAGCCATAAAATGGTTGCGCCCAATAGCGAATTCGACGATAAAAACCCCGGTGCCATTAACATTGAACTCTCCGAAGCCGCTGCGGAAGGCATTTACTCTAATCTCGTGCTTGTAAGTCACTC
>JAYVCH010000136.1:0-13921 GCA_043750055.1 Fibrobacteria bacterium
CTCTTGGAAAAATTATTTAAGTACACCTCGGAAAAAAGTTTGGTTTTCCTGGACTTGACGGGATCGCAGCGTAGCCTTTCGCGTCAATCTGCGGCCGCGCAAGGCGCACATAGTCGAACCGTGCAACCGTTTAGGAATTTGCCTCATGTAGATTTAGAATTGGCGCTCAAGGCCTTACAAGCCCAAAAGACAGGTGAAGCGATTCTGGTTCTACCCTACTCCCCATCGGCCTTTCATATGATTGAAAAATCCCTCGTAGTCAATGCCGATCACTTTCGAGAACTTGGAGTGAAGCTGGTGACTTTATCCGCTTTACTTTCCATCCCAGACGAAAGCGCACTAGCAAAGGTCATGTCGCCTGTTCAAAAACCAAAACCCGTAGTAACTCCTCCCAAGATTGATAAAGTTGTTCCAAAAGTGGTTCCAAAGTTGGCACCCAAAGTCGTTAAAAAACCCGTCAAACCTATGGCGAAACCAAAGAGGATTCATTCTCCCTAATGAAATTCAGGGTGGATAAAGCTATTTATTCAGAGTCCGGAGGAAAATTATGCCCAAACTCGGTGTGAATATTGATCATGTAGCCACTATTCGTGAGGCACGGAAAATTCGTGAACCGGATCCAATTGCCGCCGCCGCTCTTTGCGAATTGGCCGGTGCCCATGGCATCACCGTGCATTTGCGCGAAGACCGTCGGCATATTCAAGAACGCGACGTGCGTTTGTTGCGGCAAACGGTAACGACCCATCTCAATTTGGAAATGGCCGCGACTCCGGAAATGCTGCAATTCGCGATTGATGTTCTACCCGATATGGTCACCTTTGTCCCAGAAAAACGGGAAGAATTGACCACAGAAGGTGGTCTTAACGTGGCCGGAAAAATTGAAGAAATCACAAAAATGGTGAACTCGCTTCACAAGCATGATGTGCAAGTGTCCTTGTTTATCGACCCTGAATTACATCAAATCAAAGCGGCTGTGCGTACCGGGGCCCGGTTCGTGGAACTACATACTGGAGCTTATGCGCGCGCTTATGATTTCGGCGAGGGAGATGGACCTGATTGGCAGGAAGAATTATCTCGATTGGACAACATGTCCCAAATCGGTCAGCGCAGTGATTTAGTGGTCAATGCCGGGCATGGATTGAATTATCGGAATGTCGGTCCGTTAGCGGCAATCAAGGGATTGTGGGAATTGAATATCGGCCATGCCATTGTGGGTCGTGCCGTAATGGTGGGTTTTGATCGCGCCGTTCGTGACATGCTGGACTTGCTTAAAAATCCAGGCTGAACTAATTCGATAAGACCCAGTCCACCCCAAAGCGGAAATTCACACCGATGGGATGTACGCCCGGCTCGGTAGCATATCGATCATGATTCATGTTCATGGATCGGAAATACAAAGTGAAGGTTTTGATATGCATGGCGGCCTGAAAATCCAGCGCCAAGTATTCATCGAGTTTTTCAACTCGAGAATTCCCATGCAAGTCCGAAGCCCAAGCATAGCGAGTGGAAAACCATTCCCAATCCCAGGAAAGATCAAGCTTTAATCGGTCTTCCACCAAACTGCGTTTCCACGCGAGTCGCCCTTTGAACACGCGACGCGGAACGGACAAATCTATACTGGAGTTCGCCAAGGCGCCATCCGTCACCTTGCGAGAAAGCAAACAGCGATTGCGTAATTCCAAGGTCCAATTTCCAAGGCCAAATCCCAAACCCAGATGCCAAGCATCGAGTTGTTGTTCGGAATAATTTCGTAGTGCCAAAGCCAATGAGTCGGGTAGGTTCACATTGGATGATTCGCTGGAGTCCTTGTTGCTAGGAAGAACTATCGGGAGCCAGGCATCTTCACTTCGGAAAAAGTCTAATCCACCGTTCAGGAAAAATACACCGTGGGTCCATGACAAGTCCCCACGAAAGCCACGGTCTGTACGGGGTTTTAGTCCTGGACTTGGATATCGGAAGCGCTCGGGGTTGCTTCGATATAACACTTCCCAAGTGGGGTCGAGCATGCGTGAGGAATAGCCGCCTTCTATCCCAAATCCCAGAGGGAGTGTCACATTTGCCGAGGCCCCATATTGATTCAACCAATAAACTTGGTCATCCATGCGACTGCTGCGGCCAAAACCACCCTCCACCTTGCCCTGCATTTTTCCCATTTCGGGATGCACAGCCAGGTTGGCTTCTTGAGCATCGGTCCATCCTGTGTTTTGGTTTCGAACCCGAGTTAGAACAGGATTTCCATCCCAGGTTTCGCTGCGAATTTCGGTAGTGAAAAAGGGATTCAACGGGACTTGCAGAAAGTGTGCCGCTCCCCGCGCCCTGTAAATGTCGGCCTTCAACTCATCTTTGCCCGGCAAACCGCTGAGGGAATCTCCCGATCGGAATTCCGAATTGGTAAAGGCGTCATGACTGAATTCACCCTGTAGATTCCATTTGCGATTCGACTCGGAATAGACTGCGCCTTCCGAGATGTTGACCATCTTGGATGCGACTAGGGATTGCATAGAATCGGCCGCGCCCGGACGCACGATACCACCCACCGTCGTTGGCCCCAAAGGGGAGGTTAAGGTGGTGGTGTTTTTAAGTTGCTGAAAAAAGAATTCGACCACTCGATTCGAATCCAACCAAACACCAATGCGAGGCCGAATAGCGATGGCGGCGATTTGATGGGATTGTCCTTCCAGTACCAACGAGGCGCTATCTCTATCTATCGGTCCGTATATCTGTCCAAGAAAACCCAAGCCACCGAGATAGGGCTGATGAACATTAAATTGATAATCATAAGTTTGGGAATCGGCTGTTGTCGAATAATAATCCATGGCCAAATAAACTTTGTCGGAAAGCATACGTCGTAGTCGAAGGTCAAAGACATTCATAACTAGCGGGCCGCGCTCCCAATCCAGCCTAGTGATAGGCGTGTCCAATGGAACCACCGGTGTCCAAATTTCTTCCACCGCTTGTAAATCCCCGCCAGACATTTTCAAAGCAAATCGATCCAAAGGAGCCAGTCCACCATTGAGATAAGGCGAATGATCCCAGGTGGAAAAAAAAGGCGATTTCACCGGGACGGGCTGCCAGTTCGTTAAGGACAGTGTCAATCCTCGCGTGCCCGCTGCACCCAAAGTTTGATTTGCCAAAAGTGGAATTCGACGCCAACATTCGTCAGCCGTCTCGGCGCCGTCTCGACATGGAAGAGATTCGCCCCAGGGGGATTCCACTTTATAGACGGGCAGAGATTTATTTGGAATAGGTACGATCGGCTTGGAAACCTGGGCATTACTCCAGGAACAAAGGAGAAGCGCGAGGGCTCCACTCAATCGGACCAAGGTCCGGAACACTCCGGGCATAGGCCCTTCAAATTAGTTAATTGTGGGCAAGACCGATGTTTGGCTATTTGCCTGTGATGATGCGCTTGAGGTCGGCCCAATTGTCTTCATATTGGACGCCCTTATCGTCGATATACATATCTGCGAAAACCTTGCGCGTGCCTAGGTCTGCTCCCATGATGGGATTATTGATGGTGTCGAAAGGAATTTCATTCGCCTGTAAAAATTCGCGAACGTCTTTCTCTTCTTTCCCAGCGCGGCAGGTCCAGATGATAATTTTATGTCCCGCCTCATGAAAAGCCACCAAGGCTTCCTTCGCGCCTTCTTTTAAGGCTCCGATTTTGGGGTAGCGATGCGAGACGACCGTTCCGTCAAAGTCCACTGCGATGATCACTCTAATTCCTCTTTTTTTAGGAGGTTACAGTTCCAAAATCCAAGTGTTGAGTGCATGTTGGAATTCTACCACCGATTTAGGCCGAACGTCTATATCTCGACTCATACAACGCATCAAAACATCCCTCAATTTTTCACCTTTTTTAAAGGGAATTTCGGGAACTTGGGGCTCCATAGTCGAGAGGGCGGAAATGCCTTCTTCATGGTAATTGATTTCTTCACGGTTCGCAAAAGGATATACACCGGTAAAAGCATAGGCAGCCATTGCAGCCAAAGAAAAAATATCGGTGCGATGATCAACCTTATAGAAGTCGCCATCCAATTGTTCATAGGACATATGCGAAGGCGTACCTAAAACGGTCAGTTGTTCATCGCCCACATCATCTTTGACATGCATCCAGCGAGCCGCCCCCAAATCGCTGAGGAACGGTTCCCAGCCTTTAACAATGATATTGCTGGGTTTAAGATCACGGTGAATTATTCCCCGGAAATGTAATTCGCCCACGACACCGGCCACGGCATTGATGAAAATAATGCGTCGCATCAATTCCTTCACATCACGGGGGGCGCGCTTGATCAAGTCGGAAAAATTTGGACCATCGATGTATTCCATCATGGTGAAGTAATGCTTGTTGTGCAAATTACCGTAGTCAAAAATTTTGACCACATTGCGGACATTTTGCGAGGTCAAATAGGTGTTGTAGAAAATCTCGGCAAGAAAAGTTTTGACAATGCGATTATTCGCCATACTATCGGGTGTTCGATACAAAGACGGCCGCAAAATTCGAAGAACTACGCTTTGATATCCCTTACCCGGTACATTGACCCCGGGGACTAAAAACACATCGCAAAACCCGCCAGAGCCCAACCATTTGCCCAAGGTGAAACTGGGATCATAAGCTTTAAAATCCGCTTCTATGCTCTGCCGGTACACTTCTAAGTATTGGCTTCCGCGCTCGGGAATATTATTTCGGCCCGCGGTTAACCAATTTGTAATCGTATCTAGGGAAAAGTCCATAGCTCAAATACCTTTAGTTATCAAAAATAGCTCAAATGAGATAGAATGATATATGGTTTCGACTCTGAGGTAAAGGGACTAAAACCTCTGGAAACTTGTTCAACTTGCTCCACTGCGGGTTTTGGGCTATTTTGGAGGGTCCTCCCGAAATAGGAAAGTCATAATGGAAAAACCTTTGGTTGCTGTTGCGATGAGCGGAGGCGTGGACTCCTCCGTGGCCGCGTTATTAATCAAGCAAGCGGGTTATCGAGCCATTGGCATTACCATGAAATTGTGGAGCCCACCGGTTCCCGTTTGCGATGCAGATGGAAACGAAAAAACGTGTTGTACGGCCGATAGCGCCATGGACGCCAAACGCGTCTGCGATCAAATTGGAATCCCTCATTTCACTTTGGATATGCAAGAGGATTTTGAAGCACGAGTGATCAAGCCTTTTTACGAAAGCTATCTCGCGGGCGAAACTCCAAACCCATGTGTTAACTGTAACAGTTTTGTTAAATGGGACGCACTTTGGAAACGCGCGAAAGCGGTGGGTGCTGATTCCATCGCTACCGGACACTTCGCCATGACTGAAATTTTCGAGGGCAGAAGTTATATCTTGCGCGGCAGTGATGCGGCCAAAGACCAAAGCTATTTTCTCTGGGGAATTCCTCCTGAAACTTTGGATAAAACCCTGTTTCCCCTGGCCCACTTATCGAAACCCGAAGTCCGAAAAATTGCGGCCGAAGCGGGCCTGCGCACGGCACAGAAAAGGGAGAGCCAGGACATTTGTTTTATTCCCGATGGGAATTACCGCGACTTCATCGGCTCGCGCGCGAAGGCGGAGGGAAAGGCGATTGCGCCTGGTCGCATCAAAGGACCGGAAGGCAAAGACATGGGTCCGCATCAAGGCTTGCCTTTCTATACAATTGGCCAACGCAAAGGAATAGGCGTGGCCTCTACCGAACCTCTGTATGTGAAAAAATTGGACCGCTCAACCAATACCTTACTCTTGGCGAAGAAGGAAGAACTGTATTGCGATGGTTTTAAGGCCGACCGTGCCAATTTTTTCGAACCCATTGATGGCGAACGGGAATGCCTGGCCCAATATCGGTACCGGTCGCCGGTGAAACCCGCGCTCGTACGCGACGAGGGTAACGGACAGATTACCGTAACTTTAAGGGAACCTGGATATTGCATCAGCGCCGGGCAATCGGCTGTTTTCTATGATGGGCAAAGACTGTTGGGTGGAGCAAGGATCCTGCAAACTTTTTAAAGAACCATTTTTTTAAAGAACAATTTTAAATGGTCCCGGTTTTCGTCTCCTGAACGGATTTCAGTTTTTCCCGTTGATCCTTTTTCATCTGACGGACTTGTTCCCCTTCCTTGCTATTGCGATAGTAGTCATCCAAGGGGTAACACCCAGATTTCACCCCATTTCGAGGCGCGGTGGTGCAGTCGGAAAAGGTTCTGCAGATGTACTTCGTCTCCAGCGTTCCCTTTTCCAAGGAGTCGGCGATGAGGCGCGGATAAGAAAGCACCATGCGGCCAATTCCGGCAAAGTCGGTCCAACCTTCGCGAACCAGGGCTTGGGCCACTTGAGGAATATACTCCTGCAGGTAGGTTAGAGCCGAACTGACGAGTGGCATTTCCGGAGCCATACTCTTGAGTTGGCGCACAACTTGGATTTGCCTTTCCACATTAATCATGGGATCTTCCGAAGGCTGATAGCCATCGGAGGGCGGGAACAAGGCGGGACGTTGAATATGAGGATTATAGTACGGTGACCCCGCAGTAATATTCACAATGGACACGCCCCAAGACTTGAGCAACCTCAGATATTGCGCCGGTTCCCGAAGATCGAATTCAACCGGGCTCTCTCGATTGATACCGAAGCCATACCTATACGGAAGGCAATGGGAGTAAGCCTCTGGAGTGCCAGGACCCAAATTGCCACCTTTGGCTTGGATGGGATCGGGTTTGAAAGGAACGAAATCGAAGGCGGAAAGTCGAACGCCAATGATCAATTTGGGTGCGGCCTGACGAATGCCTGCAATGATTTCTCGGGAAAAACGAGTTCGATTTTCAAGCGCTTCTCCACCATAGGGTCCCGGGCGTGTGAACGCGGACAAGAATTCATGGCCCAGATAGCCATGGCATTGCTTGATATCCACAAACGGCACGCCGGCCTTGTCGGCTAAGACCGCAGCCTTCACATAATGTTCGATGAGGTCGCGGATATCGTCGTCCGACATGACGGGATAATCCATCGGCAAGTTGAACTTGGGATTTAAAATTGGATGGGCATAGACTAGTTTGGGCTCCAATTTTTTCTTGTCATTGGGACGACAGAAGCGACCCGAATGCGTGAGCTGAAAGCCCCAAAGTAAATCGGAGGTTGTGCCGAAGGAGGCTTGGTGCGATTCTAAACATTCATGGGCGGCAGCGACAAGCTCACCCATGATTTCGGGCTTTGCCATTAACTGATTAGGATTGGCACGTCCGTCAGGACGAACCGCGACCGCTTCCATTCCCCACAAAAGCTTCGCGCCGGATTCTCCGAATCGACGCCATCGACGCACTAAATCAGGAGTCGGATGCCCATCAGTGGTTGCATCCCAACCTTCCATGGGATGAATGCAATAACGGTTGCCCACTTTAAAGCGAGGACCTTGTCCTTTTTCTCCGCCCAATTCGAGACTCTCGGCAAGCGGAGATTCCGGTGCCCTAATAATGGTTTCGTCGAACGGGAGATCCAATCCAAGGGCTGTCATCCTTTCACGAAAAGCTTCTGGGCTTTTGATTGAAGTGAGCCTTTTAATATCAAGATCCATATACTCTCCAGTTCACAATCTTGCGAATAATATACTCTAGACGTAAAAATAAGGCATAATTTATTTTGACAAACATACTTTTCGGGGGTAGTTTATTTTCAAAGGTATCCTCATGGCAAAAACACCAAAATTTAGAGTTCTAGAAGCGTCGGCCTACTTCCGTCAGATAAAGACTCGGATGCCGTTTCGTTTCGGACGATCGACCATGACTCAGATGCCGATTTTGCATCTCCGCCTCAAAGTGGAATCCGAATCCGGCAGCATTGTAACCGGAATTAGCGCCAGTGGAATTCCACCCCTTTGGTTCGACAAGGGCGTGGGCAAAACGCATGAAAATAATATTCATGACTTATCCTTATCCTTGCGCATTGCCTTGAATAAATACTTGGAACTACAGTCCGCGACGATTTGGGATTTACATCGCCTCGCCGAGCCTCTAGCCCGCAAAATCGCCGCCTCTCAAGGGCTCAATGAGTTGACGGCCGGCTTTGGCATTGCCCTGGTTGATTCCGCCATGATTGATGCCGCATGCCGACATACCGGCACGACCTTTCACGCAGCATTAAAAAGCGATCTATTGGGCTACGGATCCGATTTCGGAACAATGATTCCAGCCTCGCCACTTGAAACTATCGCGCTTAGACATACTGTCGGCCTTGCCGACCCAATCACGGGAACGGATGTCACCACTCCCATAGGCGATGGCCTGCCTGAAACGTTGGAAGACGTAATTCGGGAGTATCGCGCAAGTTACTTCAAAATAAAAATTTCCGGTGACGCCGCCGAGTCTCGCGATCGGCTTCGGAAAATTGCCGCTGTCCTTGATGGTCAAGCCGGTGACTATAAAACCACTTTAGATGGTAATGAACAATTCCACGACATGGGTGAATTCGCCGCCTTCATGCGCGAAGCGTCCGAAGACCCCGCTCTCAAGGCTTTCTGGAAACGTACCTTATGGATAGAACAACCCGTGGCCCGCGATTATTCCCTAATCGACGCCGTAGCCGGTCCCCTCAAAGAAGTCAGCGCCTTCAAACCAGTCATTGTAGATGAAAGTGATGGCAGCGACGACGTGGTCCAAAGAGCCTTTTCCCTTGGTTACCAGGGAATTTCAGCGAAGAATTGCAAAGGCGTTTTCCGTACCTTGCACAGCCATCGAAAAATTATGGAACTCGTTGCGCAAGGCAAACCGGCTCCCATTCTTTCAAGCGAAGACCTCACCAACATTCCCGTCGTTCCCATTCAGCAAGACCTCTGCGTCGCGGCAGCTTTGGGCATTAGCCATAGTGAACGCAATGGTCATCATTATATAGTCGGTTTCGATTTTCTTTCTGCCCGCGAACGAGAAGATGCATTAAGAGAATTCCCCTCTTTGTACCGTGCTCGCCCTAATGCCAACCCCGTTTTGCGGATCGAAAATGGATTTATTTCAATGTCTGAAATTAACCGGAATGGTTTCGGAACGCTTTCCGAGCCTGACTGGGATGCCTTGGAACCCGCTCCACTTCCAAATATTACCGCGACTTCAATGGACAAAAAGTGAAGCCGATAATCGAACAACCTGATAATTCCGAGTTGACACCAGGCCCTCGGCGTCGAGATAAAAGCCATCCTTACGATTTCTCCATTTTGCGTAATCTCCGGAAGGCACAAGGTTACACAATAGCCGACATTGCCCAAGCCTCGGGTATTTCCACAGCCGTTATTTCCCGCATCGAGCGGAACCAGGCGGTGCCGGAACTTGATACATTGTCACGCCTGGGCAAAGCCTTTGGTATTTCAGCCACCGATCTTCTCGGACTCGCTGAATTCCGAACCGCCCAAACCGCAACGTCGCAGCATTATGTTTCGGGAGGATTTCAATTCCAGCACATCAACTTTATGAACATTCAATGCTTCTTGGGTTCGGCCTTGGCCGGAGGAACGGTGAATCGTCCGGAAGTGCATCACAATGATCATGAAATTTGTTGGGTGCTGCAAGGCAGCATTGAAATGGTTTTGAACGAAGAGCCCCACGTGCTCAAAGAAGGTGATGCCATTCAGTTTGACGCCGTTTTAACCCATACCTACAAAGCCTTATCCGATTGCCGCATTCTCACTATTCACATCCGCAAGGGAAAGCAAATCTGAAATGATTGACATTCGTTCGGAGCTGCGTCCACAAGACCTGTCTCCAAAATTGGATCGCCTCTGGGCCGCCTCGGCTCATAAAATTCGGTCCATCGAAAAATCCTGGGAATCGGCACAAGGCTCTCCCGTCTTTACGGTAAAGGGGCGCTATACCACAAAAGGTTGGACGGAATGGACCCAAGGTTTTCAATTTGGATCGGCGCTGTTACAATTCGATGCGACCGGAGAAAAAGAATTCCTGGAGTCGGGACGTAATCATACCTTCAAGGACATGGCCGGGCATATCACCCATATGGGTGTGCATGATCATGGCTTCAACAATGTCAGTACTTATGGAAATCTCTGGCGCCTAATCGGCGAGGGTCGTATCGAGGCCCAAGGTCATGAGAAAGATTTTTACGAACTCGCGCTCAAATGCAGCGGCGCCGTCCAGGCCCGTCGTTGGACCCCGATTAATGACGGTCGTGGTTTTATCCATTCCTTCAATGGACCTCACTCCCTGTTCGCCGATACCATCCGTTCCTTACGGGCACTGGCCCTTTCGCATAAATTGGGTCATACCCTGCTAGAGGAAAAAGATGCGAAAATCAATCTGTTGAAACGCTTGGTGCAACATGCCCAAGTCACCGCGGATTTTACCGTATTCTATGGCGAAGGCCGTGACACCTATGATACCCCCGATGTCCGCGGACGCACCGCCCACGAAATTATTTTCAACACCGCCGATGGCAGCTACCGTTGCCCCAATTCACAACAGGGCTACGCCCCATTCACCACCTGGACGCGCGGCCTGGCTTGGGTTATGCTCGGCTTCGCGGAGGAACTTGAATTTCTGCAAACGCTATCCGATCAAGATTTAGACACCGCGGGCGGTAGAACCTCCATCGAGGCCTTTATGCTGAAAACGGCAAAAGCGTCTTGCGATTTCTACATCGCCCATTCTCCCACAGATGGCATTCCATATTGGGATACCGGCGCGCCTAATCTTCACAAGCTTGGAAATTATCTGGACCGCCCCGCCGATCCCTTCAATGAACATGAACCCGTGGATAGCTCCGCCGCCGCGATCGCTTCTCAAGGCTTACTGCGCCTGGGCCACTTCTTGCAATTGCGCGGCGACACCCATGCTGGGGACAAGTATTGGCAGGCCGGGTTGACGGTTGTCAATCGACTGTTCGAAGAACCCTATCTTAGCACCGACCCCGCTCATCAAGGATTGCTCCTGCATTCGGTGTATCATCGACCCAATGGTTGGGATTATATTCCGCCTTCCGCCAAAGTACCCTTGGGAGAATCAAGCCAATGGGGCGACTATCATGCCCGCGAAGTGGCCTTGTATCTGCAGCGAATTATCCATAACGGTAAATACTATGCCTTCTACGGAGTCTAATTCCTAAGGCATAGCCGACCATTTTTTCATCGACAACAAAAAGGATTATTGAGTATGGGTCAGCGCGTGGCGGCGGTAACAGGTGGGGGACGGGGCATCGGCTTAGGCATTTCCACCTGCCTGGCTAAGGCTGGATTTGATTTGGCCATTTGTGGTCAGCGGGAAGAATCGGAAGTGACCTCCCTCGAGGGCTTAAGGAAACTGGGTGTGCAAGTTTTATACACCAAGGCCGATGTCTCGAAAACATTGGAACGGGAGAATTTTTTGGCAGCGATCAAAACTCGTTTTGGTCGCCTTGATATTCTCGTCAATAATGCCGGCATCGCGCCTAAGGTACGCGCTGATATTTTAGAAGCCGGAGAAGAAAGTTTCGATGAACTCATTCGAGTCAATTTGCGCGGCCCGTATTTCCTGACGCAAAAAGCCGCCCTCTGGATGATTGAACAGAAAAAGGCGGACCCGACTTTCCAAGCTTGTATTATGAATATTACATCCATCTCCGCAACGGTGGCTTCAACCAATCGAGGGGATTATTGTCTGGCGAAAGCGGCTCTCGGAATGTCAAATCAGTTGTGGTCAGTGCGACTCGCTGAATATGGTATTCTTGTTTATGAAATACGGCCCGGCATAATTAAAACCGACATGACTGCCGGAGTCACTGGAAAATACGACGACCTCATTGCCAAGGGCTTAGTGCCCCAAAATCGCTGGGGCTTGCCGGAAGATATCGGCAAAGCGGTGGCCATGTTGGCGAGAGGGGATCTTCCCTACTCCACCGGTCAAGTGTTGATGGTAGATGGCGGTATGACGCTTTCCCGTTTGTGATAAAAGTTTTGATTCGAATAAAGGAGACAAGCCATGTCCTCAGTGATGGAAATACTTTTGCAGGTACGCCTAATGCCGGTCATCATTTTAGACCGTGTGGAAGATGCCTGGCCATTGGCACAAGCCTTAAAGGCCGGAGGCCTGCCCGTGGCTGAGGTCACCTTCCGCACGGCCGCGGCCGAGCAAGCCATTCGCGAAATCGCCAAGGACATGGATATCGCCCTTGGGGCCGGGACCATCCTTCAACCTGATCAAGTCGATCAAGCCATGGCCGCGGGAGCAACCTATATCGTCACTCCAGGCCTTAATGCCAAAGTGGTCCGCCGTTGCCAAGAAAGAAAAATTCCCGTTTTCCCCGGCGTCGCCACACCCACAGAAATCCAAATGGCAATGGATGAAGGCGTCGAAACCGTGAAATTTTTTCCTGCCGAAACACTTGGTGGTATCAAAGCCTTAAAAGCCATGGCCGCTCCCTATTCCATGATGCGCTTTATTCCTACCGGCAGCATCAATCTGGAAAAGCTTCCCGATTATCTAGCCTTCAAACCCGTGGTGGCTGTAGGTGGAAGTTGGATGGTCGCTCCAGAATTGATCAAGGCCAAAAATTTCGCTGAAATTACCCGTCTCGCCGCCGAAGCGGTGGCCGTGGTACAAGCCAAAAAGTAACAGCAACGTTACCCTACCAACAATAGGGCTGGAGGAATCATGAGTCTTGTGACGATAAAACCAAAAGACCAATGTAAATACGACGAAATCTCCCTAGGTGAAGTCATGTTGCGGCTTGATCCCGGTGACACCCGTATCCGCACCGCACGCAGCTTTCGCGCTTGGGAAGGCGGTGGCGAATACAATGTGGCCCGCGGCCTCCGTCGTTGTTTTGGCCTACGTACCGCCGTTGTTACCTCCTTCGCTGACAATGATATCGGTCGTTTGGTCGAAGATTTTATTCTCCAGGGTGGTGTCGATGGCTCTTTCATCAAATGGGTTCCCTTTGATGGCTTGGGTCGTAATACCCGAAATGGCCTGAACTTCACCGAACGTGGTTTTGGGGTGCGAGGTGCAGTGGGAATTTCCGATCGCGGTCACACTGCGGCCAGTCAACTCAAAAAAGGCGACATCGATTGGGAAACAATTTTTGGAAAACACGGTGCCCGTTGGTTCCATACCGGCGGCATATATGCCGGCCTTTCCGAAACAACACCCGATGTCATCGAAGAAGCAATGCAAGCGGCCAAAAAATACGGGACACGGATCTCCTTTGATCTCAACTACCGTCCCAGCCTATGGGAAAAGTTCGGCGGGAAACAGCGCGCTCAGGAAGTGATTCGGAAACTTGCGCGTTACGTCGATGTTATGATTGGCAATGAAGAAGACTTCACCGCCTCGCTAGGATTCCATGTTCCCGACACCGGCGCTGACTTGGCCGCCCTCGAAACCGAAAATTTCAAAAAGATGATTGGCGAAGTCACGAAAGAATTCCCGAATTTCAAAGTCATCGCCACCACCTTGCGTACAGTAAAATCTGCCTCTGTCAATGACTGGGGCGCCGTTGCCTGGGGCGGTGGAAAATTTTACGAATCAGCCATCCGGAAAAACCTGGAAATCTACGACCGCGTCGGCGGCGGAGACAGCTTTGCCTCGGGCCTCATTTATGGCTTGATGGAAAAAGGGGACCTGGCCCAGGCGGTGGAGTATGGCGCAGCCCATGGGGCGCTGGCGATGACCACACCCGGCGATACATCCATGGCTAGTTTGTCCGAAGTGGAAAGCTTGGTTAAAGGCGGCGGGGCGCGCGTTCAACGCTGAAGGTTTTTACCTCGTTCTCGATAGGGGAAATTAAATCTGAAAACTGAAAACCCCGCTTTGTTTAGCAGGGTTTCTAAATCCAAAATATGGGGGCGATCTTTCTGGTCACCGGCACCATGCGCCAAGATGACCACTCCGCGAGATTTTATTCCAACCAGTGCTCACGGCTCCAGAACAACATCAACCCGATTGCGGTGGAAAGTCCAAAAAACGATGTCCATAA
>JAYVCH010000137.1:0-4584 GCA_043750055.1 Fibrobacteria bacterium
GCTCCACCGGGAATGACCGCGGCATCGATGCGGAGCGGATATTTCCAAAAAACATGTTCGCCCCCCTTGGTTACCGTTGGCGCGAAGACACCGGGGATACCAGCAATTTTGGTGGTCAAGTCCGCAGCCATACGCATGCGCTGTCCCACCATGCCCGGGAGTTTGGCGAGTTGCGCCAAGGCAACGGCGCCGACAAGTTCGGTCATACGATAGTTGAGCGCAAGAAAATAATGATCAGGAGCGGGATCGCCATAACCCCAGGCCTTGTCGATAAAAAGTTTCATTCGCCGACCTAAGGCCGCATCCGCAGTCACAACCATGCCGCCTTCACCTGTGGTCATATGCTTGCCTTGCTGTAAACTGAAGCAGCCGATATCGCCAAAGGTGCCGACCAGCTTGCCATTGAATTGGCAGAGGAAAGCTTGCGCGCAGTCCTCAATGACCTTGATGCCTTTGGATTTGCACAAAACCATAATCGCTTCCATGTCGCAAGGATTTCCAAACAGGTGGGTGACGATGACGGCTTTGGTGCGGCGCGTGATTTTTTTGGCGATGGTTTCGGCGGTGACATTGTAGGTGAGCGGATCGACATCGGCGAAAACGGGGATGGCGGCTTGATATAGAATGGGAGTGATGGCCCCCATATCGGTAATAGGCGTCGAAATGATTTCATCGCCAGGTTCAGGATCAATGGCGGCCACGGCGGTATGAATGGCAGCGGTGCCGGAAGTGGTGGTTTTGCAAAAGGGCAAACCCAAGGATGCGGCAAAACGCTTTTCGAACTCAAGAACCGCCGTGCCCTTGGTGCAATTCAAGACCCCGGAGTCGATGACTTTTTTCAATTCTTCCAATTCCTCTTTGCCGAAAGAGCGGCCACTGGCATTGGCATCGGAGGGTAATTCTATTTTCATCAGTTGTGACATCGGAGCATCCTTTTTTCAATTGAATTCATGTTTGGCCGGTAAAGGTTTTTTGGTCATTTTTTGATTGGCAAAAACCGATTCGGCATGCTGTGACATATTCACCAAGGTGAAATGTTTTTTTAGGTAAACAATCAATTTATCGAACAAGTCTAACTTGGTTTGCGTGCTCATATCCATACCCGGGAAAAAATCGAGTCCACTTACTTTGTCTTTTCCTAAAAAATCGAGGGGATGAAGGAGTAAGGAAGGTTGTACTCCCGTGAGCAAGCAGAGATGGACAGCGAGCTTAAAGTAGATCCAGCACACTCGCTCTGAATATCTGGCTAAAAACAGTAAATAACTTAGATGCATGGGCACGCGAAAAATAGGCATGGTGGTAACGGGAATTTCCAGCAGGGGTTTTTCCGTATCCCAGAGATAAGGTTTTAAGGGTTGCAAACCATCGGAAAATTTCCCGAACAGATTTTTTCTTTGCTCACGGTCTTCCGCCGACAATCCTTTGGAGTTCCAAAAATAATAGGCGCGAGCCAGGGCCCCGATAAAGGTGGGAAAGGTAGAGGCATCGTAACGATAACCCCTCTTTGTGAGGACGCGTAATGTTTCCGCACTCATACTGAAACCGGGACCGCGAAATCCGGTGGTTCGTTTGCCGGTAGCCTTTTCAATCGCCTCCTCGGCATTGGCGATTTCCGCCTCGATTTCATCAGGAGGATAAGTGTGCAGCCAAGGCTCATGGCGAAAAGAATGGTTGCCGATATCATGTCCCGCCTCGGCAAGCGAACGCAAGGCTGCATGGTTTTTTTCTAAGGCTGCATCCTGTCCCACCACAAAAAACGTGATCTTCAAGTTGTGTTTTTCGAGATGCGCCAAAACAATTTCAGTCAGTTCATTTAAGTATGAAGGATATTGATCCCATCCCGCATCTCCATGAGTTTTTTGATACGACCATTTATTGTCGAGATCTAGGGAGAGGCTAAATAATGGCTTCATTGGCCTGTGACCTGCATAGTCGAGACTTTTCGCTCTGGGGATTTTTTCTCCGCTGACTTTTCCAGTATGAGGCGAGCCAAGAATTTCAAGTGTTCCACAATTGTGCTAATAATTTTCATTTTGGATTCACCGAATAGTCGCGACTCCAAGGTAGCGGGACATTCCAAGACGTGGCCACCACGCAGCTTGAGCCTAATCAACATTTCCGCCACGCCCAAAAAGCCACGATACTCGAGTTGCACCGGCGCCATTGCGCTCTTTCGATACACGCGGCAGCAACTGGTAAAAGTGTGGATGCGTTGATGCAACAAGGCGCTGTACATTCGACACAAGGTTTTGGAGAGGAACAGTCTCCATGGCGGCACATTGAAAACATTTCCATCGGGATGGTAGGGAGACGCGGTAACCATATCCACATTGGCCAACATGGGGATCATCGTTTCTAAAACGACAGGGTCATAGGAACAATCGCAATCAATGGAGCAAACCGTTTCCGTAGTTGAAGCGCGGATGCCGGTCATGATGGCAGCGGCCACACCTTGATTTTTATCATGTCGCACCAATCTGCAATCCTCCACGCCCTTGAACACTTCGTGCAATTTATCCCAAGTGATATCCTGACTTCCATCATCGACTAAAATTAAGTGGATACGATAAGTGGTTTCCAAGTGCTGTTTGAATTCCAAGATGGTGCGCATCAAATAGCCCACAGTTTGCTCTTCATTAAAAAGCGGGATGACCAAAGTGATTTGCGGTAAGGCCGCGCGCAGAACCGGATCGAGGATGGGCGTGATATGGACTGGGGCGGGCGGTGCGTTTCGTGGGATGGAAATGGGAATGCCCAAATGCGAACTGATGGGCTGAAATTTGAGTTCCTGCAAATACTCTTCCATCACCCAAGCCGTTTTGGCGAGATTACGATAATGTCGAATGCGGCTCAACCTCGGTAGGGAACTGATGAACGGTTGCTCTTTGTCGATTTCCCAAGGCATAAAATAAAATACGAGCGGACTTTTCTTGGTTTGATCCCAATTCATGACCGCGCGTTTTAAAAGTCGATGGGGAAGCTGTCGAATATAATTTCCCCCCGAAATCGCCACCGGCACGCCTAAAATTTTTGCCGTGGAAATGGGGTATTCTCGAATGGATAAATTTCCAGCCGAAGAATGTCGGTGTCGATGCACTTCATACCGACGCGGATCATTTGCATAGGATCCTAATACCGGATTGATACTTGAATCGTAGAGATAACCCTCTTCAGCCAACAAATCCAGGACCCACAGGTCTTTTGGCTTCAGCCAATTACGGGCTTCCCGAAAACCCACGATAAGGTTTGACCCCGCTGCTTCCAAAGCCTCCTTGGATCGTCGCAAATCCATGCGCAACTCTTCGGGATAAATATGCGTCAGCCCTTTCGGCCAATAACCACTGCTGGCAATTTCATGACCTTCGGCCATAATTTTTTGAATAATTTGGGGCTGCCGTTCCGCAATCCACCCAAACACGAAAAAGGTCCCTTTGGCTTGGTATTTTCCAAGTAATTCCAAAACCTTGTCGGTATTTTCTTCCAGACGAGATTCAAACCGGCCCCAATGTTTTCGCAAGACAGAACCTTCGAAGGAACCGACATGGAAATAATCTTCCACCGAAATGGTAAGGATATGTTTTTTGTCCGTCATAATTATTCGAAAAGGCCAAAATGTTAGGAGAGATTATTATACCCTACGGATCTTTGTATGGACATCCATAAAAGTCATTGCGTTACAAAAACCTAGCTGTTTATAATAAGTCACGGAGTGGATAAATGTCCCGTCTTTAATGTATGCTTTATTATATGACGGACGTGAAAATTTCCAAACTTTTAGTGATTCTAGCCCTTCTGATCAGGCCGACTTTTCCCTTCAAACTGGAAGTGGGACCAGGTAAAACCTATCTCAAACCAAGTTTGGCAGCCACCGTCGCACACAATGGTGATACCGTTGAGATCGCCCCGGGAATTTACGAAGGGGATGCATGTACTTGGTCGGCAAATAATCTTACGCTCCGCGCGTCCTCTGCGTATGCTCACTTAGAATCAAAGGGCGTGACGGTCCAAGGTAAGGGGATTTGGGTGATCAAGGGGAACAATACTCTGGTCGAGAACTTGGAATTTTCAGGGGCTTCCGTTGCGGATCAAAATGGGGCTGGGATTCGCCAAGAAGGCGCCAACCTAACTATCCGGCACTGCTTTTTCCACGACAATGAAGATGGCATTCTGGCCGGTGCCAATGCCGCAAGCGACATATTGATTGAATATACCGAATTCGCGCGCAATGGATTCGGAGATGGGTATTCCCATAATATGTACATCAACCAAGTGAAAAGCTTCACCCTGCGCTATTGCTACAGTCATCATGCTAAGGTGGGGCACAACATAAAATCCCGTGCTTTAAAAAATACCATTCTCTGTAATCGTTCTTTAGATGGATTCGATGGCACCGCAAGTTACGAACTCGATTTGCCCAATGGCGGCCCTACCCTCATCGCCGGAAATGTTTTTCAACAAGGCCCAGCCACCGAAAACCCCGCTATTCTTTCCTATGGCGCAGAAGGTCTCATCAATCCCGGCAGTGCCGTTCAAATCATCAACAACACGTTTGTGAACGATCATAATAAGCGCGGTGACAATTTT
>JAYVCH010000138.1:0-5491 GCA_043750055.1 Fibrobacteria bacterium
GATTAACTTTATTAAAAATCAGAGACATCCCCAATCCAATTTTTTAAAAGGAACCTTTACACTGACATTTTTTACTTGCAATCATTGTGTCCAAACCAAGTTTGCACCTGGATAAATTGATTTTCGTGCCAAATCCTAAAATTTGTCTGGCCATAACCACAAAAAATCAAATAACTGCCAGATAATCGGTTCGATTTTTCCCTCGGCATTTCTGGTTATTTCACAATACCGCATAGTAGAATAAAACAAGCGACAGTAAATTTTTGTATGCCCTGCACGGAGATGACTATGCAACATTCAGAGGACATTATTGATAAAAGTGTTTTAGAGAGGCTCGGTCGTCTTGGGGGTTCTGAATTAAAAGTCAAAGCCATCGACCAGTATTTGGAAAAAATTCCTATGGTGATGGATACCGCCTGTGATCGAGGACGCGCTGGAGATCTTTCTGAAGTTCGTTCTGCGGTAGATTTCATCAAGTCGGCGGCCAACAGTATTGGTGCAACCGAGGTAAGTGCTTTCGCGGGTAGAATCGAAAACGCAGCGGTTCTCGGTGCCCAAGACTTAATCCTTCCCTTTTTGTGCCAACTCAATGATATGCTTGGCGATGCCGAGATTTGGCTTAAACGGGAAAAGATCACTTTGCTTTCGGCACGAGGTATGAATTGGCATTGACCCCTACGCATTTTTCGTTCGCCTCATCCATTGGCCCTAAACATTGGCAATGGCCATACGGCATGGCCTAATCCCAGCATCATGGAGGACCTAAAAAAATGGTATAGAGCGGGTCTTGCGACCCGAATCGAGGCGTTGAAAGCCGCAAGGCGGGAGTTGGATGGAAGTACGGGTCCCATTGAATCGGTTCGTCGCATTGCCCATACGCTTCGAGGTTCAGGTTCAACTTATGGATTTCCGGAAATCACCGAGGCCGCAGCAGCATTGGAGGATTCCTCCTTGCCGGAGTTTACGATTCATTTGGAAAAACTGTTGGATACGGTACAGGAGATTTGCTCGGTTTCCGAAATGGAAGATAAGGCGGGTATACTTCTAATCGACGATGATCCTTATATCACCGATTTGTTGCGTACAGTTTTAGAAGGTTCCAATCGAGAAATTTTTACGGCTTCCACAGCGAAGGAAGCGGAAGCGGTTCTTGAGGATAAAAAAGTTTCTCTAATTTTGCTTGATTTGATTCTTCCCGATACCGACGGGCGGAATTTTCTGGTTCGTCTGAAAGAGCGTGCTACTACGGCAAGTGTACCGGTGATTGTTCTCTCCGCAAAATTAGGAGCCCAGCCTAAGACAGAATGTTTCGCTTTGGGTGCAGATGCATACTATGAAAAACCTTTTGAAGTAGAAACGATATGCGCGGCTGTTTCAGCTTGGCTTTATCGCACCGAAGGAAATTTACGCGAATCACGTAGAGACCATTTAACCGGTTTGCCAAATCGAGCCGCTTTTCGGGAAGCGTATTTGCGGAATGTCTCGTTGGCCAGTCGTCGTGGTGAATCGATCACTGTTGCTATTCTTGACCTCGATCGATTCAAGTTTGTAAATGACAATTATGGTCATGCCGCGGGCGATGAAGTGTTACGCCGTACAGGCGCAGTTTTAACAGGGGCATTTCGAAAATCTGATTTGTTGGCGCGATGGGGTGGAGAGGAATTTGTAGTTCTCTTTCCGAATACTTCCTTGGAGGGCGCGTGTAATGCGGTTCGGAAAGCCTTGGAAGCGCTCTCCGCTCAGAAATTTCAAGGTCCCGGAGGTAAAGAATTCCATGTCACTTTTTCCGCGGGAGTCGCTGAGGTCACTCCTAGTATTAGTATGGAGGAGGCTATTGCGGAGGCAGACCGCTTTCTTTATCTCGCCAAAGCCCAGGGTCGCAATCGTGTTTTATCTTCGAAGGATGAGACCTCGCATCAACCGCGCGCCATTCTTTTAGCGGAAGGGGATGAAACGGTCGCCGCCATTGTAAAAAATCGGTTGGGGAGAGAGGGATTCACCATAAAACATTTCAGCGATGGCCCGGCTGCTTTGGAGGCTGCGATGTCCGGTGGGTATTCGCTTTGTGTCCTTGATGCTAAAATGCCGGGGATGGACGGGTTGGGTTTGTTGGCCAAACTTCGCGCGACCCCAGTCTGTTCCAATCTGCCTGTGCTCCTATTGACATCCCTGGGAAAGGAAAAAGACATTGCCCGGGGTTTTCAATTAGGGGCAGACGATTATTTAGTCAAGCCATTTTCCATCTTGGATATGGTGGCCCGCGTCCGGAATATCTTGCGAAAATCTTAATTGAGTTCGATTGAGAAAGGATTGCTTCGGACCGAAAGCCTAGGATACAATATCGCTAGCCCGAATACTCAACTCGGCAGGAGACCCAAATGTCTAATGGAAAATGCCTAGATGTTGTCACACTAGATAAAATTAAACTTCAACGTTCCGAATCTTTTTTACTCCGCCTAATCGATCTGTTTCTAAAAGACGCCCCCTTGCGTATTGAAGAAGCCTGGCAAGCAGGTAAAGCCAAGGATCTTCGTAAGGTCGCCGTGGCCGTCCATATTTTAAGGTGCTTGGCAGAAAACATAGGGGCATGTCATATACGGGATTTGGCGTCCTTGGCCGAGGCCTCCGCTGAAAATGGTCCGGAGGGTGCCTTGCACCTGTCAGAAATTCTCTATGAATTGGAGATTGCTTATGGGGAAACTAGATCATGCCTTTTGGAAGCGAAACTTGGTTTGTCATCATGAGTCAAGTGCTTCATCAGTATGGTCCATGGATCCTCTCCATTTTGGCCGTGTCCCAATTTTGGATCTGGTTGATGATGCGCCGCATTTCCGGCGGGAGTCGTCTCGAACTTTATGAAACAGGAACGGTAGAAGTGGGCTTTGATGCGAATGGCCCGTTCATTGCCCTGGCAGGCGTTTTGCGTGCATCGGATCGTGAAATTTTTGTGCATTCCATGGAATTGACTTTAACTTGCGATCGCGACAAGAGTAAGCACAATTTTCGATGGATTGCCTTCAAGCCAAACTTTCTATTTCCCCTTGCGGGAAATCATTCTTGGGAAATGCCGCATCCATTTACCGTTTCACCGGGAGACCCAGGAAAATTCAATATCGTCTTTCATGACACGGAATTATTTCCGGAGGTTAAAAACATCCTTCAAAACTATTATCACAATTGGCACGAAGTAGAACGAAAAATTGAGGAACGCCGTAGCTTCAAGGGCAAGGACTCCGATTATGACAGTCACGAAGACTTGATTAAGGAATTCAAGCACCAAGATATTTGCGTGACCTCTTATAACGAACTCAACCAAAAATGCTATTGGGAACAAGGTGGATTTACATTGTTGGTTAAGGTCATGACTGAAGACGGAACAGCGAACATTACCAGACAGTTCAAATTCAAGTTAGGAAAGCGCGATTCCAAGCTTTTAAAGACCAACTGTGTCACCATGTTGGATGAGCCGATTTCGACTTTAATGGGTAAACCAGTCACCTATTGCCAGGCCGTTCAGGCGGAATATCTGACTGATAGTGTGGGCTAATAGTTTTTCTTTCCTATAATCAGCCATTTCTACCCCAATTCGCCTATCTCTTCGCTTTCAATGTCCATTGGAACGATTTCACTTGGCACATTTTTATGGCGGGCAGTATATTGGAAGTTCCCTGATGGCTTAGGTCAATAGGGGTCCTGAATAGGAAAATTCTTTGGATTTCAATGCGACGGAAGACCAACGCATCTGAGGCAAGGTGGCCATGATTTTAAAAACGACTAAAAGCTTGTTATCGAACGGTTTTTTAAACCGCCGCCTGTGGAAGGGAAGTATCGCGAAAGCGTTGATTATCCTTATAGCTACGATTTCAATGAACGTTTTGTTTTTAGGTTGTAAGGGCAATGAAGTCAAGACTTCCATTGATAAACCTGTTACCGCCCACCCAGTTCAGATTCATATCGACACATTGACAGCAAAAGTTAAAATGGGGGAGAGCTTCAAAACTATTGTGCGAAGTTTTGATCTATCGGAAGGCGAATCGAATCGACTGCTAACCGGAATAAAAGAAAATTTTGTGTTCAGGCTTTATGCCGGCCAAGTCTATCGACTTATTTCTCAGACCCAAAATTCCACCCATACCGTGCGAGAATTTGTCATCGAAGACCGTTTCTCTGAATGCAAACATACCTTAATTGAGCAGCCGCAAACTGGATCGGATTCGACTTCCACCCATACCGACGCAATTATTAAGCCATTCGTTTACTTAAAAATGGAAATTCCAATTCGAATCGATACGGTACCGGTATCCGGTAGTTTGGCTACCAATTTGTATGAAGCTTTTTTGTCCCGTGGTGAAACTCCTGCATTGATTCAATTAGTCACGAAAATTTTTGCATGGGATATCGATTTTTATAAAGACCCTCGTGTCGGTGATACCTACAATCTTCTGGTCGAGAAACGCTATGGGGAAGAGGGCGCATTCCGAGGCTACGGAAAGGTGCTTTCAGCGAAGTACATTAACAGAGGAAAAGAGTATTTTGGAATTTTGTATAAGGGATCCTATTTCGATCAAAATGGAGTCAGTCTCGAAAAAATGTTATTGAAGGTGCCATTACCCTTCGCGCGCATCTCATCCGGATTTAGTGGACACAGACTCCATCCCATTTTAGGCGTGAACCGCCCTCACTGGGGCGTGGACTATGCCGCACCAAAGGGAACTACCATTTTCGCAGCCGGTGACGGAATCATTGAATATGCTAAATGGGTCAACGGCTACGGTAAGACCATCAAAATTCGCCACAATGGGGTATACAATACTTACTACGCTCACCTTAATGGTTTTGTCGCCGGTATGTGCGTCGGGCGGCGTGTCCATCAAGGTGAGGTGATTGCTTTTTTAGGCATGACAGGATTGGCTACCGGACCTCATTTGGATTATCGTGTTGAATGCCATGGACAATACATTAACCCTGCTTCTTTGAAAATGGAAGCGAAGGAAGGTGTAGCGAAGGCCGAATGGAAAGAGTTCTGCGACCAAAGAGATTTTCTTCTCACCAAAATGGTTTTGTTCGAAGAGACCCATCTCGCCAGCGCTTTTTAAACAACCACCGATTTATATCTTTTTGGGATAGGAAGGGCAATTCGCCCAATCCGTTATTGGAGTAAATATGGCTGCGGTTAAAACTAAATCTAAAGACTCGGCAACAAGCCTCCTGCAACCAGGCCAGAAGGCGCCGGTGTTTTCTTTAAAGGATGATTCCGGAAACGAAGTTTCTCTCACCGATTTCAAGGGAAAGAAAGTGGTTCTCTTTTTTTATCCCAAGGATAATACGAGTGGCTGCACCACCGAGGCTTGTGATTTCCGTGACAATTTATCAAAAATTGGAAAATCCAAAGCGGTGGTCTTAGGGCTAAGCGCCGACTCCGTGGAATCCCACCAAAAGTTTAAGGCCAAACAGAGTCTCAATTTTCCTCTTTTGAGCGACCCGGATCACA
>JAYVCH010000139.1:0-5584 GCA_043750055.1 Fibrobacteria bacterium
TTCAAGTCATTGGCTTAACCAACAATCCCAAACCCAGATGGACATGGAAATCCGGCGGCAATGGAATGATTTTATTTCGTTACAAAAGAGACACGGCAAATTTGACAACCGATACCCTGGGATTAAAAGACACCTCGTTCACCCCCACTACCAACCTTTCCAATGGCCGCCACGTATTGTATGTGCAAGAACGCGACTCAGCCGGAAATTGGTCCGCAAAAGATAGCGGAGTTGTTCGCATTGACCTGATCAAGCCGGTGGTGAAAATCACTTCGCCTATGGATAGCCTGGTCACTAACCAGGCTACGGTGGATTTGAAGTGGACGGTGGACAATGGCTCGGTCTTCACTGCTTCGAAAACATTGACTGAAGGCGCTAATATTTTGTTCACACCCTTTGCAATCGATTCTGCGGGCAATAAAGATTCCACGTTTATCACCGTGACTCGACGTAGCAATACCCTGTTCGTTAATGCCTAGGCCACCGATGCCAATGCGGATGGTAATTGATGGACCACGGCGTATAAATATTTGCAACCAGCATTGGCGAAAGCTTCAAATGGCTGGGCCCTTTGGGTGGCTAAGGGAACCTACAAGCCCGCAAATGGGATTGGACACTTAGATACCGCCACTTTCGATACCAGCTTCGTGATGAAACAGGGTGTATCGCTTTCCTTTCTTTCAAGTCGCGGTAGTGATGCAGGCGGAATAGCCAATCAATCGAGTTCCCCAACAATCACACATTGTGTTTTTCAAAATAACCTGGGAGGCCTTGGTAGTGCGATGTTAAATTTTAATGGTTCCGCTCCAACCATCAGTTTCAGCAGGTTCACTAATAATAAAGCTCCATCTGGAACAGGTATTTATGAAAAGAATAGTTCTTCAGTTTATATTAATTCAATATTTGACGGAAATATTGCCCAATACGGAGGCGGAGCCGCATATATTCAAGGTGCAAATGTAACATTTAATAACTGTGTATTTTTATCAAATTCAAGTGCGGCCTCTGGTGGTGCAATTTATAGTTTGGGATCAAAAATTTCTATTGTGAATTCAACTTTTAGTAGCAACTCTGCTAGGTACATGGGAGGAGCGGTATATTTTGAGTCAGCACGGAATTTTCAAAATAATGCATTCATTCAAAATTCAATTTTTTGGGGTAACTCTACCTTGTCTACGGATGGTTCACAAATTGCCATAAATCCGGATTCAATCTCCCGCGATACGATTCGCCTCAGTTATTCTGATTTGCAGGGTGGGGTTGCTTCAATTTTTAAACGATCAAACTCAACAATTGTCCAAGGACTTGGCATCATTCAGACAACTCCACAATTTTTAAATACTTCCAATTTTTCCGGGCCTGATGGTAAATATTTTACTCGAGACGATGGCTTGAATCTTACGCCTGGTAGTCCCGCCATTAATGCTGGTGATCAAAGCACGTCTGAAATTCCAACGACAGATATCACAGGTGCAGCACGAGTTCAAGGCGGAAGAGTTGATATGGGTGCTTACGAGCAATAGGTTTCATTTTCCCAGAGTTTAATGCAGCAAACGGCTTCCTACTGGATACTCCAAGCTAGATCCTTCACTGCAGTGCGAAAAATTTGAACACGTTGGAAGCGCCGAATTCCGACTAGTTGGCAACCATAGCAATCGGATGTAAAGATTTCCTTCCAGCCCAAGTTTGTTGTTGAGCCTTCTGAATTCGGGGGCATAAGGGCAGTTCCGAATCTTAGAGTCAACCCCTTTGGACCATTTTAGTCCGTTTTAGCCCATTTTTCCCATTTTTTAATCAGAAAAAGAAATATCAATAAATCACGATTAACCGATGTATTTAATCCGGGAAAATTGTACAATTAGTTTAAGGGCCAAAAATGGCCGCCCCGGATTGCGAGTGTGACCGGGCCAGAAACATCAGCAGGAGTGCCTCATGTCAAGACACCTATTTACTTCTGAATCCGTATCCATGGGCCATCCCGATAAGATGGCGGACCAAATTTCCGATTCCATTCTCGACGCGATGTTGGAACAAGATCCCCGCAGTCGCGTGGCTTGTGAGACTTTGATTACCACTGGCCTCGTCGTGGTGGCTGGTGAAATTACGACTAAAGCCAATATCGATTTTCAAAAAATTGTGCGTGAAGCCATTGCCCGCACAGGTTACACCGATGCTACCATCGGCTTTGATAGCAAAACATGCGCTGTAATGGTAACTCTCGACAAGCAGAGCCCCGATATTGCCCAAGGCGTTTCCGAAGGCGAAGGTTTGTTTAAGGAACAAGGCGCGGGCGATCAAGGGATGATGTTCGGATTCGCTTGTGACGAAACCGAAGAATTAATGCCGATGCCAATTCATTATTCTCATCGTTTGATGGAAAAACTTGCCGAGCTTCGTCAGAACGGCACGCTGAAATGGCTTCGTCCTGATTCCAAGTCCCAAGTGACGGTGGAATATGTGGATGGTAAACCCCAGCGTATTGATACGGTCGTGCTCTCGACTCAACACGGCGAAGACGTGGACCATGCGACTATCCAAAAAGAAATCATAGAGAAATGCGTCAAGGCTGTTATACCTGCACACTTGCTCGATGCCAAGACACATTATTTCATCAACCCCACCGGCCGTTTTGTTATTGGCGGCCCCATGGGAGATTGCGGCCTAACAGGTCGTAAAATCATCGTCGATACTTATGGAGGCATGGGACGACATGGCGGCGGCGCCTTTTCGGGAAAAGATCCCTCCAAGGTCGATCGTAGCGCGGCGTATGCTGCACGTTACGTAGCCAAAAACATCGTAGCCGCTGGCTTGGCCTCGCGTTGTGAAGTTCAGGTTGCCTATGCCATCGGCTATCCCAAGCCCGTTTCCGTATATGTCGAAACCTTCGGCACAGGCAAACTTTCTCCCGAAGCTTTGGAGGCCCTGGTTCACGAACATTTCGACCTAACGCCCGGCGGCATTGTTCGCATGTTGGATTTGCTTAAACCCCGTTATCGCGCCACTGCCGTTCATGGTCATTTCGGACGCAAGGGCGATTCATTTACTTGGGAAAAGACCGATAAGGCCGATGCATTGCGCGAAGCTGGGAAAGCATCTTCTATCAAGGCTCCACAACCGGTGCTCGCATAACGAATAACCTGATCCATTCGAAGAAATCCATCCTCACCCGGAAAGAATAAAATATGTCGACGATGACTTCAGAAGCCAAAAAGGCCATCCCTAAATACGAAGCCACCACCTGGGGTAAATCCAAGGTGGCGGATATGTCCTTGGCCGAATTCGGTCGCAAGGAAATCGAAATCGCCGAAAAGGAAATGCCTGGTCTAATGCAGACCCGCGAGAAATACGGCAAGACCAAACCCCTCAAGGGTGCGCGCATCATGGGTAGCTTGCACATGACCATTCAAACGGCCGTATTGATTGAAACCTTGGTTGAACTCGGCGCGGATGTGCGTTGGGCATCGTGCAATATTTTCTCAACCCAGGATCACGCCGCCGCTGCCATTGCAGCCGCAGGCACGCCGGTCTTCGCCTGGAAGGGTGAAACGTTGGAAGAATACTGGGAATGCACCATGGCCGCTCTCAGCTTTCCCGGCAAAGAAGGTTTGGAAATCGGACCTCAACTTATTGTCGATGACGGTGGCGACGCTACTTTGCTCTTGCATTGGGGCCTGAAGGCTGAGAAGGATGCGTCCTTCTTAGACCGCAAACCCGGAAGCGAAGAAGAAGCCGTAATCTTAAAATTGCTCAAGCGCACCCTGGTTGAAAATCCTGGTATGTGGGCCCGTTTCGTCAAGGATTGGAAAGGCGTTTCGGAAGAGACCACTACCGGCGTGCATCGCCTCTATCAGATGATGGAAAAGAAGGATCTCTTGGTTCCCGCCATCAACGTAAATGACAGTGTTACTAAGTCCAAGTTCGACAATCTTTACGGTTGCCGCGAATCGTTGGCTGACGGCATCAAACGCGCTACCGATGTAATGGTGGCCGGCAAGGTTGCGGTGGTTTGCGGATATGGTGATGTTGGTAAAGGTTGCGCCCAGTCTATGCGCGGTTTCGGCGCTCGCACAATCGTTACTGAAATCGACCCCATCTGCGCGCTTCAGGCGGCAATGGAAGGTTATAAAGTGACCACTCTCGAAGACGCTTTGCCTGAAGGTAACATCTACGTTACCACCACCGGCAACGTGGATATCATCACTGCCGAGCATATGAGCAAGATGAAGGATCAGAGCATTGTCTGCAATATCGGCCATTTCGACAGTGAAGTGGACATTGTGGGATTGCGCAACTGGCCCGGTATCAAGCACACCAATATCAAGCCCCAAGTGGACAAGTACGAATTCCCGACCGGCAATAGCATCTTCTTGCTCGCTGAAGGTCGACTCGTGAATTTGGGCTGCGCCACAGGTCATCCCAGCTTTGTGATGTCCGCATCCTTCACCAACCAGACCTTGGCTCAAATAGAACTTTGGACCAAAAAGCTTGAAGTCGGCGTCTACACCTTGCCCAAACACTTGGATGAGGAAGTGGCTCGATTGCACCTTGAGAAGCTCGGCGTGAAATTGACCAAGCTCAATCCAAAACAATCCGAGTATATCAATGTGCCGGTAAGCGGGCCCTACAAGCCCAATCATTACCGCTACTAAATCCTGATTCAAAGCTCCTCGTTCAAGGGAGACGGTTTAAATAAAGTGACAAGCCCTTCGCAAAAGCGGGGGGCTTTTTTATTTGAAAACTATTACTATATAGCCATTGGTTCGAAACCACCTAAGCGGATAGAAGGTCACTGTGAAAAAAATTGAAGCGATTATCAGACCCCATAAATTAGATGAGGTCCGCGCTGCCTTGGTTGACCTTGTCTCAGGAATGTCCATAGTGGAAATGAAAGGATTTGGTCGTCAACGTGGCCATTCCGAAGTTTATCGCGGCGCAGAATACAAAATTGATTTCGTCCCAAAAATCCGACTTGAAATTGTTTGCAAGGATGAGGATGCGGAAAAAATTATCGCCGTCATTTGCGTCACCGCCCAGACCGGGAAAATCGGGGATGGCAAAATTTTCATATCCGATATCCAGGATGTGATCCGAATACGCACGGGAGAGCGTGGCGAGGGCGTGATCTAATGGAACAGACTGCATCACTCTTGAACACCGGTGATACCGCATGGATGTTGATTTCTACCGCCTTGGTGCTTTTCATGATACCTGGACTCGCTTTATTTTATGGAGGTTTAGCGCGTTCCAAAAACATGTTGGGCACCATGATGCATTCCTTTATTACCATGGGTGTCATTACCTTGCAATGGATCGTGATCGGATATTCACTTGCTTTTGGAGACGGTAATGGCTTCTTGGGAGGGATAGGATTTGCATTCCTTAGCGGAATTGGTCCAAACACTTTACACGGAACCATTCCTGCCTATCTCTTCATCGCATTCCAAGGCGCATTCGCCTGCATCACGCCCGCTTTGATCTCGGGTGCGATTGCTGAACGCATCAAGTTTGGCACCTATATTATTTTCATCTTGCTTTGGTCCACCTTGGTCTATGATCCTGTCTGTCATTGGGTTTGGCATCCAAA
>JAYVCH010000140.1:0-4882 GCA_043750055.1 Fibrobacteria bacterium
CTTGTGATGCCCGTGGGCGCTCGACAATTGGGTATGGGTGAAACAGCCATTGCCATTGCCGATGACGTGTTCGGTACCTTTTGGAATCCCGCAGGTATGGCCTTTGGCCCGCTTGCCAATGAATGGGAACTGATCCTTCCAAAAGTTTATACCCGCAACGGGATATCCATGTCGCATGAATTTACCGCGATAGCCACCAAACCTCGATCAGGATTTCTACTCAAATCCACAGTATGGGCCGGGGCCAAAGATGGTTTGCTTTTGTTCAACGGAAAATATTGGCGCGATTATTATGAGTATGTGCTCGAACAAGGTGACCAAGTCGACAAAATCGTACGACGCTATGCCGGCACCGGCGACAATCTGGACAGCTTGATCAAGCGCGTCAAAGCCTATAATCATATTTCCACCAAACAGGACGAAGAAGATTTAATCAGTTTGAAGTTGCCCTACAATCTTCTGTTTCCCACCGAATCCGTGACCTCATTAGTTTTGGATAATACCGATAGACTCTGGGTAGGAACCACCGGTGGACTGTATCGTTTTGATGGAGCGGGATGGAAAGCGTTCGACAAAGAAACGGGATTCACCTTTATCCAAAACGCTCTCATAGATACAACGGCGGTCGCACAGGTTCAAAAGCCCACGTCCGATTCAACCGTAAAAGATTCCACTACCCTTAAAACCCCAACACCGGTTCTCACCCCTTCAGTGGCATTAGATTCAAATGCTGGGGTGATGCGTAAACTAGCCGTAACAGCCTTGGCCATAAAAGGCAGCAGTGTTTGGATTGGAACCGAAGACGGTCTCTACGAATACAAGAAAACCACTATCACTCGACGCGGACAAAATTTATTACCAAACCAAGGCATCACCGGCCTTGCGACCAATGATAATCAGGACGAAATCTATGTCTCCATGAAGAATGCCGGTATTGCCCGATACACTCCCGCCAAGTCTGCTACGGGATCGGCCAAATGGAAAATTTTCACTACGAACGATGGATTACTGGACTCGATGGTCAATCAAATTCTTTTGGACAAATATGGACATGTATGGGCTGCGCATCCTGGCGGCATCTCGCATTTTTCCTTAAGAGCTTGGGAAAAAATTCATTTCAAGAAACAGGAAGTCCGCTCCTTGGCCCTAGACGATGATGGCCATATCTGGATCGGCACTTCCGAAGGCGCGTGGAAATACACTCCCAACTACACGAATCCTGAAGGCCGCAGAGCCGATAAGAAGGCAGCGGGAGAGGATAGCGCAAGACAAAACTTGCGCGCAGACTGGATTCATTTCCATACGGGCAATGGCTTGGCTGACAAAAATGTGCGCGAAGTAAAAGCACAAGGTCCGGATATTTGGTTTGTGACCGACGCAGGAATTGAACGGTACAACAGCGCTAAGAGCCAAGTCGGATTTTTCTACGAGAGCCTGCTTCCAGTTTTAAATCTGAAAGACTTATATCATGCCTTCATGGGCGCGACCTTCCCCATTGAAGAATGGGGAACGGTTGGCGGGTTTATCAACTATGTTTCATTTGGACAGAACCAACAGACCAATTCTGATGGTCAGGATATCGGAAGTTTTGACTCTTATGAAATGGTTGGATCGCTAAGTTATGGAACGCGGTTGTCCAAAGATCTTGGACTTGGCGTGAATACCAAATTCGTTTATTCCGCCCTGGCCCGGGGAATTACCACTTCCGGTGAAAAAACCGACGGGGTCGCAATAAGCTACGCCTTGGACGTTGGTCTCTTATATAAGCTGCCGATGGTTAAAGGCCTTAGTTTAGCCATGGTCCTACAAAATATGGGTCCTGCGGTTTTCTATGTAGACCAGGCCCAAGCCGACCCAATTCCATTCACGTGGAAAGTGGGGATGGCTTATGAGCTCGTGCATACGCCCAATCACAAACTCACCATCGCCGCCGACGCCAATCGCGAAGCGGTGTACCGGGAGGGAAATGAAGCGTCTCCGGTTTATATCGGGGCCTGGAAATCGTTGGCCTATCCATTCGACGACAAGAACCATAGCGTGGGCGAAACTTGGGATGAAAATATTCGTCAGAGCGTATTCAATACTGGAGCTGAATACGTGTATGCCAATGTGGCCGCGTTCCGTGGAGGTTACCTCTATGATCGGAGTGGCAAGCGCTACGAGCTCGATATGGGTTTAGGATTTTTGATTTCAGATATTCTGCAGGTCGATGGGACATTTATCAAATCCTTCGACAATGGAATTCGCAACAATCAAAAGCGATTCAGCATGTTGCTCCGATTTTAGGTCCAGCTTACCTGTTTAAAGAAAAAAATTAAGGCGGGTCACGACCCGCTTCTTGGACGACGAGGGCCTCTTCCCCATTTATTTTCTGGCGGAGTTTCATTCTCCGGGGGCTTGAAGGGCTTATTCGGACTATTCATTGGGGATTGTTGGGGAGGCTTGATTGGAGGCTGTTGTGATTCCTGTGATTGCCGCGGTTGATATGGCTTAGGCTGCTGCGGTTGATATGGCTTAGGTTTCTGTTGTTGTTGCGGTGGCCTAATTGGATATTGCTGCGACTGCGGTTTCGGAGAGTTAACGGAGGGTCTTGAATTGGGATTGGGTCTTTGATTCGGGTAAGTTCTCTGGGGGTCCTCCGTAAACCTTGGACCGCTTGAAATGGGCGGTCTCGGTCCTTGGGCTGAGGGATTTTTTTTTAGAAGTGCCTCTTCATGCTCTTGTCGCGCATCCCCGATGGCGTTTAAGACTCCGGTAACATCTACGTTACGATGGGGCGGCTCAAAGCGTCCGGTCAGTTCTACATGTGGCGTCAGTTTTCCCTTTTCATACAAGGCCCAAATTTCTTGACCATAATTCAGGGTTAGGATGCCTGGCTCAAAGCGCCCGAAATAACGGGTCATATTATCCACATCCCGTTTGAACATCATCGCTGCGCTATTGTTTCCAGCGGCATTGACCGCTTGGGGCAAATCAATGATGACTGGTCCTTCCGCATCCACCAAAACATTGAACTCCGACAAGTCTCCGTGAATGAGGCCCACACAAAGCATTTTCACAATTTGGGCTATCATCTCTTCATGATAGAGTAGAGCGACATCGGCGGTGAGAGTGATATCATCCAAACGGGGCGCGGGCTGACCCTCCGCATCCATGATCAGTTCCATGATCAGCACACCATCAAAAAAACCATAGGGTTTGGGAACACGCAATCCCGCTGCTGCCAATTTATTCAAGGCTTCGACTTCGGCATTGATCCACGAGGACTCGGCCTCTTTTTGTCCATAGCGAGTGCGTTTAGACATGGCGCGGGCACTACGACTGTTTTGTACCGTTCGGCCTTCTTGGTATTGAACTGCTTGTCGGAAACTTCGATTCTTGGCTTCTTTGTAAACCTTGGCGCATCGAATCTCTTCGCCCACCCGCACAATAAAGACATCCGCTTCCTTGCCGCTACGAACCTGGCCAATGACTTCATCGATAATGCCATCTTCGACCAGAGGAATGAGACGGGGAGGGATTTTCATGCGTTCCTATTTAAGGTGGTGCAATTTTAGAAAGGTATTCAAGTTACGAAAAATGGCCTAAACCATCACTTTTCACCTTGTTTCATTATACTCTTTTCTTGCCATTGGATTGACGCACATCAAGGTATTTCCGGATTTAGACTAAAATTCCCCCATTTTCAATGTAGCAGGACCTCCCTCGGAGCTTCGCGAACTTAACTACTGTTTTAGGCTTGGAGCAAAAAACATGAACGAACAAGCATTCAACGATTCGATCGATCAAAAATTTCCCTACCAAGATTTTGAACAAGGATTTCAATTGATTCGGGAAGCGAAATCCATTTCCGAAAATGCCTCTTTCATGGTCTTGCATGAAATCTGTCGACCTCCAGAGTCCGCGCAAGTGGATGCTAAGATTCAAACGGAATGGTTGGAAAAATGGAAAGGCGTCAACCAAGATAAGCTTTCCGCCACTGTCGCCATGTTTGCCATGGGCCTAATCAAGAAGGAGCCCATCAGTGAGGAAAATGGCCTCGACTTGATGGAAATACTTCGAAATTTTCACGGCCAATACAATGCGCTGGCCATTGTGTATTTCGCCTGTTTCTCTGGAGGACACGAAGTCGAAGATCTTTTTGAAGCGATCCTCAATGAATGGGATCCAACTCGTAACTGACGCCCCACAAAATCCTGAAAGGAGATTATACGCGCAATTCTTCCTGGTCGAGATTTTTCCAATCCGATCGCTTGGCTAAAACTGGATCGACCTCTCCCGCCAAATACTCTTCCGTTATTTGCGCGGACCGCCCTGTGAATCGGGCCGGATCGAGAACCTCACCCAAAGTTATTGCATCCATTCCAAATACCGGATCCTTTGCGATGCGTTCCATCAAATCATTGTCAAGGCCAGCCTGTTTCACTTGCTTCGCTGCTTCGAGCGAATGCTTCCGGATGGCTTCATGCAAGTCTTGACGATTGCCGCCGGCCTTTACCCCTGCCATTAGGATATTTTCCGTCGCCATAAAAGGCAATTCCGCCAAGACATGCCGGGCAATGATCTTGGGATAAACAACCAATCCTTCGCAAACATTTTCGGCAAGAATCAACATGGCGTCGATGGCCAGAAAGGCTTGGGGAATGGCCAAGCGTTTATTCGCTGAGTCGTCTAGTGTTCGCTCAAACCATTGGGTGGATGCGGTGAAAGCGGTGGTGGACACTTGCGCTTGCACAAATCGGGATAAAGAACCAATGCGTTCTGCTCGCATGGGATTGCGCTTATAGGCCATGGCTGAGGAACCGATTTGGTCGGCCTCAAAAGGTTCCTCAATTTCTTTCAAACTTTGTAGGAGACGGAGATCTGTGCTGAACTTGGCCAA